>CACNGE010000001.1 GCA_902619855.1 uncultured Bacteroidota bacterium
CAACATGAGCGATCGCCTTGCCAATCTACAACAAGCTGTTGATCGGATTGATGATGAGATAGGCAGAGTTCTTCATTGCGCATCAGTTTATGAAGTACCTGCTGTGGGCTTTTCGGGAGCTCATTTCCTAAATACTTGTTTGGTGGCATTGTCATCTAAAACACCTGATTTGATTTTGGAAAATCTTCAAGCGATCGAAAGGGCATTGGGTCGCGAGCAGGCTTCAGATGGCCTGTACCACGATCGCCCCATTGATCTCGACTTGATCATGGTTGATGACCAAGTCATAAACACAAGCACACTGACTGTACCACACCCACGATTACATGAGCGAAGATTTGTACTGCAGCCTCTTTTTGAGATCGCTCCTGAAAAAGGGGTGCCAAATCACGATCAAACTATTGCGCAGTTGTTCAAGAAATGTGATGATTTTACCAAACTGTCTCTTTTGGGAGGAGTGATAGAGCGACCAGCCATTCATTTTTTACGTCAATTTAATCGGATTTGTGTGGAGGGAACCATTGGTTGTGGGAAAACAAGTTTGGCAAAGCGAATAGCCGAGGATATTCATGCAAAACTGTTCTTAGAGCGATTTGCCGAAAACCCCTTTCTACCCAAATTTTATGACAATGCCGAGCGTTATGCATTTTCCTTAGAAATGTCGTTTTTAGCCGATCGATTTAAACAGCAACACGAACTTTCAGAACAGCCCAATTTATTTGATCAAGGGGTTGTGTCGGATTATGAAGTACACAAGTCTCTGATTTTTGCTCAGTTTACGCTACAACCTGATGAGTTTTCACTCTATCGAACGATATTTTACAATATGATGCGCGACATACAACAACCAGATTTGTATATCCTACTCAAGCAAACAACGCCTAGATTATTGTCAAACATCAAAAATAGAGGACGTAGCTATGAGCGTTCCATTGATGCTGATTATTTGAACAAAGTGCGTCAGGGTTACCAAGACTTTAAGCGTTCGCATCCAGATTGGAACATCGTAGAAATAGATTTGAGTGAACTCGATTTTGTATCAAATGATAGAGATTATCATTTGATTATCGATCGACTCAAGGCTGCTTTGACTGTGAACTAAACAACTCCCACACAACCAGTCCAACACTTACTGAAACATTGAGCGAATGCTTGGTTCCCTCTTGTGGGATTTCTAGCACTTCATTGGCAGCACTAACAATTTCTTGTGAAACACCCTTTAACTCATGTCCAAATACCAAAGCATAGGTGGTGTTGGGTTTGGGTGTGAAGTCTGACAAACTTGTGGAGCCTTCTGCTTGCTCGATTGCCAAAACAACAACCCCTTTCGATTTGAGCTGATCAACAGCATCAGAGGTATTTTTGCAGTACTGCCATTGCACACTTTCAGTAGCACCCAAAGCAGTTTTACGAATGTCTTTGTGAGGGGGGGTAGCTGTGATTCCACAGAGTATGATTTCTTGTATGCGGAAAGCGTCAGAAGTTCGAAAAATTGAACCTACATTATGGGAGCTCCTCACATTGTCCAACACCAAGATTATAGGGTTTTTTTTGGCGTTTTTAAATTCATCCACATCCAATCGATTGAGTTCTGCATTTTTGAGTTTGCGCATGATCCAAAAATACAACTTGATTGGCAAACCATTTTCCAAAGCAAATAAGTATTTTAGCAAGACAACTCAGAATATTTGACAGCAAAACCATCATCTAAGGAAACGCCATTGATGAAGCAGTACAATGAGATTAAGGTGAAATACCCAGATGCTCTATTGTTGTTTCGGGTAGGTGATTTTTACGAAACTTTTGGTGATGATGCTGTTCGCACTGCAGATATTTTGGGCATTGTGCTCACCAAACGAGGGGCTGGTAGTGCAAGCGAAACAGAATTGGCTGGGTTTCCACATCATGCATTAGAAACCTATCTCCCAAAATTGGTTCGGGCAGGTGAGAGAGTAGCGATTTGCGATCAGTTGGAAGACCCAAAATCAACAAAAAAATTGGTCAAAAGGGGGGTAACTGAACTTATCACACCTGGAATTACTTTGTTTGATGGGGTTCTGGACGAAAAGTCAAACAACTTTGTAGCTGCTTTACACATCAATAATCAAATACATGGATTGTCTTTTCTCGATATTTCGACAGGTGAGTTCCAACTCACGCAAGGAAGTCAAACGGAAATATCGATCCTGATTCAGCAGTTGGCTGTCAAAGAAGTATTGGTTGCCAAACCAATTAAGAAGCAGATTGTAGAGAGTTATGGTGCAGGATTTCCAGCATATTATCTTGAGGATTGGGTGTTTCAAGAAAATTATGCGATAGAGCGTTTGCAGGGTCAATTTGGCGTTGCATCACTCAAGGGTTTTGGAATTGCTGATCTTCATGCTGGTATCATTGCTGCAGGGGTGATTTTGTATTATCTCAACGAAACTGAGCATGCGCAGTTGGATCACATCACTCACATTCATCGCCTCGATTGCGAGGTGCAAATGTGGATGGACCCATTCACCATTCGGAATTTGGAATTGATTTATCCTAATGCACCACAGGCAACCACTCTTTTGCAGGTGATGGATCATACAAAAACTCCCATGGGTGGGAGAATGCTAAAGCGATGGTTGGTTGCTCCACTCACCGATTTGAAAGCCATTGAAAAGAGATTGAGTATTGTAACTGATTTTTACCAACACTCAAATCGAAAACAGCGCATGAAAGAACTGCTTCAATCTTTCGGAGATTTGGAGCGTTTAATGGCAAAAGTAGCCACAGGTAGAATTAGCCCTAGAGCAATCAATCAACTCAAAAACACCTTGCTGCTCATTCCAAAAGTAACAGAAATCACCTCAAAAAGCGACCAAGAAGCTTTGCACTCTTTAGTAGAGGGATTGGATTCTTGTTCTGCTTGTTGTCAATGGATTACAGACCGATTGTCTGAAGACGCCCCTACCCAATTGGGTAAAGGTGACACCATCGCTTCAGGATATTCTGATGAGCTAGACGACTATCGCTCGATTGCTCGTGATGGGAAAAAAATTCTGGATGAGATGCTGGAAAGAGAAACTGAAAAAACAGGGATCAGTTCTCTCAAAATATCATTCAACAATGTTTTTGGCTATTATATCGAGGTGCGAAACACGCACAAAGACAAAGTGCCAGAAACATGGATTCGAAAGCAGACACTGGTCAATGCTGAGCGATATATAACAGAAGAGCTCAAGGTCTATGAAACAAAAATCATAGGAGCAGAAGACCAGATTGCTCAACTCGAACAACATTTGTTTCAAGAGCTTGTGAAGGGATTGATCCCCTATATTGAAACTATTCAAAACAACGCACGCATATTGGCAGAGCTTGACTGTTTGTGTGGGTTTGCAAGTTTGGCAAAGGCAAGAAATTATCATTGTCCAACCTTGAATGATGGTGACTCGTTGACAATTGTACAAGGTCGTCACCCAGTGATAGAATATCAAATGGCCCCAGAAGAATCGTATATCCCCAACGACCTTGAGCTCAACAAAAATAATCAGCAGATTATTATGATTACAGGTCCCAATATGTCAGGGAAATCGGCAGTGTTAAGACAAACAGCGCTAATCGTACTCATGGCTCAAGTAGGGAGCTACATTCCTGCAGATCGGGCTGAAATTGGAGTTGTTGACAAGCTGTTTACTCGTGTAGGTGCAAGTGATAATATCTCCCTGGGGGAGTCCACTTTTATGGTTGAGATGAACGAAACAGCTGCAATTGTCAATAATCTGTCTGCACGTAGTTTGGTTCTGCTCGATGAGATTGGGCGTGGCACGAGCACTTATGATGGTATATCAATTGCCTGGGCGATTGCCACCTATTTGCACGAACATCCTCATCATCCCAAGACCTTATTTGCAACGCACTATCATGAGCTCAATGAAATGACAGAGCAATATGAACGAATACAGAACTATACTGTTTCTGTAAAAGAGCTAAAGGATGATGTGTTGTTTTTACGCAAATTAGTTCCTGGTGGCAGTGCGCATAGCTTTGGTATTCATGTGGCTAAGATGGCCGGGATGCCTCAGTTTATCTTGCAACAATCCAAACAACTATTGGAAAAGTTAGAAGCAAGTCGTGGTACAAAAGAGAAGAAAAAAGATGACGAAATGCAATTGAATTTTTTTCAAATGGATGACCCACTTCTTGAAGAAATTCGAGATCAAATAATGGATTTGGATATTGATCATTTGACCCCTATGGATGCTTTGATGCAGCTCAACAGTTTGCGTAAGAAGTTGGGAAAGAAAAAGGACTTGTAGTTTTTAGGAAAATTGCCTTACATTTGCGTTCCAAATGCGAAAGTAGCTCAGGGGTAGAGCATCACCTTGCCAAGGTGAGGGTCGCGGGTTCAAATCCCGTCTTTCGCTCTTTTTAGTCCAAGCTGAAGTGGTGGAATTGGTAGACACGTTGGACTTAAAATCCAATGAACAGTAATGTTCGTGCGGGTTCAAGTCCCGCCTTCAGTACGATTTTATTCCCAAGAATAATTTTTTATACTTGGGAATATTTTTTTAATATGCATTTGATTCTAAAGAATTAAATCTAAGTTAATCTCTATAAAAATTGTAATGATAGTTTCGAAAATAGCTAAATTGGGTACTGAAACAAATTAAATAAATTTGGATATGTTGATGAACATAAAATATTTTTATTTTTTAGTTTTTGTAGTTACATTTTTATCATTCGGTTTGGTTCAAGATTACATCAGACCAAACTATGATGGAGGAAATGACGTTATAATTTATTTTCTTGGAGTAATTCCCAACTTCCTTCCAGGTATTGGTCTTCCAAGTATGTTTTTTGTAACTATTCCAGATATTTTTAAACCTAATACATCTGTTTACAGAAATAGATTAAAGTTGTCAATAATCGTTTCTATGATTGGTCTAATTGGAAATGAGTTTATAACTATTTACACTCCAGGAAGAGGAGTTTTTGATTGGAATGATGTATTATGGACAATTATTGGTGGAATAGTTTTTTATTTTCTACATAGAAGAATACAAAACTTATAATATTAAATATTCGTTCGTCCTAACTTTAAAATCTTTGAATTTGATTATAAATAAAACTATAAATTTTCATGTGAAAATGTTGATAAGAAACTCTTATGAATAATGGCAAAGAAAACTTGGATAGAAAAAAGAGATTGTAATAAGTCATATAAAATTAAAACGATTGATAAAAAATTCGCGGACATTCCAGAAGGAAGTAAAATGTTTATTGCTACACCCAGAATAATTGACGATTACATTAAGCATATACCTTATGGAAAATCAACCGAATTGTCAACAATGCGAAATGATTTGGCAATTGAGTATCAAGCGGATAATACTTGCCCTGTAACCATAGGAATTTTTTTACGAATTGTTTCAGAAGCGTCATATGAGGAATTAAAATCAGGTAAAGGAATTGAAGAAGTTACACCTTTTTGGAGAATCGTAAATCCTAAGTCCAAATTAGCGAACAAATTAGAATGCGGTGCTGAGTTTATCAATAAGCAAAGAGAGAGTGAGGTTATATAATTAATCTTTAAACAATAAATTACAAATGAAGAAAAAATTAATTATCAAACTTTCTCAAAAAAGTCAGGGATTGTTTCGAAAATAGCTCAATTGGGTGTACGATTATATTCCGAAGAATAATTTTTTATTGTTAGGAATATTTTTAATGAACTACAGCCTCTCAATAATCTTCTGCATCATAGACTTTAGCTTATCTATTTCAGATTGTTGCTCTGATAGAATACTCTGCTGTTCCTTGATCAAAACATCTTGTTCTTTAAGCGCATTAATAAGAACAGGCACAAGCCCTTGATAGTTTACAGACTTAACTCCGTGACTTTCTGAAACAAGTTCAGGAAATACTTTCTCTATGTCTTGTGCAAGTAGACCTATCTTTTGTTTCTCACTCTCATCCTTTTTCATTGTATAGCTCTTACCGTCTATTTGTAGAAGTTTAGACAAAGTAGAACCAAGAGATACAATGTTTGCTTTAAGGCGTGCATCAGAATTTATGTTAAGATTCCCTGCAAGAGTTGCATCACCATTAAACTTAACTAAAAGTGCATCACTTCTGTTATTGAAAGCTGTTCCATTCCCAATTACAAAAGCGGTATTGTCTAAACTAAATTCAGTGGCACTACTTGTTACAGTCGAGCCTGCTAAGTTATATTGACCAACTGCTAAAGAACTACAATCACTTGCTGTTGTTCCCTCACCCATAGCTGTTGAATGATCTCCAATTGCGTCTGTGACAAAACCCATTGCAGTTGAATTGCTTCCGCTTGCTTCTGTATTAGCACCTATAGCTGTTGAATCATCCCCACTAGCTATTGTTCCTCTTCCCATAGCTGTAGAACTGCTTCCACTTGCTAAATTATCATTACCAACAGCGAATGCATTTGAACCGCTTGCTGTAGTGTAATCAGCAACCTCAATACCCCCTGCTTCATTACTGTTATAACTAAAAGGCAGATTAGTAAGTCCGCTACCATCACCAACAAAAGATGAAGCAGTAACGCTTCCCGCTACAGTTGTTGTACCATCGAACAAAACTTTAAATGCATTTGACCTATTATTTGTATCAGTACCATTCCCAATCACCAAAGCAGTGTTAGTCGTTAAATATGTATCTGGATCAGCATTGTTGCTAACTGAATTATATTGTCCTAAAGCCACACTGTTAAAAGCATGTGAATTTGTTCCTTGTCCTATTGATAAGGAATGATTTCCAGAAGAAACAGTTTCTCTTCCGAGTGCAGCTGAAGAATAACCAGTTGACTGAGTTGATAATCCCCCTGCAAAAGAATTTTCACCAATAGATTGAGTAGTGGTACCAATTGCTAAGGAAGCATTTCCAGTTGCCTGTGCGCCATTTCCAAGAGCAACACTTGTATCTCCTGAAGCAACAGATACATAACCTCCTGAAATCGAATGAGCGCCTGATGCTGTTGAATCAAGACCAACGGCAAAAGAGGATTGACCCGTAGCGCCTGTAGTTGTACTTGCAGAACTTTGATAACTTAAATCAACAGCAGTATTGCCAATATCTCCATGATTAGCAGCATTTGCAGAAGAAAGTCTTACTCCTACATTTCCAGCTTCTGTAACAAAGCTCAAAACACCTATCTCATTATTAGAATAGTTTTTATCATACTCAATTATTGAAATTACACCCCATGATTTAATAGAGGTTCCTTCAGACAAAACCATTCCCTCAATCAAAGCTTTGTCTTCAGTTTCATTTGCTTTTCTAAATGTCGATTCGTCAGGGTTGCCATTTATTCCTGTAGAATAAACACTATAAATTTCAGCAACAGTATTTTCTGGAATAGTATAGGATTCGTCATACCACAAAACTTTAAAAGCTTTAACATTTGCTTTTAATGACCCAAGGTCATATAATAATGCTCCAGCAGAGAGGCTAGAACTAATTTTATGTCCTTCTGTTAGGATAATTTTTTCTAAAGACCACCATCCGCCAGAAACTCCATCATTAACCCCAACAGTTCCAGGTTGAGTTGTGCCATCAAAAGGATCCTCTTCAGTTCCTAATGGAAGAGTTTGAAGAATATACCCAGCCGGAACCGTATAAGTTGGGTTCTCTAAACTTATAACTTCAGAAATATTCATTGGTAACTTAGTATGCTGTGCAAACAGATTAATGCAAAATAAAATTAAAAATATTCTTTTCATCGTTTGATAATTTTAAATGATTTTGTGTTGTTTTTGTCTGTAGTGACTTTTAATATGAATGTTCCTACACCCATTTCACTCATATCTATTTGTTTTTGATTTGTGGCTTTTACTTTTCTACCTCTTAGGTCAAAAAGCTCCGCTTGCAAAACGTTTTCTCCTTGTATGTAGATTCTATTGGCTGTTGGGTTAGGATATACTGAGATACCGCTGTTGGCTTGTAATATATTTTCTACTGTAAGACTAGCTCCAGAAGCACTAGCTGTTACAGCTTTAAAGGATACGGATTCTGTAAATGTATAACTGACAGTATTATTAGCTTGATCAAGATTACCTACATATGTAGTCCAGCTGTCATCATCTGCTTGAAGCTCCATGACCAGATCCCCTTCATTAATTCCGTTAAGTTCCTCATCGAGATAAGAAAAAGTAAGGGTTCCTGTAAACCCAGAAAGTAAAGCAGATGTGTTGTAAACTCGTAAAACAGAATTATTACCTCCAGCTGTAGCAGCAGTGATGGAACGGGACACGTCGTTAGCTCCGCTTATAACATAAGTATCAGCAGGAGCAATTTCTAATCCATCAAGATTTATGGAACTACCAGATGCAACTGAAACCGATGCACCTGAATTTACAGTTAATATTTGACTAAACAGAAACGGACAAGCCAAAAGTCCAAACAAATAGATTACATGTGTTTTCATGAATTAAAAGTAAAAAAAAAAAACGAGCCCGAAAATCAATTATTAACCCCAATACTAATCAGAAAACTTTCTCAAAAAAGTCAGCTTTTGTTTCGAAAATAGCTCAATTGGGTGTACAACTTTATTCCCAGGAATATTTTTTTGGGAATATTTTTTTGCTCACACAAAATATAAATCCCATTCATATTTAAACACAGGGTTTTCATAAATTGCGGGGATGAAAACCAATGCAATGAAGAAAATTATATTATTCCTTTTGTTTCCACTATTATCTTTTTCTCAAGAAAAAACAATTGAATCTTTTTTTCAACAATACAATTATAATTGTGAAAACTACAATGGAGAAGATCTTTACGAGTTTTTCGGATTTGACATTGAAGATGATGTAACACCGGCTTTAGAGGCAATTGATTCATTTTGTGAAAATGGTTCAGAGCCAAATAAAAACGAAGCATTCATTATAGCTACCAATGTGAATGTTAGGAATTTACCCTCTTTAGAAAAAGGTGTTGGAAAAAAATTATTTAAAATAAATAAAACGATCCCTGGATCTATGCAACCTGATGGAGGCCGCCAAGAGCAAGAATGGATTTGGTTTAAGCCAACCAAAGTTTCAATAATTGATTCTGTTATTAGGGATAATAATCTTTGGTATAAAGTTGTCGGAAAGAAGCTCTCAAATGAAGAATTGAACAATTTAAAATCTTGGAGTGATTGGAATATTGTAATGGATAGCCTTTATAATTTTAATCCTAATAATGATAAAATCAGAAAAAATCATTCTCAAGCTAAACAAAAGTTATTAGGTCGTTGGATACACCACAGTCTTGTTCATCGTTTTCCAGAAGACAGTTTTTCAAATAGAGTGAGATTTTACAATGGAAAATACACAGCACAAAAATCCAAAGAGGACTGGACAGGTGATGAAGTATCAGTTGAATTTGAGGTTATTAATGGTCGTGTGGAGGGAAAATACCGTTACCAACCGGGACAATATGATGGAGAATCTTGTAAGTTTAGCGGATTTATAGAATCTAACACAAAAATTGAGGGTCAATACTTATGTTTTGTTGAGGGAAAACTTAGTGATCGGGGTGAACTAAATATTCGAAATATGGATAATAATGCATTTGAAATTTTTGCAAATTCATATGAAAATTCATCAGTATTGACTCGGATGGGAACTCAATATTTTAGATATAAATTTGAAAAACCCAAAATATATGAAGATGCAGATAAATATAAAGGAACAGTGTTCAGACCTGGTCAATACAAAGTGTTTTTAAAAGAGATTGATGAATATAATGCTGTTTGTTGCCCAGATAATTTTAATACTTATGAAATTATACTAAACATATCAGACCAAATTAATGGTTTTATTTCAGCAAGATCATGGGGATATCATGGTTTGGAAGGTAAGTTTTTGGATGCTAAAATAAAGAATAAGAACACTATTGAATTTACTTTATCATATTCTGATGAGGGTTTTCACTATAAAGCTCCTAACTATACTATTGAAATTCTTGATGATAAGACTTTAAAATATACAAGTGATGGGAGATATTTTTACTTCAACTCAGATAAAGGCAGAAATGAATTGGTTTTTAATTATACATTTACACCAAAGCCTAGCTCAGAAAAATGAGCCTATAATTTAGTTTCAAACTTTATTTTTCTTCTTAATTAGCTTTAAATTTCAATTCTGGCATTGTTATTGGAATTAACCTTCATAACCGCTTCAGTTTTATATTCCATGACTATAAAATTGAACTTTAAATTTTTTGATTATGAAAACTTTTAATTTTTTTATTTCTGCGTTGACAATTATTTTCTTTTTTGGGTGTGGTTCAAAAATGAATTACACTTCTCTAAATGAGTCCAAAGAATTAAAAATGCCATTTAACAAAAAAGATTATGTGGATACAGAAAGTATTTTCTATTCTATACAATCTACTAGGGGGACTGGTGCAAAGTCCGGTATCGCTAAAATGAATACCCTTAAGGCTAAAAGTGATCTAACATTAAAAATTAACTCTCTCATTAATAGTAAGGTCACAAATCTAGGTCGAGGAAGTGACAATAGTTCATTTAACAATCAATTTACAAGTATTTCAGAAAGTGAAGTGAAAAGTTATATTGAACAACTTAAACTCGTTGATGAGAAGTGGTATGTGGTTGGCAATAATTCATATGGTAAAGAAGAATTTGAACTCTGGCAAGTATATAGTGTAGCTGTAAACAATGTTTCTAATATAGCAATGCTTAACAATTAAAATCCATTGCTATGTTTAGGTTATGCTACATTATTGTATGTATTGCATTTCCTTTAAGTTTTTTGTCTTGCTCTTCAGCTAATCTTCAAATTTCTGATTGTGAAATCAATCAAGAGACTAACTTCTTTGTTATAGAAGAAATTAATAAATCTGAAATTGATAATCTTTCTGGAAAGAGATTAGCTGAGTTGAAGACAAAGCTTATTGTTCAAATCAATACGTCGTTGACTTCAAAATCTCAGCTTATTCAATCTGTTGAGGGTGAAATATCTCAAGAACAGTTTCTTGTTACTACAACAAGTGAATCATTTGGAGATTTAACAAACCCCACGGTATCGTTTTGCCAAAAGGGTAAAACTCGATTTGTTACTTTGAGTGTAGATAAAGAGAAATTTTTAAATAAAATTAGATTAACTCTTTTGAATAAAATTGATGTCACAGAAAGCATGATGTCATCCTTTTTAGAATCATATAATGATGAGAAGTATTCATTTAATAAGAAAAAACTTGAACAGTTTGAAAATGAAATTATTCAAATTGAGTCTTTAAATCGAATTTTAATTTCTAATCCTAGACTTTTTAAAGATGATTATAAAACTCAAAAAGTAATAGAAATTAAATCTATGTTTAATGAGCTCTCAAAATTAGTTGACTCTTTTGATAGAGAGATGAGGGAAATTGATGAACTAATTGCCCAGAAAAACTATAAATCAGCTTATCAAAAGATTAGTTCATTGAATGATCTTTATGATTCAAATTCTAATATTGGAAAACAAATAAGTGCTAAGAAATCTAAAATTAAAGATTTTATTAAGAATTTTTGGTCTGCTAATTACAGGATGTTTCATAAATACGTTTTTGAGGGGAAATTTAATTACGCAAGAGAAAATGTTCTCGTGTTGTGGATGCTAACAATTAATGACTCTTTACACAGTGAGTATAAGAAAATTAAAGGCACATACATTAAAGAGTTAGTTAAGTTTGAAACAAATAGATTGATGAATGGGAAAACCAAAAAAAGTGAAATTACATTTGGTATTGATATTTCTAGCCACGATGGGGCTACAAATTTTAGTTTAGATAGATCAATACCTATTTTATCATTTGGATTGACACACAATTTTTTAGTCAATCCTAGGATTGGAGTTATTGCTAAATTTAAACATAATACAAATTCAAACCTTGGTTTTGAAGAGATTAGCAGAGATTTTAACAACCCATTTAATGAGATATGTGGAGGAATTCTAGTTGGACCATTAGAAATTAATTTCGGGAAAGTTTTGGACTATGATTTCACTTCTTTAGAAACAAAATACTCAATTTTTAGAGGAGATAAAAAAGGATTGAAAAACTATATTCAATTACATGTGGGGTTTAATTATCTACACTTTGTCAACAATGTTAAATTAAATCAATTTAGTGTTTCAACAGGTTTGAATTACAATTTTAGATTTAATAGAAGACTAAATAAGAAGGAAAAAAAGTACATCGCTAGTTTACACAAGTTTTAAATGTAGAATTGTCAATCTCATTTAATGCAGGGGCTTTTTATTTTTTGAAATTAAAAACTATATCAATTTTAACTTTGGTAATATTAGTTATTTAATAAAACTGTTTAAGAATCTGATGATTGGTTTAGAAAATAGCTCAATAGAGTATACGATTATCCTCAAAAATAATTTTTTGTTTTTGTGGTTTTTTTTGATTTAAAACGAAGTTGAATAAGCTGCCGAATTTTTTTAATTTAGTTGCATGAAAAATTTATTCTTTGCCCCTTTCTTACTAATACTAGGTGTTGGCTTAAACGCTCAAATCAGTGTAAACGATAGTCAAATTAAAGATTTGCTAGACCCTATTGATTTGCAAGATGCCGTTTCGAAATCATACCTGTTAGACCATATAAATCAGTTACAAGCACAAATCAAATATTTGCAGAAAAACATAAGTGTACCGCCTGCGAATGAATGTATTGATGGAAATGCCGGTGAGTATGAATGTTTGGGTATTGACCTCATGTCTACAGTAAGCCTAGAGCAACTTGACGCCGCCGCAGCAAACGACTGTTGGGGCTGGAGTGACACACTAACTGGAAGAGAATACGCTATAATAGGCCTTGATAATGGAACAGCGTTTATTGATATTACAATTCCTAATTCCCCAGTCATAATTGGAAAACTACCGACACAAACGCTTGCTAGTATTTGGCGTGACATAAAGGTTTTTGGAAATCATGCCTATATCGTCTCCGAGGCAGACAATCATGGCATGCAAGTTTTTGATCTCACTCATTTAAGAGATACCACAACTTATACGGTTTTTTCTGCCGACAGTCATTATGATGGATTTGGGAATGCGCATAATATTGCGATCAACGAAGACTCTGGTTATGCCTATGCTGTGGGGACTCAAACATATAATGGGGGTGCTCATTTCATTGATATCACTAACCCTGATAATCCAACCAGTGCTGGGGGGTATGACGAAAAAGGCTATTCTCATGATGCAATGATTGTTACATACAATGGCCCTGATCTCGACTATAAGGGTAAGGAAATTTATATTGGATCCAATGAAGATGAAGTCGTCATAGTGGATGTTACTGATAAATCAAACCCGACCTTTATTTCAAGCATACAATACAGCTCAACCCAGTATACCCATCAGGGATGGTTGACAGAAGACCATAAATACTTCCTTGTTGGGGATGAGTTGGATGAGGTTCAATATGGTATCAACGCAAGAACGATTATTTTGGATTTTTCTGATTTAGATGAGCCAGTGAATCATGTTGAATATATATCTCCAAACGCAGTAGTCGATCACAATGGCTATGTTGTTGGTGACTTATTTTATTTGGCAAGCTACACAGGGGGCCTTCGTATTTTAGGCCTGGAAAACATTGAATCAAAAGAAGTTACAGAGAAATATTATTTTGACACTCATATTGGACATGAGACTCAATCAGCTAGAAAACCAGTTATCATTGGATTTGACGATGATCATGACAACCCCAGAAAGGGCAATGAAGATTTGTTCAATGGTGCTTGGAGCGTATATCCTTTTTTAAAAAGCGGCAACTTAATTGTTAGTGACATTAATAAAGGGCTTTTTGTGTTAAAAGTAGATACTTTGTGAGGTGACAAAATCGTTGGAGGTTCAAATGTTATGAGCACTTGTTTCTTTGGTAAATGTTAATTAATAATTAAGTTATTAAAATTTAGCTCAACTAATCTTGATTTTAATTAGATTTAAAAAAATTTAAATAATTAAATTATGAATAAACTCTACAATTTAACATTAGCTTTATTTCTAACTGGTTTTTGTTATGGACAAACAGTATTTATAAATGAAATTCACTATGATGACGCTAGCAGTGATTCAGGCGAGGGTGTCGAGATTGCCGGTCCCTCAGGTACTGATTTAACTAACTACACAATTACTGCCTATAACGGAGGAAATAATGAATCATATAAAACTTTGTCATTGACTGGAGTAATACCTGACTTAGGGAGTTCTGGGTATGGAACTATATTTTTTCCCATATCAGGACTTCAAAATGGTGCTCCTGATGGACTTGCGCTTGACAACGCAGGAACTCTAATTCAGTTTTTGAGTTACGAAGGATCACCGTTTACAGCCTCTGGCGGACCTGCTGATGGGATAACTTCTACAGATATTGGTGTGGCTGAAACAGGCACAACTCCTGACGGACATTCCTTACAACTTAAAGGGACGGGTACTACTTATGAAAATTTTACTTGGGATGGTCCAAAAGCTAATACTTATGATGCAATTAATACTGATCAAATTTTTCAAGCTCTAGTGGATCCAACAATAACAATTTCAGTGACTTCCATTTCTGGTCTTGCATATGTTTCAGGGAATAGTTCAATTGTTTCTGAATCTTTTAGTGTTAGTGGATTAAACTTGAATGAAGGAATTACCATATCTGTACCTCAAGGATTTGAGGCTTCAGAAGATGATACAACATTTTCGAATGCTGATATTGTTCTTCCGGCTTCCAGCGGTTCTGTATCAACTACTCAAATTTATGTAAAATTATCTTCTGGTCAACAAGAAGGTGATTATTCAGGGTCCTTAAATATTAATTCAACGGGTTTAAGTGAAAGTGTAACAATTTCTGGACAAGTGTATCCAGATTCATTTGTTAGTAATTTATCTCAAGACTTGTTTATAAGTGAATATGCTGAAGGTAGTAGCAGTAATAAATACATTGAAATATACAATCCTACTGCCCAAACTATTGATTTATCTTCATACGCAATTGCTTCTGTGTCAAACGACCCTACAATTATTGGATGGCATGAAAGTTTTAATACATTTACGGAAGACGCAACAATATCCTCTGGCGAAACATATGTATGGGCTAACTCAGGTTCAAACGCAACCATTTTAGCTGTAGCTACAGCCCCAACAGGTGAAACTGGAACAGCTTATTTCAATGGTGATGACGGTTATGCGCTTGTTAAAGGCACCGAGACTTCATATGTGGTTTTGGATATTATTGGAGATTTCAATGGAGATCCGGGTAGTGGATGGGATGTTGCTGGAGTAAGTAGCGCTACAAAAGATAAAACACTTGTTAGAAGGGATTTCGTTACAAAAGGAAATAACAATTGGTCCTCTAGTGCTGGAACGAATTCATCAGATTCTGAATGGGTAGTACTAGACAAAGATGATTTCAGTTTTGTTGGGTCTCATCCTCATACAGATGCAACACTATCAATTTTTGGTTTTGAAAATCAACGTGTTAAGGTATATCCTAATCCAGTTGAAGTGTTACTTAACTTCTCAGGTTTAACGTCACCTGTTCAAGCAACTGTATTTGATATGCTTGGAAAACGTCAGCTTCAAAGTGAAGTGATAAACAGCCTAGATGTTAGCTCATTAAAATCTGGGTTATATATGGTTGAGATTAAAAATGAAAACAGCGCTAAAGTGTTTAATATCCTTAAGAAATAAATAACTTTTTCTAATAATTTAAAAAGCGGAACTTGTGTTCCGCTTTTTTTTATTGCTTTTTAATAAGTAAAGCGTAAACAGGGAAGTGATCGCTATAACCTCCAGTAAATTTACCACCTGCAAAACTCCTAAAAGGATAGCCTTTATAGCGCCCTTTTTTATTGTAGAGATAACTTGGGTTAAATATTCCTGCTTTCCAAAAATACCAGTTGGTATCACTTTCGCCTAGTAGGCTAGGGCTCACATGGACTTGGTCCAATACGTTCCACTTGTCGCGATAGCAGCTAGTACCAATTCCTTTTTTATAAAAGGACATCATGGGGTTGTAAAAAATACTGTTTTCCGATACTTCGTCTCGTTCACCAACAGCACCCAAAACATCCTCAACACTTTTATTATTGGGGTCATCATTAAAATCACCCATATTGATGATTTTGGCATTTGGGTTTATGGCACGAATCGAATCAACTGTCTTTCTGTTTAGTTCACCAGCTGCAATGCGCTTTGGCTCGCTTGTCGCTTGACCACCACTGCGTGAAGGCCAGTGATGAACAATCAAATAAATGAGCTCGTTGTCAAGTAATCCCGACACAACCAACTGGTCTCTTGTGAAGTCTCGATCACCACCAGAATCAAAGAGAGAAAGAAAATGTGTTTTAGCTCTCAGAAGAGTAAACTTACTTTTCCTATACAACAAGCAAACATCGATACCACGTTCGTCAGGCGATTCAAAATGAGCAATCCCATAATTATATTTTTTAAGCTGTGGCGTTTCTACGAGTCGCTCAACCACATAGCGATTTTCAACTTCAGAAAGGCCAATGACAGCAGGAGGTCCCCCTGTCAGTTCTCGTGCCACATCAGCGATAACAATTGCAGTGTTGGTTAGCTTCTTTTCAAAAATATCTTCTGTCCAGCGATCACGTCCTTCTGGCGTGCGATCATCGTCTCTAGTTTCTGGATCGTCATAATGATCAAAAAGGTTTTCAACGTTGTAAAACGCAATGGTTTCAACGGCATATGTTTGAATTTGCGATCTAGTGTAGAAAAGCGCAAAAAAGAGTAGAATAATTGTTAATGTTTTTTTCATAATTATTATTCAATTTTAACTAAAATAAATCTAAATTGCTAAAAAATAAAAAATCATTTTTGTGCGCATTTTTATTTTGTTTTTTCTCTCGTTGAGCGTTGGTTTTGCTCAAAATAATGTTTCTGGGTTGATTGTAAATCAAGATGGTAAGCCCGTTCAAAATGCACTTGTGCAAGCCCCAGAACTCGCTTTGCAAACCCAATCCGACGAAAACGGAAGTTTTGTATTGGATATTTCTTCTTCTGCTTTACTCACTGTTTCAGCAGATTCTTATCAAACTTATGTTGCTGAGGTATTCCCTGGAGACGTGATCACGATTAATCTACTTTATGAAGAGGTTGATGGTCTAGATCAATTTTCTGAATCGATGAGTATGATTACCCTAAGCGACGACGAACTGAGTGAAGATGACCAAGCAGCCGACAATATTTCTGGCTTGCTGCAATCTTCTCGCGATGTGTTTTTGCGAACAGCTGCCTATGAATTGAGTTCATCTTTTTTTAGAGTCAGAGGTCTTGATTCCGATTTAGGTTCTGTTCGTATGAATGGTATCCCGATGAATAAGTTTTATAACGGTCGCCCACAATGGAGCAATTGGGGTGGACTCAACGACCTAATGCGCAACCAAGAGTTTAATGCTGGACTCCAAACGTCTGATTATGGATTTGGGGGACTGATTGGCTCAACCAACATCAATACTAAAGCCTCTTCATATCGCAGTGGTGGACGTGTGACCTATTCTTCATCCAACCGATCCTATGCCAATCGTGTGTTGGTAAGTTATGCAAGTGGTCTCAACACCAAAGGATGGGCTTATGCTTTGGCAGTGTCCAATCGCTGGGGAGAGTCGGGCTTTAATGATGGGACTTTCTACGACGCCCAATCCTTTATGTTGTCGGTTGAAAAGGTGCTCGAAAAACAAAGTTTAAATCTTACGTTGATTGCAACTCCCAATCGTAGAGGAAAGTCCTCACCTAACACCCAAGAAGTATATGACCTGATGGGTACGAAGTACAATGAGTATTGGGGCAATCAAAGTGGGGAGCAGCGAAACTCACGAGTCAAAAGACTTAATGAGCCAATAGTAATGCTAAACCATGAAATCCAGTTGTCTCCTACATCCACATTACAATCGAGTGTTGCCTACCAATTTGGGGAGTTAGGAAACAGCCGATTTGATTATCCAGGGGGTGCAAATCCAAGCCCAACCTATTATCAAAAATTACCGAGTTATTTTCTTGCTGACGCTGATGGACCTGATTATGCTGGTGCCTTCCTAGCACAAGAGCGATTGTTGACTGATGGTCAGATTGATTGGAATCGTATATATGATGCCAATCTCACTGCTGCCGCTAGCGATTTGCCAGCTGCATATGTATTGTATGAGGATCGATCAGATGATACGCAACTCACTCTCAACACTTCTCTCAAATCCTTTTTATCCGACAAAGTGAGTGTTGTATTTGCCTTGACTCATCAAGACTTGCAATCGGAAAATTTTGCTGAAATCCAAGATATGATGGGAGCCTCACGCTATCTAAACCGCGATTCTTTTGATGGGTATGCTTACAATCTTGAAGACCCAGACGGCATTGCTGGGGTAGGAGATCGATTTAAGTACAATTATATTTTTGATGTTCAGCAGACAGAGGCTTTTTTAAAAACCCAATTTTCATTAAATCGATTTGACGGTTTTGCAGCAGGATCATTCAAAAGCACCTCTTACCAACGCGAAGGTCTTTATCGCCATGGGGCCTATACCGATAATTCATTTGGTAAAGGAAAAAAACTCATCTTTGACGCTCTAAGCGGAAAAGCTGGATTGACATATAAGCTCAGTGGAATTCATTTGTTTGATGTCAATGCAGCATGGATGCAGCGCGCACCACACCTGCGAAACACCTATGCCAACTCCAGAGAAAATCACTATGTCGTAGGCGAATTGGCGGGGCGTGAACTTGAGCTTGAAGAACTCACCGCTTTTGATGTGAGTTACATATTACGAGCACCAAAACTGACTGCGCGCCTCACAGCCTATCACACAGTAATTACCAATGCCAGCGAAATCTCTTTCTTTTTTGCTGAAGGAATTGGAGGAGACACCTCTTCTTTTGTACAAGAGATTTCACAAAATATCGACAAGGAGTTTCAGGGTGTTGAGTTTGGATTTGAAGCCAATGTTCTCCCAGCACTTACGCTCAAAGGAGCTGCTTCGGTTGGGCGTCATCTCTATTCCAACGACCCTAGTGTTTACTTGACCTCCGATGACTTTGGGTATTTGGATTTTGGCACTGCAAAAATGAAAAACTTACGGATTGCCAATGGACCCCAAGAAGCATATTCAGTCGGATTTGAATACAGAGAGAACTATTGGTGGTTTGGTTTCACGACCAACTTCTTCAATCACACTTATGTCGATGCCAGCCCAATTAATCGTACCCAAAACTTTTTATTGGACAGCGACGGATTGCCTTTTAATGACTATGATCCAGAGTTGGCAAGAAAATTATTACAGCAAGAGGAGTTTGGCGAATATATGGTATCCAACGTTGTGCTTGGGAAATCCTGGCGGATCAATCGAAACTTTTTGGGCTTTTTCTTGAGCGTCAACAACCTATTTAACGAGGCATTTAAGACTGGTGGATTTGAGCAGTCTAGGAATGCAAATTTCAGAGAACTCCGGCAAGAGTTATCTTCGCCAAAACGGCAGTTTGGACCAAAGTACTGGTACGGACGTGGAACGAATTATTTTTTGAATGTATATGTACGATTTTAAAGAAAGTATGATGAAGTTTTTTAGCAGATTTACCAATTTGATAATAGCAGCTGTGCTCGTTGTTTCCTGTCAACAGGAAGATGTTTTTGACATACCTTATAGTCTTGGCGCAGAGGAAAACCAAATGCTAACCACGCTTTTGTCTGATGTTGAAAGCGGGACAATGTCGATGATTTCGATAACTCAATTGAAAGACCTTCGTGTTTCTGGGGAGGCTGTCGAGATTACGTCTGACTTGGTTATGAAGGGCTATGTGACATCCTCCGATTCCACAGGCAATTTTTATAAGGAAATCTACGTGCAAGATGATCCCAAATCACCCACAGACGCTATACGTCTGTTGATCAATCTTACTGATTCCTATAATATGTTCAACCTTGGACGTGAAATATATATTAACCTCAAGGGCCTATACATTGGGGAGTATCGTACAGGAGATGGAGTTGTTTCTATTGGCTCGCTTGACGTGGGTGAAGATCGTTTATCTCAGATATCGGAAGCATTGACCAAAAAGCACGTCCTTCGTTCAAACGAAACATCCGATCTTACGCCACTTTCAGTACAGTTTTCGCAAATCTCCGATGACCATGTGGGTATGATGGTTGAGGTTTCTCAAGTGAGTGTTGTTGCTGCTCAGGTAGGACTACCTTATGTTGATCCGGACGACTCTTTTGATACTCAGCGTACATTGGAAGCTTGTGAGGGCTTTGGTAAATCATCTTTTATTTTAGAAACGAGTGCTTATGCAAATTTTAAGCAAAATTTACTACCATCTGGCACAGGTACTATTCGAGGGATTGTAAGCAAAACCTATGATGGAGACAGCCTTGTTTTAATGTTAAACTCGATAGATGATGTAGACATGACAGGGGAAGAGTGTAGTTTGTATGCGTCTGTTTTTGAAGATGACTTTTCGAGTGGGGATTTTACAAATTGGACGACCTATAATGTAACGGGCTCACAACAATGGGAGGTTGTAAGTTTTGGCAATCCTGCTCCCAGTGCAAAGATGTCTGGATACAGTGGTGGTGCTAGAGTGAATGAAGATTGGCTTATTTCAAAGGCGATTGACTTAAGTGCGAGCTCTGGAAATGTATTTTTTATATTTGATTCTGTTAAAAGATATAGTGGTGACGACATAAAAGTATTCTATGCAACAGACTACGCTGGAGGCAACCCAAACTCAGACGGCACATGGTCACAGTTATCACCAACACTTGATACAAATACTGGTTCGTGGAGTTCATGGACAAGCTCAGGAGCTCAAACTTTGGATAATGCTACTGGTGGTAATTTATTCATTGCTTTTAAATACACATCAACCTCATCTACTGCAGCCACTTTTGAGATAGACAATGTCAAAATTGTTGTTGAATAATTTGAGAAAGGTATCATATTTTATTTTTTGGGGTTGGCTTTTAGCTCCATCTCTTTCAATTGGCCAGATTCCCAGTGGCTATTACAACACGGCTGAAAACAAATCTGATCAGGCACTCCGATTGGCCTTGCACAATATTATTGACGATCACATAGATTATCCTTACACAAGTAGTTTCACTGACACATGGGATATATTAAAAGTTTCAGATGCTGACCCCAACAATGCAAATAATGTCATTTTGATCTACACTGGAGAGTCTGTAAATGGACCAGAGGAATATGATGGTTGGAATCGAGAACATGTTTGGGCAAAGTCAAGAGGGGATTTCGGCACCTCACGTCCGATGGGTACAGATGTGCACAACCTACGTGCCAGTAACAGCAATGTTAACTCTACACGCTCGAATTATAGTTTTGATAATTGCACTTATAACAGCTGTAATCAGATTTATGGAAATTTGTACAGTAGCTCTGCACTTGTTTTCGAACCTCGTGATGAGGACAAGGGTGATGTTGCGCGTATTATTTTTTATATGGTTGTACGATATGAAGGAGAAAATGAGGAAGAAGATTTAGAAATGACTGAAAGTATTCTTTCTACATCAAGTAAATCACCTCGTCACGGCGTTCGCTCAACTCTTTTGGAGTGGCACGAATTAGACCCAGTTGATGATTTTGAGCTTAACCGAAACGATGTGATTTACAGTTACCAAGGCAATCGAAATCCCTTTATTGATCACCCAGAGTTAGTTGATTTTTTGTGGGGAGATGAGCAACAAACGCCTTGGAACAGTTCGCTCTCAAACCCTACAGAACTAGTAGATCGTGAATTGTTTGTTCCCAACCCAATCCAAACGAGCTATATCGATATCAGTCCAAACCTTAATCCAAACTTCATACAGATTTATAATGCTCAAGGTAAACGAATAAATCAATCGCCAGGTACATTTAAACGACTCAAAATGCCCATAGCCTCAGGTATTTACTTTTTACGCTTTGTTTTTGATCAAACAATAGTGAACAAGCGAATTGTGGTCAAAGCGCCTTAAGCACATGGGTAACAATCCCCCAAATCATAAGCTCGTTTTCTTCTGTGACTAGTATGGGTTTATAGCGTTTGTTTTCGGCCATGAGCCATATACAGTCCTTTTCGACTTTGAGTCGCTTGACTGTAAAATCACCATCGATTAGGCAGACTGCAATTTTTCCATCCTGGGGCTCCAAACTGCGATCAATGACCAGCAAGTCTCCGTCGTCCAAGCCTGCTCCGATCATTGACTGCCCAGCAACACGTGCGTAAAATGTGGCAGCTTCGTTTTTGACAGCTACCTTGTCTAAGCTAATGCGTGTTTCTTTAAAATCATCGGCTGGCGACGGAAACCCCGCCGATACGCCTTCTCCTGCTAGCCACACCCCTTGTCCCGAAGTATCGGGAGTGAAGAACTGTAGTCCTCCTTCTTTCTTCAAACCTATTCCTCTTTATGTTCAGCGCACACGAATCACGTCACGTACATCGGTTGTGTAGCGTGGTGACAAATGTGCTTGCCTCATCTTATAGGTTCTGTTCAAGTCTTGATTTGCAATTTTTATTTTATGTGGGCCAAAACGTTTGTGTAGGTAATCGATGCGTTGCATCAAGGCTTGGTGCTTTGGATTTTCATAAGTAAACAAGGTCATTTGATAGGCATCCTCTGGTACAATACCTGTAACCATTACCCCAGCTTTTTTATATGATATACCAGATTTATAGATCAAATCTAGGCCTTGGAGCGCTGTTTTGCTCAGGGTCAAACTCGAGTTGGTGGCAAAGGGCAAATGAATCATTGTGCTGTTGCGATACTGTGGCATGTTGGGCATAAAGGGATTACTGCGCACAAACACAACCAGCGCATGGCATCTACTGTTTTGCTTGCGCAGCTTTTCGGCACACAGACTCGCAAAGGTCGAAACACGCTCGCGCAGTTCTTGAAAGTCATCGATGAGCGATTCAAAGCTACGTGTAGTGGCAATGGCTTTTTTGGGTGCCGCAACCATTTCTAGTGGAATGGAAGATTTCCCGAGCAGGTCGTGTTTGAGACGAAGCCCAACGACACTCATTTCTTTTCGCACCCAAATATCGGAGAGTTGAGTGAAGTCATAAGCAGTATGTACGTTACGCAACACCAATCGTTTGTTGTGGCGATACCCAATGCCCCATACGTCGCCAATGGCAAGCCATTTCAATGCTTTGATGCGCTTTTCTTCAGAATCGATCACATAGACTCCGTTGGTTCGATCTGCAAATTTTTTAGCCACTCGATTCGCAACCTTTGCCAAAGCTTTACTCGGACCAAGTCCAATACTGACAGGCATTCCCGTCCACTTGCGAACTCGCTTTTGTATTTGCTGTGCGTAGGCTTCTAAATCGTAATGTTCAAACCCTTCAAACTGTAAAAAGGCCTCATCAATACTATACACTTCCACCAGAGGGGTAAACTGTTTGAGCACGTCCATCACACGCCGACTCATATCTCCGTACAATGGATAATTTGACGAAAACACCTTGACGTTGTGCTGGTTGAAAAACGAATGGTAATGATGTGCAGGCGCACCCATGGGCAAGCCCAAAGCCTTGACTTCATTGCTGCGTGCAATCACACAACCATCATTGTTGGAGAGGATAGCAATTGGCTTGCCCTCCAACGATGGTTGAAAAACTCGCTCACAAGAAGCGTAAAAGTTGTTACAATCGACAAGTGCAAACACATTCAAAAATACACTTTTTAAACATGATTTCATCTATTTTTTCTTAACAACTATATGTGCTATCTACTTGAAATAGTGTAGATTTGTATAGCAGACAAACAAACTCTTGCCAAGATGGACAAGTATTCGTTTTTGAATGCTGCGCATACAGCTCATTTTGCAGAAATGTATGACCAGTATTTGATTAACCCAGATAGCGTAGAACCCAGCTGGCGTGCCTTTTTTCAAGGATTTGATTTTGGCATGGAACAACAAGCGGATCTGGAAATCCCTGATGATGTCCTCAAGGAGTTTCGTGTGGTCAAGCTCATCGACGCTTATCGGGGAAGTGGTCACTTATTCACCAAAACAAACCCTGTTCGCAAACGTCGCCAGTACAAACCAACGCTAGATATCAAAAACTTTGGACTCGATCAAGAAGACTTGACAACTGTTTTTAGCGCAGGAAATATCATCGGGATCGGAGCAGCTACTTTGGCCGATATTATCATTCACCTCGAACGTATCTATTGCGAGTCGATTGGTATGGAGTATATGTATATTCGCCATCCCGAACGCGTCAATTGGATTCAGAAGTGGATCAATAAAAATGGAAATCACCCAAATTTTAACAAAGAACAAAAAACACATATTCTCAAAAAACTAAACGAAGCAGTGACGTTCGAGCAGTTCTTACACACAAAATATGTTGGTCAAAAACGCTTCTCTTTGGAGGGTGGAGAGTCACTGATTCCCGCCATAGATGCACTGATCGAAACTGCTGCCCTGGATGGCGTAGAACAATTTGTGTTTGGGATGGCGCATCGTGGTCGACTAAATACCCTGACTAATATTTTTGGAAAATCAGCTACTGATATTTTTAGTGAGTTTGATGGAAAAGATTATGAAGAGGAGGTCTTTGATGGGGATGTGAAATATCACCTTGGTTGGACGTCCAATCGAATGACAGATTCAGGTTTATGGGTCAATCTCAATATCGCACCAAACCCATCTCACTTAGAGGCAGTCAATGCTGTTGTTGAAGGCATCACCAGAGCCAAACAAGATCGGACTTATGCCGACCAACCTAAAAAGGTAATGCCCATTCTCATTCATGGGGATGCAGCGATTGCCGCTCAAGGGGTGGTGTACGAAGTTGTGCAAATGGCACAACTTGAAGGCTATAAAACGGGAGGTACAATACATATTGTGGTTAACAACCAAATTGGTTTTACCACCAATTATCTCGATGGGCGATCGAGTACTTATTGCACAGATGTTGGCAAAGCAACTCTGTCGCCAGTTTTGCACGTCAATGCAGATGATGTGGAAGCTGTTGTTCATGCCATTCACTTTTCGGTGGCCTATAGAAACAGATTTAAAAGAGATGTTTTTATTGATTTATTGGGGTATCGAAAGTATGGGCATAACGAAGGTGACGAGCCAAGATTTACCCAGCCAAAACTTTACAAGGCCATAGCCAATCATAAAAATCCCAGAGATATTTATGCTGAAAAATTGATTTCGGAACGTGTGATTACTCATCATGAACTCGATCAAATGGAAAAGGAGTACAAAGCCAGAATGGAAGAAAAACTGGAGGTGTCTCGTAAAGAAGAAAACACGATCATCACCCCCTTTATGCAAGATGAGTGGGAGGGATTTCAGCGAGTTAAAGTTGATGAAATGCTTGAGCCTGTTGACACATCGTGTGATATAAAAACATTGAAAAAAGTGGGAAGTGCCATCACAAAACTTCCTGAGGATAAATCTTTTATTCGCAAAATTCAACGCTTGACAAGCGAACGACACAAGATGTTTTTTGAAAACAAAGCACTGGACTGGGCCATGGGGGAGATGCTCGCCTATGGGTCATTGCTTGCCGAGGGTCATGACGTTCGGGTGTCTGGTCAGGACGTGGAGCGAGGAACTTTTTCTCATCGTCATGCTGTGATCAAAGTAGAGGATTCAGAAGAGGAGTTGATCCTACTCAATTCAATTTCTAAAGACCAAGGTCAGTTTTCGATTTACAACTCACTGTTATCCGAATATGGTGTCATGGGCTTTGATTATGGCTATGCTTTGGCAAGACCCAAGTCATTGACGATTTGGGAGGCTCAGTTTGGGGACTTTAGCAATGGTGCTCAAATAATGATAGACCAATATTTGTCTTCTGCCGAGGACAAATGGAAATTGCAAAATGGCCTGGTGCTTCTACTCCCTCATGGGTATGAAGGGCAAGGGGCAGAGCATTCTTCTGCTCGTATGGAGCGCTATCTACAGCTTTGTGCAAAAGACAATATGTATGTTGTTGATGTCACAACACCAGCCAATTTATTTCACGTGTTGCGAAGACAAGTCAAACCCCGTTTCAGAAAGCCATTAGTGGTGTTTACACCCAAAAGTTTGTTGCGTCATCAAAAAGTGGTTTCTTCAATTGATGAATTTACATTAGGAGCTTTTCAGCCAGTGATTCGAGAAGATGTCATTCCAATTAAAAACACTAAAACGCTCGTATTTTGTACAGGCAAATTTTATTATGACCTTATCGATGAGCGTGAAAAACAAGGTCGTGATGATGTCGCTATCATACGATTGGAACAATTGTTTCCCTTGCCCAAAAAAGAAATTGACAACATATTAGCAGATTATGGCCATGTTTCCGATGTGGTTTGGGCGCAAGAAGAACCTCGAAATATGGGTGCTTGGAGTCATTTGCTATTACACCTACCAGCAGCCCAGCAGTTTCGTGTGGCTTCCAGACGATTCTATGGCACACCAGCTGCGGGAAGTGCGACAAGATTCAAGAGACGACACCAACAAGTACTGGACTATGTTTTTGATCGTTCTAAAAATAATATGCGTTAACTTTACAAAGACAACAACAGAAAAATGATTCTTGAAATGAAAGTCCCCTCACCAGGGGAATCAATCACCGAAGTTGAAATTGCGGATTGGCTCGTGCAAGACGGCGACTATGTCGAGAAAGATCAAGCCATTGCTGAGGTCGATTCTGACAAAGCTACATTAGAACTCCCTGCTGAAGCCAGTGGAACCATAACCTTTCAGGCAGAAGTGGGCGACGCAATAGCTGTTGGAGCAGTGGTTTGTTTGATCGATACTGAAGCAGAAAAACCTGCAGGTTCTGCGACCACCCACACTGTTGAGAAAAAAGAAACCCCTACAGCCCCAAAAGAGGAGATTGAAAATTATGCTGCTGGAGCGCCTTCGCCAGCTGCCAAAAAGATCCTTGACGAAAAAGGGATTGACGCTGTTTCAGTACAAGGCACTGGACGCAATGGTAGGATTACCAAAGAAGACGCAATCCAAGCAGTTCCTTCGATGGGAACTCCTACAGGAGATCGACCCCTTCAACGTAAAAAAATGTCTTTACTGCGGCGTAAGGTTGCAGAGAGATTGGTTGCTGCCAAAAACGAAACAGCAATGCTCACGACCTTTAACGAGGCCGATATGTCAGCTATTTTTGATTTGAGAATGAAATATAAAGAAAACTTTAAAGACAAGCATGGGGTAGGCTTGGGCTTTATGAGCTTTTTCACCAAAGCCGTTGTCCGCGCCTTACAGCAATTTCCAGATGTAAATTCGATGATTGATGGAAACGAACAGATTCTCTTTGACTATTGCGATATCAGTGTGGCAGTGTCTGGTCCAAAGGGTTTGATGGTTCCAGTGGTGCGCAATGCTGAAAACATTAGCTTTAGCGAGATTGAAAACGAAATCAAAACATTGGCGATTCGCGCACGCGACGGAAAAATTACTGTTGATGAAATGACAGGTGGAACTTTCACCATATCCAATGGGGGCGTATTTGGGTCTATGTTATCCACTCCAATAATCAATCCACCACAGTCAGGTATTTTAGGAATGCACAATATCATACAGCGGCCTGTGGCTGTTGATGGCAAAGTAGAGATTCGTCCGATGATGTACCTCGCCTTGTCTTATGACCATCGCATCATTGATGGTAAAGAGTCGGTTGGTTTTTTGGTGGCTGTCAAGGAAGCCCTTGAAGACCCGGTCAATCTGCTGATGGATGGAAACGCTAAAAAGGCGTTGGGGATGTAGTCTTATCTCAAATACAGCCAGTCATTTTTATAATCAATGATCGCATTGACAGATTGTAGGATATCTGCGCCGATAATTCCATCAACTGCCTCGATATTGTGTTTTTGAAGAGCGTGATTCACTGCTTGCATATCAAACAACACAACTGATCTTCGCTTGGAAGACCACGAACCAATCACCAATTCATTGTGATGCGCCACTTTAGTATCCAACTCATTGGCACTTGCACTTGAAGCCTTCTCCTCACTTGGCTTAGGATTGAGATGGAAATGCGTCGCCAGCTCAGTCGACACACAAGTCGTTGAAGCGCCAGTGTCAAGAACAAACCTTCCTGCAGTGCCATTCAATGTTGCAATCACAACATAATGATTGGTCGGGAGGGTCAACAAACGAGCTCTGGTGTAGCCCCTCGATCGTAAGAATTGATAAAGTGTGTTCATAAGTATGATAAATTGCCCTCAAATCTATTACTTTTGCGCAGATGTTGATTGACACACATACTCATATCTATGCAGATGCTTTCGATGATGATCGTGACGAGGCGATCAGTCGTGCTAAGTCGGTAGGGGTTTCACAGCTGATCCTTCCTGCGATTGACTCAAAAACAACTGCTATAATGCATAAAGTAAAACAGGCTTATCCTGAAACCATTCATCTGATGATGGGTCTGCACCCAACTCATGTGGGTCTTAATTTTGAGGAGGAGCTTGCACATGTTAAAGAACAGCTTGAAACTCACTCTTTCGTGGCAGTGGGTGAAATTGGGATGGACTTGTATTGGGACAAAACCTATCAAAGTCAGCAGCAAGAGGCCTTTGCTCGTCAAATCGATTGGGCACTTGATGCAAAATTGCCCATTGTGATTCACTGTCGTGACGCTTTTGCACCAATCTTTGAAGTACTTAAGGGGATCAATGACAGTCGTTTGCGAGGCGTATTTCATTGCTTTACAGGCACCAAAAATGATGCGCAACGTGCGCTCGATTTAGGTTTTTATTTAGGAATTGGGGGCGTTGTGACATTCAAAAATGGAAAAATCGATAGGTTTTTAGCTGATTTGCCTTTAGAAAAAATAGTATTGGAATCCGATTCACCCTATTTGGCGCCAACACCACATCGTGGAAAAAGAAATGAAAGTGCCTATTTGCCAATTGTTGTCAACAAAATGGCGGATGTATTCAAGACAACAGCTGCCGAAATGGCGAGAATTACATCTAATAATGCAAAAGAATTATTTGATTTAGCATAAATTTTTATGAATAAGTGGCATATTTGGGCTTCAAACAAAAGAATTTAGAGAGGTGGCCGAGTGGTCGAAGGCGCACGCCTGGAAAGCGTGTATACGCCAAAAGCGTATCGAGGGTTCGAATCCCTTCCTCTCTGCTAGTTTGTTTCACATATTTTTATATCTTTAGCGTCCAAACAAAAACTATAATTCAATTATTTCTATCATGAAACGATTATCACTCTTATTATTTTTCGGTGCTCTAATGTCACATCCAGTGTTGTGGGCAAGCACAAACATTTCACAAGACCCCAATGAAGAAGTCGCTGTTGAAGAAGTTGATTCTGTAGATGTTGACTCCCTAGCTGTTGCTGACGAGGTTGCAATGGAACCTATGTCGGAGGCAGAAACGGAAGAAGCTGCACCAGCAGGGTTTACACAAGAACTCAAGAAGCGATTCATTGAGGGTGGACCAGGATTTATGGGTATTGTATTGCTCTGTTTAATCCTAGGACTAGCAATTGCAATTGAGAGAATTATTTTCCTCAATCTATCAACGACCAATACTGTCAAACTCATTGCATCTGTTGAGGATGCACTCAAAAGTGGTGGGGTAGAAGCTGCTAAAGAAGTTTGCCGAAACACTAGTGGTCCCGTTTCATCAATCTTTTATCAAGGTTTAGATCGTTCTTCAGAGGGAATTGAAAACGCTGAAAAAGCAGTTGTTGCCTATGGAGGTGTTCAGATGGGTCAGCTAGAGAAAAATGTATCTTGGATCTCATTGTTTATTGCCTTAGCGCCCATGCTTGGATTTATGGGTACTGTAATTGGTATGATTCAAGCATTTGACAAAATTGAAGCTGCTGGCGACATGCAACCTTCACTCGTTGCAGGTGGTATTAAAGTAGCACTTTTGACAACTGTATTTGGATTAATTGTTGCAATTATTCTACAAATATTCTACAACTATATTGTTGCAAAAATTGATGGTATTGTTAATGATATGGAAGACGCTTCCATTACATTAATGGACATGTTGGTTGCAAATACAAAGTAATATTTGACCAATAAAGCATCCTTATGAATACGCAAAAGATTTTAAAATATACTGCCCTTGTGTTTGGTGTTATCGGCTTGATCCTTCAAGTCGTTATCCTCAACCAAGGCGATGACACGATTAAATTAAATGCTCTATCCGGAAACTATGGTGTTGTTTCTACCATGGTGACTTTGGCACTAGTCGTGTTGGCAATAACAGTATCACTCACACTAATTTTCTCCATTACCAATTTAGCCTCTGATCCTAAGAAGCTCAAAAAAGCATTGCTTTCTATTGGTGCATTTGGAGTTGTTGTACTCGTTGCATTTTTGTTTTCTTCAGGAACAGAAACACCATTAAAAGATGGTGATATTCTATCTGCAGCTGGTTCAAGGTGGATTGAGACTGGTCTACGTACATTCTATTTCCTTGTATTTATTGCTGTTGGTTCAATGTTATACACTGGCATTATTCGTTTAAAAAAATAAAGTGTCATGGCAAGAAGAAAAGCACCCGAAGTCAATGCAGGATCAATGGCAGATATTGCCTTTTTACTGCTGATTTTCTTTTTGGTAACAACAACCATTGAAACCGATTCTGGTCTGAATAGGAAATTACCTCCCATGGAAGATGTGGTGGATCCACCTATTATCAAGGAGCGTAACATCTTTACTGTAGTTGTCAATAAGTACAACCAATTGCTTGTAGAAGAAAAGCCACTTGAGCTTGTAAATTTACGAGAAGAAGCAGTTAAATTTCTCGATAATGGCGGAGGTAAAGGTGAAGAATCATGCGATTATTGTTTAGGAGATCGAGACCAAGATTCGTCTGATAACCCTGACAAAGCAGTGATATCGTTGAAAAATGACCGTGAAACGGACTATAAGGTTTATATCGCAGTCCAAAACGAATTGGTTGCAGCATATAATGTATTACGTAACAGAGAGTTCAAACGCTTAAACCCTAACTTGGGCCTTGATTTTGTTCAGGCAAATAAAATCTATAGCGATCCAAGAACGAGCATTACTGAAAAAGAACGACTCAAACCCCTGTTGGGCGAAGTAAAGTTGTTGTTTCCACAAAAGCTTTCAGAAGCTGAACCGAGTAAAACAAATTAGCAATGTCAAAGTTTAAGAAGAAAAAAGGAGGAGACCTTCCAGCAATATCAACCGCTTCGCTGCCAGATATTGTATTTATGTTATTGTTCTTTTTTATGGTAGCAACTGTTATGCGTGACAACACTTTATTGGTGTCAAACACATTACCAGCTGCCGATCAGGTGCAAAAGCTAGATAAAAAAGATCGAGTGATGTACATCTACGCAGGAAAGCCAAGTGCACGTTATCAAGATAAATTTGGTACCCAGGCTCGTATCCAGCTCAATGATAAATTTGCAACAGTTCAAGACGTTGCAGCTTTTGTATTGGCCGAAAAGGCGTCAAAACGACAAGAGTTGCAAAACGTGTTGACAACTGCACTCAAAGTTGATGGGGACACCAAAATGGGACTCATTTCTGATATCAAACAAGAACTGCGTAAAGTCAACGCACTAAAAATTAATTATACGACTCGCGTTGGGGATTATTCTCAAAACCTGAACTAGGTCGGACAGATACAGCAATCATATAAGCGCCAGCATCATTGGCGCTTTTTTTATTTTTGAGATATGCAAAAACAGCTATTTGTATTTCTTTTTATGACGAGTTTTACTCTCGCACAATCTCAAGCTGATTCAGCATACAGAGAGGATCAGATATATGCCGATATTGGCTACCCACTGCTTCTCAATGCCCCTGATGGGATCACCCAAAATAAACTATCTCATACCTTCTCTCTTGGATATATTCGCGATATGCCAATCAATGACAATCGAAACATAGCCATTGGACTGGGTTTGGGAATCAATTATAATGTGTTATATACCAACCTGCAATTCAATGACGATATGACCACCAATGTGGTATCAAGTGATATCATTAATCAATGGAACTCCACTGAAGTAGAAATTCCATTAGAATTTAGATGGAGAAACTCAACCCCGACCAATTATCGATTTTGGCGTGTTTATGCAGGGTTAGTTGGCCATTATGCACTTTCGGCAAAACAATACACAAATTCAGGTTCGTTGAAGTCTACAGTACCTCTTACGACTCGAAACTTCAGATTGGCATTTCGATTAAATGTTGGAAACAACACATGGAATTTGACTTATTCTTATCCGATTGATTCATTATTCGATTTTGGGAAAAGTACTGAGGATAAAACACTTAACGAAATAAAAACTGCAAAATTGGGCTTGATTTTTTATATTTTCTAGAAAAAATCAGTTAAAATTTCATCAAATTCACAAGAAAAAAAATTAAATAGTATCTTTACGAGATAAAGTCTTTTTAAAACCTAATTAAAAAATGAAAAAATTATTAACACTTATAGCCGTGTTTGCATCGTTTACGATGTGGGCACAAACCCAGGTTTCGGGTACAGTTACTGACGCAGACGGACAACCGCTTCCGGGGGCAAATATTGTATTGGATGGCACCACAGGTGCTGTTTCTGACTTTGACGGAAATTTTTCTCTGTCAACTGATCAACAACCACCATTTACGCTCACTGTTTCTAGTGTGGGCTTCGTATCGAAGACAGTAGATGTAACTTCGGCTAGTGGGGCATTAACAATCCAACTTTCAGAAGGCAGCACACAGCTTGACGAGATTGTGGTATCGGCTTCAAGAATGGCAGAGCGAATTTTTGAATCTCCTGTAACGGTTGAAAAGTTTAGTTTGCAGAAAATTGAAAATACACCATCTGCTGACTATTTCAATGGACTTGCAAACCTTAAAGGTGTAAGTTTGGTTGAAGCTGGACTTGTGTTTAACCAAGTTCAAATCCGAGGGTTTTCTGACATCTATAACGAGGGTCTTGTTACACTGGTAGATGGAATGAATAACCAAATGCCTGTATTTGGCTTTGCGGTTGGTAACCTCATTGGTTTAAATGAGTTAGATGTACAAAGTATTGAGCTTGTACCTGGTGCTGCTTCTGCATTATATGGTGCTGATGCTTATAAGGGGATTTTATTTCTAAACAGTAAAAATCCGTTTGATCATCAAGGAATTAGTGTTAAAATTAAGCAAGGAATTACAGAACAAGACACTGCTGGGCAAAATGATTTTACAGAAATCTCTGTTCGAATGGCAACACAATTGTCAGATAAATTGGCAATAAAAGCATCACTTTCGCACAAAGAAGGAACAGATTGGTCTGCACAAGATTATAGACATAGTGTAGACGGAGTTATTATTGACAATTATGCTGCAAATTCTCCTGACTATAACGCTGTAAATGAAGAAGGTGAGATTACTTTCTCAACTCCTTTGATATGGGATCAGCTGGCTGGTGTAGCTGGTAATTCCGCTATTTCAGGGTTTACAAATTATTCGCCTAACTATTTCGGAACAATTCTATCTTCTGGATTTAATGATGTTGATATGTTTGGATCAGAAACTAGCAATACAAAAGCAAACTTGGCTATACATTACAGGCCAAATGAAAATTCAGAAATCAGTCTTCAATCGTTGATTGGTACTGGAACAGCTCCTTTATCAACTGGTGGGACTCGCTACCATTTAGATGATGTTCAAATTGAACAACACAAACTTGAATATAAATCCGGAGGCTTAACTTCAAGAATTTATTTCACAAAAGAAGATGCGGGCGAAACTTTGGTTGCTCAATTAATGTCTATTGCTTTGCAACAACGGTCCTCATACCCTCAAGCAGATGGCTCAGTTGCCACAGGAATTCAATCTGGTTGGGGTCTAACTTATTTGCAAACATATTTAGGTGCACTTGCTGGAACAAAAGGATATATTACAGATCCTACCAACCCATTATCTGTGTTAAATGGTGTAGGACTTTTAATTGGGGATTTTCAAAATCATATTTTTGGTAATGCAACCCCTAATCCTGATCCCACAACAGCACCCATAGTTCCATTTCTTCCTAACGAAGCAACTGCAGCACTTACCATTGATGACCTGTTTGGAGGTCCTGGTTCTACGCAAGCTGCCCATGATGCAGCAAGAGCTGCTGCGGATGCCGGAATGTTAAAGCCAGGGACATCCGAATACCAAGCAGCATTCAACGAAATATCAAATATTTCAGCAAATAATTTGGGAGCCGGAGCAAAAATTGTAGATGTTTCAAAAATATATAATTACGAAATTGACTATGATTTTGAAGATAAGCTTTCGGTTGGACAATTGATCGTTGGAGCAAATCTCAGACAATATAACCTCAACACTCAAGGAACATTGTACACTGATTATGATAAGCCAATTGAGTACCAAGAATATGGAGCTTACGCACAGCTTAAGCGTAATATTTTTGATGATAAAGTGACGCTCACGGGATCACTTAGATATGACAAGCAAACTGTACTTGAAGAAGGGAATATAACACCTAGGTTGGGATTGCTTTTTAATTTGAGCGAAAACCAAAATATCCGTTTTTCTGCTCAGCAAGGCTTTAGAAATCCAACAAATCAGGATAAGTTTATTGGCTACAATCAAGGAACTTACACCATCCTTGGCTCTTCTAGAGACAATATAGAGAGATTTAGTCAAACACTTCCTTTGAGAAATAGTGTTAGAGATGCTAATGGTAACCATCAGAACTTACACACATTTACAGGTGAAGAGGTTTTAGGCAACGGCTATGATATATTTTCTGGTGTTGCTGTTGATCTTGACTATGTTAAACCTGAGGTTGTCACGATGTTTGAGCTGGGTTATCGTTATAATATTTCAGATCTTACATTAGATATCAGTGCGTACTTCAGTAACTATCAAGACAAAATAGCAGGAAAATATGTAAACGTTCCAGTTCTAACCAACAATAATGGGACAACTTATTCAGATGCTGCTGCTGCTATTGCTGCGGATAATTATTATGGATTCCAAGTTGACTCAAACCTGGATGAGGAGTTTAACGCCTATGGAGTAAGTTTAGAGGCAACAAAATCCTTTTCAAATAATCTGTCAGCGAATCTTGTATACGAGTACAATCAAAAAGACTACGAGGAAAACTCTAGTGTTACATCTTTTGTTTCATGGAATACACCAGATCACCGAGTCAAAGGAGGTTTAAACTATACGAATGGACTCTTTTCTTTAAACACTAATGTTCGTTACAATTCTGCGTATTATTATGAGTCTTCTTTTTTTAGTGCTGATATTGACTCTAATACTGTTATTGATGCAAAAGCTTCATTTGCATTGCCTGCATTAAATGCAACCTTAGAAATCGGTGGTAATAATATTGGTGGAGACAATTATGTTTCTCTTCCAGGTTCTGGTCTGATTGGATCAGTTTATTACACTGGGCTTAGAATTGACATCTAATTAAGGAAATTTGTTTTAAAAAAAGCACCCATTTGGGTGCTTTTTTTGTTTATAAATCAATCAATAAAATCACAGTTTTTGCCTTATATTTGCAGCCAATAAAACAAGTTTTAGGCAAACATATTTTTATATTCTATGGCTCAAGTAAAAGGTAAAGTCGCCCAAATCATTGGTCCTGTTGTTGATGTATCGTTCGATACCTCGGTAGCTCCACTTCCAGACATTTATGATTCACTCATAATCACTAAAGATGATGGTAGTCAGCTCGTGTTGGAAGTGCAGTCGCACATTGGTGAAGACCAAGTCCGTACCATTTCCATGGACTCAACAGATGGGTTGCAGCGTGGTGCAGATGTTGTTGCGACTGGAAACCCAATCCAAATGCCAGTTGGTGAGGCAGTCAACGGAAGACTGTTCAACGTCATAGGCGATGCGATTGATGGCATTGGAAACCTTCCTAAAACTAAAAAAGATGGATTACCCATTCACCGAAATGCACCCAATTTTGATCAATTATCCACTTCAACAGAAGTTCTTTATACAGGGATCAAAGTCATTGACTTAATTGAGCCTTATGCCAAAGGAGGAAAAATTGGATTATTTGGTGGTGCAGGAGTTGGAAAAACAGTATTGATCCAAGAACTTATCAATAACATCGCTAAAGGACACGGAGGATTGTCTGTATTTGCTGGAGTTGGCGAACGTACACGCGAGGGAAATGACCTTCTTCGTGAAATGCTCGAATCTGGGATTATCAAATATGGAGACGAGTTTATGGAATCCATGGAAAAAGGTGGATGGGACTTGAGTAAAATCGATCAAGAGGCACTCAAAGAATCAAAAGCAACATTTGTCTTTGGTCAAATGAACGAACCCCCAGGGGCACGTGCTCGTGTGGCACTTTCGGGACTTACTGTTGCAGAATATTTCCGTGATGGCGTAGGTGATGGACAGGGGAAAGACGTTCTTTTCTTCGTGGACAACATCTTCCGATTTACCCAAGCTGGTTCTGAAGTGTCTGCACTACTCGGTCGCATGCCATCTGCAGTAGGATATCAACCAACCCTAGCAACCGAAATGGGTGCGATGCAAGAACGAATTACCTCTACCAAAAAAGGCTCGATCACTTCAGTACAAGCAGTGTATGTACCTGCCGATGACCTGACAGACCCTGCACCAGCAACGACCTTTGCTCACTTGGACGCCACTACTGTATTGTCGCGTAAAATTGCAGAGCTTGGGATCTATCCAGCAGTAGATCCACTCGATTCAACTTCCAGAATCTTAACGCCTGAGATCCTTGGAGACGAGCATTACAATTGTGCACAAAGAGTAAAAGAATTACTTCAGCGATATAAAGAGCTGCAAGACATCATTGCCATTCTTGGCATGGAAGAACTTTCAGAGGAAGACAAACTTGCGGTTGCAAGAGCACGTCGAGTGCAGAGATTCCTTTCACAGCCGTTCCATGTTGCAGAACAATTTACTGGTATTCCTGGTGTATTGGTCGATATCAAAGACACCATCAAAGGATTTAATATGATTATGGATGGTGAGCTCGATCACCTGCCAGAGGCTGCCTTTAACCTCAAAGGCACCATTGAAGAAGCCATTGAAGCTGGTGAGAAAATGCTCGCAGAGGCCAAAGAATCTTAATCATTATGATTTTAGAAGTTATTAGTCCTGAGGCTACACTATTCAGCGGAGAAGTGAACTCTGTTGCTGTTCCTGGAGCAAATGGTGCGTTTCAAGTCCTTGATAATCATGCACCGATTGTTTCAATTCTAAAGCCGGGAACTGTAAAAATAGGAGGTAAAATTTCTCTTCCTGAAGAGACAGCCCACAATTTCAAACAGCAGGGCGAGGAAACATTTTTGGAGTTACCAAACGGCGGAACTCTCGAAATGCAACAAAACAAAATTGTGCTATTGGCAGATTAATCCCTTTTCTTCATAATCGAATACCTTTTCTTTAAAAGATGAAATTAAATGACATGAAAGAGGCTAACGATCAGTTTATGCAAAAAAGTCATATTCATATTTTCGTTTATGTCTTTTTCCTTTTTTTGGCATCACAATTCCATTTGACTGCACAAGAGACAGTTCTTGATGAAGTTATTGTCTCATCACCTCGAATTGAACTCTCATTAAATCAGCAATCCCGATCGGTCGTAACCATCACTGCCGAAGAGATTGTAGAGAGTGGAGCAACAACTTTGATTGATATATTAGACAATGTTCCTGGGATCGAGCTTCGAAGTCGAGGAGCGCAAGATGTGCAATCAGACATCTATATTCGTGGAGGTGGATTTGATCAAGTTCTTCTGTTGATCGATGGGATAAAGGTGGATAACCCACAAACAGGACATCACACACTCAATGCGATTGTCCCAATTGAGATGATCGATCGAATAGAAATTCTAAAGGGAGCAGCAGGTCGTATATATGGGCAAAATGCTTTTTCGGGCGCTATAAATATTGTGACGAAAAAATCGCCAGCCGAAGGCCTAAAAGTTTTTCTTGGGGGTGGCTCTTTTGACTATCAAAAGGCAGCTGTATTTGCAGCAGACCAACGTGAGTCGTCGAGTCACACACTACTGATCGAATCAACATCATCGGATGGCTATCGTTACAACACCGATTATTACAACCAAAACTATTTTTGGAAATCGAGCTGGGAGACGAGTCAAGAACCACTAGACTTTATTGCTAGCTTTAATAATCGACATTTTGGAGCAAATGGATTTTATGCAAGACCTGAAAATACAGACCAATATGAAGCGACACAAAGCAGCTTGTTGGGGGTTTCAACTTCATTTCAACCCAATGATAAGTTGAGGGTTCAGCCGAAATTATATTGGAAACGTGGGCAAGACGAATATATATTTATAAGAAATAACCCAAGCATTTATAGAAACCTACACATCACCAATAAGGTAGGAGGTGAAGTAAACACGGCTTGGACGCACAAAGCAGGCACCACTGGAGTTGGTTTTGAGCTTGCAAGGGTCAGTATACAAAGCAATAACCTAGGCAATCACTTTCGTACGCTTATTCATGGGTATCTAGAACATCGGTATGCTAAGAATCGTTGGGATATTACCCCAGGACTTTCTATAAGCCACTACACTGATCAGGACACATTCTACTATCCTGGAATCGATATTGGCTATCAAATCGCAGATCATGCAAGATTGTATTTCAATTCTGGATACACCTATCGAATTCCAACATATACCGATTTGTATTACAACGACCCAAGTACAGAGGGAAACCAATCATTACTTCCTGAAAAATCACTCTCGACAGAGATCGGTTATCGCTTGCGCAAAAACAATTGGAAATTGTCCTTGTCTATTTTTCAACGTGATGCGAAGAACTATATCGATTATGTTGCACAGCAAGAGAATGAGAAATGGAAGGCAACGAATATCGATGCGATAAAGACAAAAGGTGGGGAGTTTGACTTTATGACAATGATTGGCAGCCACAAGCTGTCATTCGGTTATGCCTTTTTGGATGATGATGTGAATGGGGTGAGTGCGATCTTTTCTCGTTACACTATCAATTCAAGAAAACACCATATTTCTTCTCGTTGGGGTGTGCAATGGAGTCAATCAATCAACACATCTGTTTCCTATGGTTATGCCGAGCAAGCTTCAGGTTATAACTATGATATTGTGGATGCTCATATTTGCTATAAAAATAATCGAATGATGCTTTCTTTGCAGGCAAATAACATCTTGAACACTGCTTATACAGAGCAAAACAATGTACCCATGCCCAAAGGACACATTTTACTTTCACTACATTATCAGCTGTATTAGTTGAACGTAAGTTTTCGTAAAGCACTAAAAATCAAATCATTTTCCCAACCACGATATTGAAGATACTGAACCCATTTCTTTTTTCTTTTTTCAATTGATTCTTTCTTTTTTTTAAGATCCTCCCAGCGTTTTTGGGCGAGCGTATTAAAGGTCTGTTGATAGTCCTTTTCAGAAATTTGCTTGAGTCCCTTATCAATATTGTAAGTTGTAATCTTTCGGAGTTTCAGTTCGTTTACAATTCTTTTTTTCCCCCATTTTTTGATTGAAAATTTGCCTCGCACATAAAGCATAGCAAAACGCGTTTCGTTGAGATAATCGTGTTGAATCAAGTGAGAGATCACAGCATCAGAGGTATCACGATAAGCACCGAGTTGTAGTAACTTATTTTTGACTTCCTGATGACATCTTTCTTGGTAAGCGCAGTATCGTTCTAGTCGAGTTTTTAGCTCTTCCAAAGAATAGGTCTTTCGCATGGTCTAAAATAAAAAAAGCGACCCAAAACATTGAGTCGCTTTTATATTAAATATGAATTACTTTACCATTATTATCAAAAAAACGGTAGTGTAGATAGGTGTAAGCATCGCGTGGAATAACTTTTATCCACTTTTTATGCTTGAGATACCAATGAAAACGAACAGATTTCATCCCTTGCATCAAATAAGCAGCAACAAAAGGATGCGCATGCAAGCGTATTTTCTTGCTACTGTGCTTTGGATGATTAACAATTTTCTCCAAGTCTGCCTCGATTCGATCGAGCAGAACAATTGGAGCTTCCACTTCACCATCCTTATTAGGGTTGGGTTCCATGGTTTTGATATCCATTTCTGGTCTCACACGCTGACGAGTCATTTGAATAAGACCAATTTTACTGGGTGGAAGAATTTTGTGTTTAGCTCTGTCTGAGTTCATTTCCTCTCGGAAGTGATCAAAGAGTTTTCTCCTATTTTCAGATCGAATCATATCGATAAAATCAATAACAATAATACCACCCATATCACGTAAACGCAATTGCCTTGCAATTTCAGTTGCAGCAATAAGGTTCACTTCGAGTGCAGTATCTTCTTGATTTTTAGCCTTATTTGAGCGATTTCCACTATTGACATCAATGACGTGGAGTGCTTCAGTATGCTCGATAATCAGATAAGCACCACGACTCATTGAAACTGTGTGACCAAATGAAGATTTGATTTGTCGCTCAACTCCAAAACGCTCAAAAATGGGTGTTTCGGATTTGAACAGTTTTACAATCGACTTTTTTTCAGGAGCGATTTGATCCAAATAATCTTTCACTTCTCCAACCATCTTTTTGTCATCGACGTGGATTCCTGTGAAGCTGTCATCAAAAATATCTCGCAATATGCTCGAAGCACGATTGAGTTCACTCAATACTCTTGAAGGGTAGTCGGCTTTCTTTATTGATTTGCAAAGGTCTAACCAACGTTTGTGAAGTTGTTGCATATCCCGATCGAGCTCTGCCACTTTTTTTTCATGAGCGACTGTGCGAACGATCACACCAAACCCTTTAGGTTTGATACTAAGCACCAATTTTTTAAGGCGTGTTTTTTCTTCTCTCGTTGGTATTTTTTGAGATATAGAAACACGATCTGAAAATGGAATCAACACCAAATATCGACCAGCCAAGGACAATTCAGAACTGATTCTTGGTCCTTTGGTTGAAATCGGTTCCTTGATGATTTGAACCAATACAGATTGGTTAGATTGAACTGCGTCTGCAATTGCCCCGTCTTTGTGAATTTCGGGTTCTAAAGCAAACTTTTTAAGAGAAAAATCTTTCACTTTACCTGTGCTTACACCTTTGATGAATTTAAGAAAACTGCGTACTCTGGGTCCTAGATCATGATAATGCAAAAAGGCATCTTTTTCATAACCTACATTGACAAATGCAGCATTCAATCCAGGAAGTATTTTTTTAATCTTTGCAAGAAAAATATCACCAACGTGAAATTTATTCGTGCCAACTTCCTTTTGATATTCGATCAATTTTCCGTCCTTAAGCAAGGCAAAATCTACAGATGAGGATTTTGAACGAATGATTAGTTCTTTACTCATAATGATGATTTAGTTCCTTCGAATTATATAATCCGAGGGAGGGATTAAACAAGATTTTGCACAGGATTTATGTGCGTCGGGGAAATGATTTTTGGCAGTCAAAGGCCGAAAATCATCTCATGTCAAAGATCGTGTTGGGCAATGCGGCACTGTAACTTACGCTTTCTTTTTATGTCTGTTTGCGCGACTTCTTTTTTTGCGCTTGTGCGTGGCTACCTTGTGCCTTTTTCTTTTTTTACCACTTGGCATAGTGAGTATTTAAATATTAATGAACTATGATACTTTTACCTTTTCTTTAATTCGATCGACAAAAACTTTGGCAGGCTTAAAAGCCGGGATATTTTGTGCCGGAATCGAAATGGTAACATTTTTTGAAATGTTTCTACCTTTTTTTTCAGCACGTGTCTTTATTATGAAACTCCCAAAACCTCGTAGATAAACATTTTCTCCAGTTTCTAAAGAATTTTTAACTTCTTTCATAAATTGCTCTATAATTGCCTGAGTTTCAATTTTTTCAACGCCAAGACGATCCGAAATTTTGGTGACAATATCTGCTTTTGTCATACTTGTTAGTTTTGGTTTATTATAATTTTTTTGGTGAGCAAATATATAAATTATAATTGAGTAAATCTCTTGCTTATCAGGGTATAAATTAAATATCTTGCACATAATGTCAGCAAACGATTATTTTTCGAACAAAATTCAGCAATGGTATTCTGAAAATAAAAGGGATTTGCCTTGGCGTCATGATAATGACCCTTACAGAGTTTGGCTTTCCGAAATTATCCTTCAGCAGACTCGTGTCGCCTATGGCGAATCTTATTTTAATACATTCGCCACAACTTTTCCTAACGTTCATTTATTGGCTGCCGCCAGTGAAGAAAAAGTATTAAAACTCTGGCAAGGATTGGGGTATTACAGCAGGGCTCTTAACCTGCACAAGACGGCTATTTTAGTTGCCAATAACATGGATGGAATTTTCCCTAAAACCTATAAGGACTTGCTTGCGCTCCCCGGTGTTGGGCCCTACACTGCTGCTGCTATTTCGTCAATTTGTTATCACGAACCACATGCTGTTGTTGATGGAAATGTATATCGTGTGTTGTCTCGTTTTTTTGGAATCAAGACTCCCATCGATCAACATCAATCAAAAAAACAATTTGAAACCCTTGCCAATGATTTGCTCGACACAAATCAACCAGGTAACTACAATCAGGCAATTATGGAATTTGGTGCCATGCAGTGCACGCCCAAATCCCCAAACTGTCATCAATGCATTTTGAATCAAGCTTGTGTTGCACGACAAACCAACAAGGTGAGTGAATATCCTTACAAGAAAAAAAATAAAACGATTAAAAAACGATATTTTAATTATTTTGTTCCTTTGCTTCCCAACAACAAAACTGCACTCATTCAAAGAAAAGAAAAAGATATTTGGCAACATCTTTACCAATTCCCTCTGATAGAATCCAAGAGCCCTTTGACTGCAAAAAGCATGAGTCAGCAGGAACAATTTCCAGCATGGGCTTTGTCTGAAAAACTCTATCTTTTCAACCCCAAACCCTGGGTACATCAATTAACACATCAACATATTTATGCCAGTTTTTGGATTGCACCAACAGTTGCTGTTCCCCATAAAATCGTCTCAACAGCAAAGCTGACCGATTACCCAGTGTCGAGACTGATTGAACGATTCTTGCACAAGTTTTTCGATTAGCTTATTTTTGGTAGAAACATAGTTATGAGTGGTACTTTAAATAAGGTAATGCTAATTGGTCATCTTGGTGATGAAGTCAAATTGCGATATTTTGACAACGGAGGCTGTATTGGTCGTTTTCCGTTGGCGACAAATGAAAGCTATACAAACAAGCAAACAGGAGAGCAAGTGACCAATACCGAGTGGCACAACATTGTTTTGAGAAATAAAGCAGCTGAAACCTGCGAAAAGTTCCTCAACAAAGGGGACAAGCTTTTTGTTGAAGGACGTATCAAAACACGCAAGTGGCAAGGGGATGACGGCAACCCACGATACAGTACCGAAATCCATGTGGATGAATTTACGTTTTTAACTAACCGCCCGAAAGACTCAACCCCACAAGAACAAAATTTACCTGTAGATGGTGACGATGATCTACCTTTCTAATTTGAACCCCCTTGTTGACAACACTTGTCTTTATTGCTGATGGAATCGACATCGATATATTGCTTCGATTCACACTTCTTTTCCTACTTCTAATCAGTTCTGGATTAACGTCGGGATCAGAAGTTGCTTTTTTTGCACTTTCTCCAGCCACACTCAAAGCTGCTGCCAATCACTCTCAAAGGACAAATAGATTAATGGCTAAACTTCGCCAGAATCCACAGCGATTACTTGCAACGATTTTGATCCTCAATAATCTCATAAACATCTCTATCGTCATGCTTTTTGCAAGCATGAACCACGCACTATTTTCGGGAATTCCGTACCCATGGCTCACTTTGCTTGTTGAGGTTGGGTTTGTAGCTGCATTTATCTTGATTTTTGGTGATATTATACCCAAGGTATATGCCAATCGAAATGCCGAATCCTTTGCGCTATTGATGGCACTTCCTTTGTTTGTCATCGATCGGTATTTATTGTTTTTTCTTGCTGTTCCCCTGAGTAAATTTACATATTTTTTTCAAAAAAGATTACAGAAACGCACTTCAGACTTCTCTGTGGATCAGCTGTCAAAAGCACTTGAAATGACCGAAGATTCTGCCACTTCGAATGAAGAACAAAAACTTTTGGAAGGAATCGTCAACTTTGGAAATTTTGATGTCAAACAAGTTATGAGACCCCGAATTGATGTATTTGCACTCAACCAAGAGGAGTCCTTTAAAGATGTTTTGGAGAAAGTTGTAGAAAAAGGGTATTCGAGAGTTCCTGTATACAATGAACAGATCGATACGATTTCTGGGGTATTGTATATCAAAGATTTACTGCCCCATATTCACCTTAAAAATTTTGATTGGGTATCCATTCTTCGAGAGCCGTATTTTGTTCCTGAAAATAAAAAACTAGATGATTTGCTTGTAGAGTTTCAATCAAAACGAATTCATTTGGCGGTGGTTGTTGATGAATATGGTGGAACTTCAGGTGTTGTTTCTCTTGAAGACGTCATTGAAGAAATTGTTGGCGAGATCAGCGATGAGTTTGACGATGATGACTTTATGTTCTCGAAGATAGATGAGAACACTTTTGTCTTGGAGGGGAAAACTTACCTTAAGGATTTTTACCGAATACTTTCGATAAGGGATTTAAAGCCCTTTGAAGACATGAAAGGTGAGTCTGAAACCTTAGCTGGATTTGTTCTTGAATATCTTGGGTATTTCCCAAAAGCAAAAACTTCTTTTTCTTTTGCCAATTGTACTTTTGTAGTCGAAGCAACTGATCGAAAACGAATCAAACAACTCAAGGTGACAAATCATAAGTAAAAGCATTTCTGTGAAAAAAATCATTGTTTTACTTTTCATTGTTGGTTGTCATACACCCATGCCCAAAGCAAGTGGGATGTTAGCGCTGGATTATCCCACACCAAACTACCAAGCCATTGTTTCAGATTGTCCATTCGATTTTGATATCAATTCTCTATCATCAATTGATTTGCAGTCCAATTGCTTTTTTTCCTTGTCCTATCCAACGATGAAAGCAAAAGTATATATGAGTTATTTTGATCTTCGTCAGCACAATATTGATGATTTGATCAAGGATTTTAATGATCGTCTCACCGATCATACAAGACATCAAGCGCGGATTCAAGAAAGTACCTACAAAAGTATAGAGCACCAGAAATATGGGCGATTTTTTGAAATCACTGCAAATGCACCATCCAACCTACATTATATGGTTACAGATCAAAAAAATCATTTTATTTCTGGCTTATTGTTTTTTTCTGCAACGCCCAATTATGACTCTTTATACCCTGCAGTACAGTATATCAAAAATGATTTGCGACAATTGACAGAGAGCTTGACTTGGCGCTAAGTATTCTTTTTTGCGCAAGTTTCTTTTTTGCAGGCATCTTTTTTAGTGCAGCAGCCTGATTTTTTATTTGAAGCAGATGACATGTTTGACACTGTGTATGTATCGCCAGTATTGATCACTGTCAGTGCCAAGTCGTCGGTTTTCAAAAGGGATGAATTATAGAGTACAGTAGCAATTGAGGTTTCGAAATCCACTGATGCCATTTGTACACCTTCCATCTTTTTCAAATTGTTTTCGATTGCTTTGGCACAACCCATTTTACACATCATGCCAGAAATAGAAAATGAGGCCTCAGACAGATTGGTGTCATCTACATTCTCTGCAATGTTAGTCGTTGCAGCTACAACTTTGATTTCTGGTTTTGGTTGTTGGGTACATCCAATAAGAAAAAGCAAACTCGTTAGTGAAAATAGTAATGATTTCATGCGAATGATTTATTGTGTAAATGTACCAATTAATCTTAAAACATTTCCCACCTTTGTTCAGTAAAGCTATGAAAATTCAGTCCCTTAAATGGATATACCTCGCCACACTTTCGGTGGTATGGGGCAGCTCGTATATTCTCATCAAGTGGGGGTTGGTTGCACTAAGTCCACTTCAGTTGGGAAGCCTTCGCCTTTTGATTACCACAGTTGCTTTGTTTTTGGTAGGGTATTCGTCGTTGCAATCACTATCGAAATATCATTGGAAATGGCTTGCCATTACTGGCTATGTCGGCACTTTTTTCCCAGCCTTTCTATTTGCCTTTGCCCAACAATATATCGATTCTGCCATTGCTGCGATTCTAAATGCCCTAACTCCTTTGCTGACGCTTATTTTTGGGTTGTTGTTTTTTCATGTTAAAATCCAGAGAAAGCAATTTTTTGGCGTTGGAATTGGACTCATAGGATCGGTTGGCCTCATTTTGGGAGGGATTCACACAGCATCAAATATCAATCCGTTGTATACCATTTTGATTTTTGCTGCCTCATGCTGTTATGCGATCAATATTCATTTTATCAAGACTCACTTGGCGCAAGTCGGAGTCATGGCAATCACATTGGGAAACTTTGTATTTATGGCACCTGCAGCATTGGTTGTACTAATATTTTCTGACTTTTTTACTGCACAAACCTTTTCGCATCCTGAGATTTATCCTGCCATTGGCTACATCACAATCCTCGCATTGGCGGGCAGTGCCTTTGCCAAATACCTTTTTAATAAATTTGTAAAAATCACCTCAGCAGTGTTTGCCTCCTCTGTCACCTATACTCTTCCTGTCGTTGCTTTATTTTGGGGAGTTTATGATGGTGAGGTAATCACACAATTTCAATTGCTGTCAGCTGCTGTAATTCTTCTAGGGGTTTATTTATCACACACAAAAAAAGCGGCCTAAGCCGCTTTTCTTTTTTTGAAAAAAATTTTATTCAGCACTAACTGTTTCTCCATTGATTTTAACATCTCCGATAGTGGCATCTACCGTTTGTGGACCCAGAGGAACAGTTGTAGTTGTAGGAATCAGCAAGCTTCCAAAGCTTTTATAATTCCCATAGGTTGTTTCTTGTGTTTGGGTTTGCCCCATCATTTCAGTAACAGTTGTCTGTTTGAGTTTTAGACCTGATTCTACTGCATAGTAGGTTGTAGTCGTCGTGCTTTGCCCTTTCATCTCAAGGGCATATGCATTTTGACCATCAACTTCTTCAGTTCCTGTAACAGTTACATTTTCATTTTCCATCATTTTAAGTTCAGGAACAATTCCAATAGCAGCTTGCATATCTGCTGCCATTTCTGGCGGAAGATCCATGCTATTGCCCATTTGTTCAACCTTTGCGCCACTGGCATTCACAATTACTGTCGCCAATACATTTCCACCCATTTTGATGATTTGCTTTTGCTCATCAGCGGTGTTAATTGAGGTGGCTTCTAGCGCATTGCCCATAAAGTTTGCATTATAACTTACTTCAAGAGTTTGAATAGCGTTGAGCGCGTCAAGCCCTCCGATTGCGTCGATATAGTTTGCCAGAATGGTTTGTGCGCTTACCCCATCAGGCAACTCAAAAGATGCTGGGCGGTCAATAACATTTCCATACTTGTCATAATAGTTTACTGGAACAACATTCCCATTAAATTGTACTTTTTCCAAATTATCTAGAACCTCAGATGCTTTACCAGTCACAACCACACGGGCTTGATCCACTAGAAAATACTTCTGAGCTACTCGTTGAATATCTTCTTTTGTAACACTATTCACACTTTCCAAATAGGTTGTGTAAAAGTCGTCTGGAAGATCTTCGGTTTCAATTTCCAAGGCATAAGACGCAACGGTACTTGGTCGTTCAACAGCACGTACAAAGCTACCCACATATTTTGCTTTTGCTCGACTCAACTCTTCATCACTAACCATTTCATTTTTCATGCGATTGATTTCATATAAGAGCTCAACGACTGCACTGTCAACAACTGCATTTCTCACGCTCGCACTTGCGCGAAAACGGCTATTAGTGTATTTGTTGTTCCCCATGCGTGAATAGGAGCCATAGGTGTACCCTTTGTCTTCTCTGAGATTCAGAAACAAACGAGCTTCACCACCACCTCCTAAAATGCCATTGGCAATTAACAGCGGAAAATAATCTGCATCCTTTTTTCGCAAGCTAACTGTATTTTGAACAGACACTTCTGTCTGAACTGCGTTTGGCATATTCACAAAATCAATTTGAGTGCTGCTTACATTGTTCACTTCTGGAAAATTATCATTAGGAAAGTCTTTCTTTTTCCATTTTCCAAAAAGTTTCTTCACTTGTTCTTTTAAGCCCTGGGCATCAACATCCCCAACAATGATCAAATACGCATTGTTTGGTAGAAAGTAACGCTTGTAAAACGCTTTTACATCTGCCAAGCTGATTTTCTCAACACTTTCTTTGGAAACGTACTCGCCATACGGGTGATTTTTACCATAGGCCAGAAGGTTTTCGACACGTCTGGCAGCGGATGTTACACTTTTTTCGGATGATTTTATACCATCGAGGATGATATCTCTTTCTTTGTCAAATTCCTCTTGAGTGAAATTAGGATTGAGTGCAGCTTCAGACATGAGCTCCAACACACGATTAAAGTAACGAGATAGTGAACTTGCACTTGCGCTTTGTGACCCAAAGTTGATGCTTGCCCCCATGAAGTCAACTTCTTCGTTAAAGCTGTCTTTGTCAATTTTCTTAGAACCTTTACCAAGCAGAGCAGCTGTCATGGCAGATACGCCAGCCATTTCACCCTCAGCGATTGGGGGGTTATCCAGTGTTAAGCTCACTGAAGCACGTGGCAACTTGTTGTTTTCTACAATGAGAACTGATAATCCATTTTTAAGGGTAAATCGTTCGGGTTCTCCAAGCTGTATTACAGGAGCAGGTCCTGGTTGTGGCTGTTGACTGCGATCTACTTGCGCAAATGCAGGAAATGTCAGCAATAATGTAAGTATAAATAAGATTTTTTTCATAATTAGTTTTCTTTGGTTTCTGGTAAATATTCAAGTACCAAACGCTGGTTAGGGTTTAAGTACTTATTGGCAACATCTTTGATTTCCTCTCTAGTAATCGAACGATAGATATCAATTTCGGTGTTGATTAAATTCGTGTCATCGTAGAGCATGTGATATCGGGCTAGCGAATTGGCAATTCCCTCAACAGATGCGTTGGAACTGACAAATGCATTTTCAATTTTGTTTTGCAATTTTTGATAATCGCGTTCCGATATCAATTGATTTTGAATTTTGACAATCTCTTCATCCATTTCGCTTACCAAGTCACTTAGTGTATTTTCACCAAGGGGCAATCCGAAAATGACATACATGCTGTAATCTTCTTGTGAAATATTGAATGCTCCTGTTTGCAAAGCCATTTTTTTCTCATCAACAAGTTTTTTATACAATTTAGAACTTGGACCATCACTGAGATAAGTTGAAATCATATCTAAAACTCTAGAATCTCTTTCGGTAAAACCAGGCGTTCGGTATGCGTTGACCACAGCAGGAATTTGAATATTTGAATCATATGCCGTCGCATTAATGCTTTCTGTTATTGGATCATCTTTCTCATAGTTACGGTCAATATCGGCTCCTCTTGGGATATCGCCAAAATAGTCTTGGATCATCTTTTTTGTGGTTGAAATATCAATATCACCAGCGACTACCAAAACAGCATTGTTTGGCACATAAAATTTCTTATTGAAGGCCAAAAATTCGTCAAGGGTTGCTGCATCAAGATGTTCCATTTCACCAATGGTAGTCCAACGGTAGGGGTGTTTACTAAACAGATTTTTCTTAACGTTCTCAAGAAATTTTCCATAGGGTTGGTTATCCACTCGCAGTCTTTTTTCTTCCTTGACCACTTCGTTTTGGGTATCAACCCCAATTTGATTGATGATAGGATGTAACATCCGCTCGGATTCCATCCAAAGACCAAGCTCGAGGTTGTTTGAAGGAAAAACTTCGTAATAGTAGGTACGGTCATCCGTTGTATTCGCATTATTTGTACCTCCATTTTCGGTAACAATAGAAAACCATTGTCCACGTTCAATATTTTCAGTGCCTTCGAAAAGTAGATGCTCAAAAAAATGAGCAAAACCAGTTCTGTCTGGTTGTTCGTCTTTGGCTCCAACGTGATACATGACAGATGTTGTTACCACAGGCGCATTATTATCTTGGTGTAAAATGACGTGTAAACCATTGTCTAAATCGTATTCTTCAAAAGAAACCGACTGTGCAAGACAGAAAGACAATGGAAAAAGTAGGAATAAAACTAATTTTTTAATCATGATATTCATTATTTAAGTTGATGTATAAATATACATAATGAACGTTAAATGTTAATAAATTATTTTGATGAAATAAAAATTGTAATATAACTAAACAAGATTGTATATTTGCACCCGCTAAAAAGCAAAAATAAAATAGAAATGTACGCAATCGTAGATATAGCTGGGCAGCAATTTAAAGTTGCAAAAGACAAAAAAGTATACGTACATCGTTTGGACGCTAAAACTGGTACAAAAGTTTCTTTTGATCAGGTTTTGTTGTTGGACGACGGTGGAAAAGTTACTGTAGGCGCCCCTGCTATCGCCAATGCTTCTGTAGAGGCAAAAGTGGTCAAACACCTAAAAGATGACAAGGTCATCGTGTTTAAGAAAAAGCGACGTAAGGGTTATCGTGTCAAAAACGGACATCGACAGTCACTTACTGAAATCGTTATCGAATCCATCGGCACTTCTGCCAAGAAGAAACCAGCACCTGCTGCCAAAGCTGAAAAAGAAGCTGTAAAGGCCAAGCCTGCTGCAAAAAAAGAAACTGCTAAAGCAGCTCCTAAAAAAGCTGCTGCAAAACCAAAAGCTGACTTGAGTACTAAGACAGTTGCTGAGCTCAAAGCAATGGCAAAAGAAGCTGGGATTTCTGGATATACGAGTTTGAAAAAAGCAGAACTAATTGCGGCATTATCCGCTAAATAAAATATACCATGGCACACAAAAAAGGAGTAGGTAGCTCGAAAAACGGAAGAGAATCAGAATCGAAACGCTTGGGCGTAAAGATTTTTGGTGGTCAGCCTGCCATCGCAGGTAATATTATTGTACGTCAACGTGGTACAAAACACCATCCTGGCGAAAACGTTTACTTAGGTAAAGATCATACACTACACGCCAAAGTGGATGGTGTAGTGAAGTTTACCAAAAAGAAAGATAATCGATCTTATGTGTCTGTTGAGCCTAACGCTTAAGACCTAAATTAAAACTTATTTGAAAACCCTTTGCGATTGCAAAGGGTTTTTTGTTTGAAATTGTTTGAGAATAAAAAAACCGAGACATTGTCTCGGTTTTGTTTTTTCCTATCAGAACAGCTGATTAGTATCGATAATACTCTGGCTTGTATGGCCCTTCAACTTTAACGCCAATATAGCTGGCTTGTTCTTTTTCAAGTTCTTCAAGTTCAACACCCAATTTTTCTAGGTGCAAACGAGCGACCTGCTCATCTAAGTGCTTGGGTAACATATAGACTTTGTTTTCGTAGCGATCGCTGTGTTTCCACAACTCAATCTGCGCTAGTACTTGGTTGGTGAATGAATTACTCATCACAAAACTTGGGTGACCAGTAGCACAACCCAAGTTGACAAGGCGACCCTCAGCCAATACAACAATGTCATTTCCATCAACATTGTACAAATCAACTTGTGGTTTGATTTCGTCTTTGGTATGACCATAATTTTCATTTAGCCAAGCCATGTCGATTTCGTTGTCAAAGTGTCCAATGTTACAAACAATTGCTTTGTCTTTCATGGCACGGAAGTGGCGTTCAGTAACGATGTTTTTATTTCCAGTAGCAGTTACTATGATATCTGCATTTGCGATTACTGTTTCAAGTTTTTTCACTTCATATCCATCCATGGAAGCCTGAAGTGCACAAATTGGGTCAATTTCAGTAACAGTTACTATGGCTCCTGCACCTTGAAAAGAGGCAACAGTACCTTTACCTACATCACCATAGCCAGCGACAACAACACGTTTTCCTGCAAGCATAATGTCAGTTGAACGGCGTACAGCATCAACAGCGCTCTCTTTACAGCCATATTTATTGTCAAATTTAGACTTGGTAACAGAGTCATTCACATTGATTGCTGGAAGCGTTAGCGTTCCGTTTTTCATGCGTTCATACAAGCGATGAACTCCTGTTGTTGTTTCTTCCGAAAGCCCTTTGATCCCTGAAACGAGCTCAGGAAATCTGTCCAATACCATATTGGTCAAATCACCACCATCATCGAGAATCATGTTTAATGGCTTTTGATCTTCCCCAAAAAATAGGGTTTGCTCAATACACCAATCAAACTCTTCTTCGTTCATTCCTTTCCACGCATAAACAGGGATGCCAGCAGCAGCAATGGCAGCAGCAGCATGATCTTGAGTGGAGAAAATGTTACATGAACTCCATGTCACGTCTGCTCGCAAGTCCACAAGCGTTTCGATAAGAACAGCTGTTTGAATGGTCATGTGAAGGCAACCAGCAATTCGGGCACCTTTCAAGGGTTTTTCTTCTTTGTATTGCTCGCGCAGCGCCATCAGTCCTGGCATCTCTGCTTCTGCAAGCTGAATTTCTTTACGCCCCCAGTCTGCAAGGGTGATGTCTTTGACTTTAAACGGTAGTGTCTTTGTTGCCATAGTTGTATATTTGCTTTCTACAATTTTTGCCAAAATTACAAATACCAATGCCCATATACAAACACTGTCAACTAAATTCTTTTTCAAAATTATGGGTGTGGCATATTACTGAGGGTGAGGAGGAGTTAATCGAACATATATCACTGGGTTTAAATTGTACCAATCGCCTTGAAGCGATAACACATACAAATCATCGTAAGGGGTTTTTGGCAGTGCGATCTTTACTCAACTTTGCAAACATTTCACCCGACAACCTTCACTATACCAACAATGGCAAGCCATATCTTCTAAACGGGCCATATATATCTTTTAGCCATACAAATGATTATGCTGCAATTGCCGTTGGAAAATCACCCATAGGAGTGGATGTTGAGCGTCATCGAACGAAAGTGAAGCGTGTCGCACAAAAATTTGTCAACCCCAAGGATAAAGCACCACTAGACACCATTGCTGGCTTAACAGATCTGTGGTGTGTCAAAGAGTCGATGTACAAAGCCATTTCAATTCCTGGCATTCGGATGAGCAAGGATATATCTGTCGATTTGAGAATACCAGATCAGGGTGTTGCGACATATAAAAATGATACCTACGACATTTTTCGTTACGTTTGGAATGACCATAGTTGTGCAGTAACTGTAAAAAATCAAGTATGAATATCTCTGTAGAAATCACATTTACACCCCTTCATGATCAGTATCGTGAGCGCATCAAAAATTTTATTATTGACTTACGAACTGGTGGGTTTACGATCTCAGAAACTCCTCTGAGCACCCAATTGTATGGTTCATATGATGCCCTAATGCCCTTTTTGACAGAAACAATAAAAACTGCCCTTGAGGAAGAAGAAAAGGGGATCATGCACCTAAAAATATTCAATTCAGATCGCAGTGATTATGTCTCAGATTTTTGATTTTCTTTTTGCGCAATACGCCTCTTATGAAACCTTAGATATTGTTTTGGAAGCAACAGCTGTTGTGTTTGGCCTGCTCAGTGTTTGGCTTGCCAAAAAAAATCATATTGGGGTTTTTCCGACTGGGATGATTTCAACCTCAATCTATGTTTATCTATTACTCAAATGGGGTTTGGTTGGAGACATGCTCATCAACACCTACTATTTTATCATGTCGGTCTATGGTTGGTTTATTTGGACAAGAGTCAATGACCTAAAAGAGGTGACCCCTATTGCAAGGATTCTTCGGAGTGAAAGAAACTACCTCGTAATGCTTTTCTTGGGAAGCTTGATCTTTGTGTATGGTGTTTATCAATGGTTTGGACTTTGGAATTCATCTACAGCTGTGATTGATACAGTTACCACTGCTATCTTTTTTTCAGGGATGTGGTTGATGGCGCGACGTAAAATAGAAAATTGGATTTTTTGGATTGTTGGCGATATCATTTCAATACCTTTGTATCTGATCAAAGGCTTTAGTTTAACAAGTATACAATACCTAATTTTCACTTTTATTGCCATCTATGGCTATTTGGAATGGAAAAAAATTTTAGACAAATACCCAGCAATTGTAAAAAGGTAGTTTTGTTTGGTCCAGAATCGACTGGAAAGACAACACTTGCTAAACAGTTGGCAGCGCATTTCAAATCAGATTGGGTTCCTGAATATGCACGCGAATATCTTCAACAAAAGTGGGATGAGACGAAAGAAATTTGCACCAAAGAAGACTTGCCGATCATTGCTGCTGGACAAATGGCAATTGAAAATCAAAAGGTCAGTACAACAGACACGATTTTGTTTTGTGACACCGATTTGCTGGTCACCAAAATATATTCCGAAGTTTACTTCGATGGTTATTGCGACCCTGACTTGCATCATTTTGCAGTCAATAACACTTACGATTTGTATCTTTTGTTGGATATTGACACGCCCTGGGTTGCCGATGATTTGCGCGATAAACCAAATGAAAGAGACATAATGTTAGCAGCATTTAAACAAGCACTTCATTCCTTCAAGCGAACATTTGAACTGATTCAAGGGCTGGGAGAACATCGTTTACAGGCTGCCATACAAGCCATCCAATCACACTTTGCCTATGTTTGAGTTTTCAAAAAGTCAAATCAACCAACTTAAAAAGCGTGGAATTTCTGTTGCCAATGCTGAGGCAATGATTGCGAATATAAATCAGCAAAATACCTACTGCAATATTCATCGGCCAGCAACATTGGGCGATGGAATTATCGAGTTTAGCACAACCGATTTACAACGCTATGCAAAACTCTATAGCGATACTGCAAACAATTTTCAAGTCGCCCGATTTATCCCAGCTTCAGGAATGGCCACTCGAATGTTTAGTTTTTTATCCCCACTTTTTGTGGAGGACAGACAAGCATTTGCCAAAGCCCTTGAAACTCATCAAGACAGCCCAAAAGTCAAAAAATTTTTGGAAGGATATCGCTATTTTCCTTTTTATAAAGCGATGAAAGAGCAAATGGAAAGAGAGCACAAAACCAGCAGCGACAGCATCGATTTTTTACACACATTCATACAAGCTTTATTTAAACAATATGCCAATCAGCCGAAGGCATTTGTGCATTTCCATAAGTATGCAGAACAATTGAGAACTGCTATCGAAGAGCAGTTGATGTATGCTGTTCAATTTGCCCTTGTCAATAATCGTATTTCCAATCATTTTACGATCTCTCCTGGTTTGGAGGAAGCTTTTGATCAGCATGTCAAAAAAGCTTGTTTAGCGATCGAACGTACCCATGCTTGTACAATCGATATTGACTACTCGGTGCAAGAGGCTTCTACAGATTCCCTGGTTATTGATGCTGATGGACAATTGGTTACAGATTACCAAGGACAATTGGTTTTTCGTACTGGGGGCCATGGTGCTTTGCTTCAAAACCTCAACAACATAGATGCAGATCTTGTGTTTATTAACAACATTGACAATGTTTCTCCACAAGCACAGCACGAGGAATCTGGCATGTATAAGCGTGTTTTAGGGGGCTATCTATTGCACATACAACAAGAGGTTTTTCGATTGCTCCGAACGATTGTTGAAGAAGGTGTTTTGGACGAGGCGATTCATTTTTTGGATCAACATTTTCACGTGCATATACAAGAAGATGACATAGCACTGAGAAGGCAAAAGGTTATTGACCGACTCAATCGTCCCCTTCGTGTTTGTGGAATGGTGCCAAACAGTGGCGATCCCGGAGGAGGCCCTTTTTGGGTGGAAGATGAAATGGGTGTACACTTACAGATCGTTGAGCGAGCACAAGTAGACTTGCGTCAACCTTCACAAGCTGTACATTTTCAACAAGGAACACACTTCAACCCTGTCGAGTTGGTCTGTAGCTTGGTCGATTTTGAAGGGAATCCATTTGACTTGCGCGCTTTTGTCGATCCATCTACCTATTTTATTGTTGAGAAGACCCTGAATGGAAAACCGATAAAATCAATGGAGCACCCAGGGCTGTGGAATGGGTCTATGGCTTTTTGGAACACCTTATTTGTTTCAATACCATCAAGCATGTTTACCCCTGTCAAAGAAGTCATTGATTTGTTGCGAAGTACACATCAAAATTAATTCTATTATCTTTGCCCCATCTCAAAGGGGTGCCTAAAAGGGCTGAGATCATACCCATTGAACCTGGGCAGATAATGCTGCCAAGGGAAATTTTAACCATCAGAATAATTACCCCTTTTGTTCGTATAAAACGATTACTAATGAAATATGCACTATTGATACTATTCTCTTGTATGTTTTTTGGACATGCTCAACAACAACTAGATAGTTTACAATCAACAATTGATTTAAAAGAAGTCATAGTCTCTTCTTTGCAAGCAACCAGTGAAACGCCAATGGCTTTTAGCAATCTTACAAAAGAAGAATTGAGTGAGCGAAATTTAGGTGTTGATATGCCAATTCTTCTTCAATTCCTCCCTGGCACAGTCTCCACCAGTGATGCTGGTGCAGGCATTGGCTACACAGGCATTCGGGTACGTGGTAGTGATGCCACTCGCATCAATGTCAGCATTAATGGAATCCCTTATAATGACGCCGAATCGCAAGGCACATTTTGGGTAAATCTACCTGATTTTGGTTCGTCGGTTGGGTCTCTTCAGTTGCAAAGAGGTGTTGGAACTTCGATGAATGGGGCAGGGGCTTTTGGTGCTAGTATCAACTTGACAACAGATCGTATATCAGACTCGTCTTATGTGCAGTTGGCCAATGGTTTTGGGAGTTTTAACACACGTAAGCATTCTGTCATGTTTTCCACTGGTCTTTTATCGGACCAGTTTGAATTGTCAGGGCGTTTATCCAAAATTGATTCCGATGGTTATATTGATCGTGCAAGCGCAGACTTAAAATCTTATTTTTTACAGGGGATTTTTAGGCATCAAAACACCCAAATCAAAGCACTTGCTTTTGGAGGGTTTGAGCGCACCTATCAATCTTGGTTTGGTATTGATGAAGAGACTTTGCAAACCGATCGAACCTATAACCCCGCTGGAGAAAACTATAACAGCGATGGAAAGCTGATTGGGTTTTATGATGATCAAGTCGATAATTATAATCAAGATCATTATCAGCTACATTGGGAGCAGGGGGTCAATGCCTATTGGTCTTTTGCGCTAGGGCTAAACTACACCTACGGAAGAGGGTATTATCAAGAACTCAATGATCTTTGGTACGATCAAAATATCAGTTTTTCTGGCAATAGTTCGAGTGCTTATTTGCAATTGCCCAACAGTGATGCAGTGGATACAGAAAACATCACCCAAAAATGGTTAGACAATGATTTTTACGTTGCCAATTTGATGGCAGCATTTGAAAAGGGCAAGCAGAAGCTCAACCTCGGATTTTCATACAGTAATTATATTGGTGATCACTTTGGCACTTTAATTTGGGCGCAAAACGCTGGTGGTGCATCACCAAACCATCGGTTTTATGAAAATAAAGGAGAAAAAAAGGATACAAATATGTTTGCCAAACTCACACATGCCATTGGTAATCAATGGACAGTTTATACTGATGTGCAATATCGCTGGGTTGATTATTTTGCCAATGGTATGCAAGCAGGTCAGGTACCAATTGATGTGGATATAAACTATGGCTTTTTTAATCCAAAAGCAGGGGTTACTTATCGAATGAATCCCAACCAACAGCTCTACTTTTCTGTGGCTCGTGCACATAAAGAACCCAATCGAACAGATTTCGAAAATGGAAACCCTTTGCCAGAGGAGTTAACAGATTTTGAATTAGGATGGCGTTATAACCAGTCATCGATACAGTTTGTTGCCAATGCCTACTTTATGGACTACACAAATCAGCTTGTTCTGACAGGGGCAATCGACGAGGTGGGCGCACCAATCCGAACCAACAGTGGAAGCAGTTATCGTTTGGGAGTAGAGTTGGATCTCAACTGGGTAATCTCTGATAAGTGGCAATGGCAATCCAATTTATCGCTGAGTGAAAATAAGAATCGTGATTTCTTTTTTGAGCGCGATGCAAAGTTGCAGCCTCTGGGAAATACCAACCTCTCTTTTTCGCCAAATGTGGTTGGTGCCAGTCAGTTGCACTACAAACCAACAGATAAATTATCTATGGGCTTATTCAGTAAATATGTTGGGGAGCAGTTTCTTGGCAACATCGACTCTCTATTATCGAAGCTAGAGGCATACATTACACAAGACATCAATATTCAATACAAGATGACTCCCAATTGGTGTGAGACTTTGCAGTTACAACTGTTGCTAAATAATATTTTGGATAAAAAATATGTATCCAATGGTTATTTCTATACCTATGATGATGATTGGAGCAACCCTGGTTCGATTACGACCACAGAGGGGGTAGGGTATTATCCTCAGGCAGGATTTCATTTTTTGACTGGAATGACAATAAGCTTTTAATTATAGATAAGCACTAGGTTGCCAGAACGACGAATGCCATAGTTGAACAAACCATATTCTACGCCATCAGTTAGTGGTTGGCCTGTGACAAGGCTGTAGGTTGAATCGTCGCAACTGCATTCAACAATGATATCGTTGATCGTGGTTTTCGAACAATCGCTGGGTATTTGGTTGGGACAACTTGCTTCCCAAGCCAAGATTTGAGAACCATCGAGGTTGTAGAGGTGCACTCCTTTCACTCCCAACTGTTCTATAGTGATAGATCCACCAGTAAATCGAAGACCGTCATAGAGTGGTAGATCGAGACTGAGCTCAAATTCAAAAGGTGGTAAATTATTTAGGTAAGGGTTTTGCTGTATCGGATCACTTTTACAACCCAATACACACAATAAAACAACACATGTTAACCACTTCATTTTCGCTACAAATTACGCCAAAAAAATAGATTTTTGTATATTTGCCTAATATCCCAGCCTCTGGGATTTTTTCATTCTAAAATCAAAATTATGAGTGCGGTTTCTTACTATACGCCCGAGGGGCTAAAAAAACTTCGTGATGAACTCAACCATTTGAGAGATGTTGAACGACCAAAAGCATCACAGGCAATTGCAGAGGCTCGTGACAAAGGCGACTTGAGCGAGAATGCTGAGTATGATGCAGCCAAAGAAGCGCAGGGTCTTCTTGAATTAAAAATTTCAAAGCTAGAAGCAACACTAGCTAACGCAAGAGTGATTGACGAATCTCAACTCGATGACTCCAAGGTTCATGTACTCTCAACAGTAAACATCCGGAATGTAGCCAACAATATGGAAATGACCTATACTTTGGTTGCTGAGAGTGAAGCAGATATTAAGACTGGGAAAATTTCAGTTAGCTCTCCCATTGGGAAGGGTCTATTAGGTACCAGTGTTGGTGATATTGCTGAAGTCATTGTGCCAAATGGGGTGTTGAAGTTCAAAATTCTATCAATCAACAGATAAAAATGCCTTCTATTTTTACTAGAATTATCAATGGTGAAATTCCTTCATATAAAATTGATGAGGATGAGCATTGTTATGCCTTTTTGGATATTAACCCCAATGCTGTAGGTCATACATTATGTGTTCCAAAGCAAGAAGTTGACAAGCTTTTTGACTTAGATCAAGAAATCTATATGCACCTGATGCAGTTTTCAAAACGAATTGCAGTTGCGCTTGAGCAAGCAGTACCCTGCAAAAGAGTAGGCATGGCTGTAGTCGGACTGGAAGTACCACACGCTCATGTTCATCTGATTCCCATTCATCAGATGACTGATATGAGCTTTCAAACCAAAGTAAATATGCAGGAAGAAGATTTTATTTCACTTGCGAAAAAAATCAGATCGAAAATTTAGCTTACCTCTTTAAAGCGATTTCAAAATGTGTCCCTTTATTTTCTGCTGTTGAGCGCACTTGAATACTCCCCTGGTGATAGTCTTCAATAATTCTTCGACATAATGATAACCCCAACCCCCAGCCTCTCTTTTTTGTTGTCACACCAGGCTGGAAAATACGATTGATCAACTGCTTTGGAATGCCCTTCCCATTGTCAATTACGTGTATGCGTACTTTATCTTTTTCATCAGCGATTGAGAGTTCAATGGTTCCTTTTCCCACAACTGCATCAATGGAATTATTAAGTAGGTTTTCAATCACCCAACAATAGAGTTCCTTGTTAATAGTTAGATTGATTTTAGTAGCACTGGCGTTAAATTCAAATTCTATTCCTTGACTGGCTTTTCCTGAAAGATAATCATAAACTTCGCGAGAGCTACTGACAATATCGGTTTCTGTTTTGACAGGAAGAGAACCAATTTTAGAAAATCGATTGGTGATGGTTTCCAAACGCTTTAGGTCAGCTTCCATGGGCGTCGTTATTTTTTCTTTTATTCCTTTAGATTTCAAAATCGAAACCCATCCCATGAGTGATGATAAGGGTGTTCCCAATTGATGGGCAGTTTCCTTGGCCATGCCTGTCCAAAGTTTATTTTGAATAGCAATTTGAGACGTACGTAAATAAAAATACACCAAAGCACCAATGGTCAATAAAAGCAATATCAAAGCACTTGGGTACAATTTTAGTTTTTCGAGCGTAGCCGATTGCCCATAGTACATGCGTTGATTCACAGCATTTTCAAAAACAATTTCGATGGGGTCATTTTGTTTTTTTAAATTTTCTAAAGTGTTTTTTAGGAGAAAAGAGTCTTTGATAAGAGCACGTTGGGGGTTAATATTATTGAATGAAATGATCTTATCATTTTCATCAACGACAATCATGGGGATACTATTTTCACTTGTTAGCACTTTAAAAATCAAAGGATCAACATCGTCGTTTAGGTCAATGTCTTTTACAAACTGTTTTTGGGCAAGCGCCCAAACTTCCATTCTTTGACGTTCATCGATTTCGGTTTGTTTGACCAGTCGAAAAAGGCTCCAAAGAATCAACGCAACTGTGGCAGACAGTAAGATAAGTATTACCAGGCGGGACTGTGAATTCAAATAGAAAGCAGGAGTTTTCATCTGCCAACTAAGATAATTGATTTTAAATAATGTTTTCAAACACAAAATATGTAGTTTTGTTTGTATCGAGACAAATCTTATGGAAGTTTTAGGACGTATCAAACACATATACGAAACCAAAGAATATGGAAGCAATGGCTTTCGAAAGCGTGAGCTTGTTGTAACCACTGAAGAGCAATATCCACAACACCTATTATTGGAGTTTGTGCAAGACAAATGTGACTTGCTCAATTCTTTTTCTGAAAATGATCGAGTGAAGGTTGGCATTAATTTGCGTGGGCGAGAATGGCAAAGTCCACAAGGAGAGACAAAGTTCTTTAATTCTATTCAAGGCTGGCGAATCGAATCTTTAGAGCAGTCGGGAACACCAGAATCCCCACCACCACCATTCGACCCTGCTGAAAACACCAACACGGAGGCACCAGACGACTTGCCTTTTTAAACAGGCTTAATTATGTATCGCTTGACCGATGCTTTATTGTTTCCTTCGCCAGAACAAGCCTCTGCTGAGGGAATTGTTGCTGTTGGGGGAGACTTGAAACCTGAGCGAGTTATGCTCGCCTATCGCAAAGGAATTTTTCCCTGGTTTGAATCTGATGACTTTCTACTCTGGTGGAGCCCAGACCCCAGGATGGTCCTGTTTCCAGATCAAGTCAAAATCTCGAAAAGCATGCGCGCAGTCTTGCGAAAAAAACAGTTTGAAGTGACCTTCAATAAGGCTTTCGATGATGTTGTAGAAGCCTGTGCAAAAGTCAAACGCTTTGGACAAAATGGAACTTGGATCACCCCTGGACTTATGGAAGCATACTCAACACTTCACACCCAAGGTCATGCCCACTCTGTTGAGGTATGGGAGGAAGGCGTTCTTGTGGGGGGTCTGTATGGTGTTGACTTGGGCACTGTGTTCTGTGGAGAGAGTATGTTTTCAAAAGCCAATAATGCCAGTAAGGTTGCCCTTATTTCACTTGCCAAAGAACTCAAAAAAAACAAGTACGAACTCATCGACTGTCAAGTGCCGACACAACACCTTGCCAGCATGGGTGCAGAATCAATTCCCAGATCGGAATTCTTGACTTATTTGTCCTAACTTCTTTACCTCTTTATATCGAGAACAGCTGACCAAGTGGTCGTTTACCATCCCTGTTGCCTGCATATGTGCATAGACAATCGTACTTCCAACAAAATTAAATCCATGTTTTTTGAGAGATAAACTCATCTGATCGGACAGTGCTGTTGTTGAGGGTACCTGATCGATTGTCTGGTATGTGTTTTGAATGGGTTGATAATCGACAAACGACCATAAAAATTTACCAAAAGAAAGCTTTGACTGCTGGATGTTTAAAAATATTTGTGCATTATTTATTGCAGCTTTGATTTTAAGTCGATTGCGAATAATTCCACGATCGCTACACAATACATCTATTTTCTTCTTGTCATAGCGTGCGATCTTTTGCGCATCAAAGTTGTCGAAAGCCTTGCGAAAGTTCTCCCTTTTACGAAGTATTGTCAACCAGTTGAGACCTGCTTGAAAAGTCTCAAGAAGGAGAGTTTCAAAAAGCTTCTCATCGTCATAAATGGGCACTCCCCATTCGGTATCGTGATAGATTTTATAATCAGGCTGGGCTTCACACCAAGGGCAACGATTTTTTTTCATGATGAGGCATAGAGGTTTTTTTCAAATGTTTCTATTGTAATCGAATCGGAAAGATTGTGGTTTCCTATGGCTGTACGGCATAAGCTTTTAAGATAGCCACCAACACCAAGAGCTTGCCCAAAGTCGTGTGCGATCGATCGTATATATGTGCCTTTGCCACAACAGATTCGAAAGGCCACATTCGGAAGAGTAATGTTGGTGATTTCAAAGTCATAAACAATCACCTCCCGGCTTTTGATTTCAACTTGTTCACCAGCTCTTGCGTGTTCGTAGAGGCGTTTACCCTTGCGCTTAATCGCAGAAAACAGGGGTGGTTTTTGTTGGATATTTCCAACAAATCGTCTTGTGGCATGCTTTATATCATTTTCAGTCAACTTTGTGGGGTCAGACTGAGGAATGACTTCTGTCTCGAGGTCGTAGGAAGGAGTGGTTGCACCAAGACAAATCGTGCCAGTATAGGTCTTATCAGTCGCTATTAGATCTTGAATTTGCTTGGTTTTTTTTCCTGTACAAACAAGCATTAGTCCAGTCGCCAAAGGATCTAAAGTGCCTGCATGACCCACTTTTATTTTTTTAATTTCAAATCGTTTTCGCAGAAGCCAATGGATTTTATTGACCACCTGAAAGGATGTCCATTCCAAGGGTTTGTTGACAAGTAGTACTTGTCCATTTTGAAAATCATCTAGTTGACACATCACAGTTGAGAAGTCACAATTGCAATGGTTCCAACACCTGCGCAGTAGTAAGCAAAATAGCGCAACTTAGATCGCTTGACTAGCGAAATCATCCACTGACAAGCAAGATACCCACTGACAAAGGCAGCAATAAACCCAGCGATCACTGGTCCTATAGAGAGGCTTTCATGCGAAAGTCCACCATCTAAAACTTTTTTCACCATACTTCCCAAAATAAGCGGAACAACCATCAGGAATGAAAATCGAGCAGCTTTGTCTCTGGTAACACCCAAGAGCAAGCTCGTGGCAATGGTCGCACCACTTCTCGAAACACCAGGAAGAATTGCAAAGGCCTGTGCAACGCCAATCCACAAAGCCTTGGGAAGGGATATTTTTTTCAGATTTTCTGAGGGCTTATCAGCGATATAAAGAAGTGCTGCAGTCACCCATAACATCAGTCCTACAAGTAGAATGTTACCAAAAAAATAACTTCCAATTGCCTCTTCAAAAAAAAACCCAACCAAGGCAGCTGGCATCATTGATAGAATGATTTGAAGACTGAATTGAGTCGATTTGTTGTTGGAAAATCGAAACAAATCACGAATGATTTCCCAAACGTCGTCACGAAAAACAACTAGTGTTGCAAGCGCTGTTGCGCCATGGACAACAATAGTGAAAATCAAATTTTCATCTGTCTTATTTTGATTTTCAAACAGGGCTTGTGTCAGCTCTAAATGACCACTTGACGAGACAGGTAAAAATTCGGTAATCCCTTGAATAATACCTAAAATTATGGCTTCGATTACAGACATAATTAAGAGGGCTTTTTTGTGTTTTTAAAAGAACGCAAAATCGCAGCGATTTCGATGCCAAAACCAATGAGGACAAGGGCAGGAGCAAGTCGAATGCGCCTAAAATTAAAGATGGCAGGATTGAACACATCAGGGTCTTTGCTACCACCTCCGATCATGAGAATAAATCCTAAAAGAATGACACCCAAGCCAATGAGCATGAGACTATAGTTTTTTTTCGAAAAAATAAATTCTTTTTTGTTTTTCATCAATACAAAGATTGGGTATTTAGATTTAAATAACGTTGTGTTGCCAAACGAGCACTAATCGAACTGATGAACATGGACAATAAAAATACACCCGAAAAACTCATCAGCAATGTTTGTTGATCCATCAGCATATCGATACCAGAAAGATAGGTTTGCAAGTTGAGTACCAGCGCCCAAACGCCCACACAAGCAATCAAGGCGCTGATGATACCCAACACCAAATAGGTTCGAATAAAAGGCCCTCTTATAAAACGTTTCCGAGCACCAACTAGTTGCATGGTTTTAATAATCATTCGTTTGGCATAAATCGATAAGCGAATGGAGTTGTGAATGAGAATAATAGAGAGTACCAAAAAAAACAAACAACACCCCAAAAGAAGTAAACGTGCTCTTTCGATGTTTTCATTGAGCAAGTTGACAAGTGGTCGATCGTAAACAATATCACTAACAAATGTTTTTTCAGCTAAAAAAGCACTAATGCTATCGACTCTATGAGTGGTAACATAGTCGCCCTTGAGTCGTAGGTCGATGGCATCTTTAAGAGGGTTGTATCCTAAAAAATCCATAAAATCTTCACCAATATCTGCGCTATGTTCTGTGGCTGCTTGTTCTTTTGAAATATATATAACCGACCTGCTAAATGGAGCAAGCGTGAGCATTGTTTCCAACTGACTTACCTCTACTTCTTTAGCATTATCATCGATAAATATCGTTAGTACAATTTGTTCTTTTACATGTTGAGACACCTGTCGAGCATTGAGTAAAAGTAGGCTCAAAACGCCAACGACAAACAAAATCAAACTCACGCTAAATACAATGCCAAAATAGGAACGAATGGCACGTCTTTTTTGATATTGATGTGGTTGTTTTGACATTAGGGCTTAAAATTACAAAAACGTATGGATAGTCGAATGATCGTTTGTGCGTTTTCGTCTTATAATTTTGGTATTTTTGCCTCACAACACCAGACAATGGCATATCCATTTCAATCGATTGAAAAAAAGTGGCAATCCTTTTGGGCATCCAACCACACCTTTTCCGCAAAGTTTCCATCCGACAAACCAAAGTACTATGTGATGGATATGTTTCCTTACCCTTCAGGGGCAGGGCTGCACGTAGGTCACCCTTTGGGTTATATTGCCAGTGATGTTGTTGCTCGGTACAAAAGGCATAAGGGTTATAATGTCTTACATCCTCAGGGTTATGATTCTTTTGGACTACCAGCCGAACAGTATGCGATTCAAACTGGCCAGCACCCTTCAAAGACGACCGAAACAAACATCAATCGCTATAGAGAACAGCTCGATCGATTGGGGTTTTCTTTTGACTGGGGTCGGGAGTTTCGCACCTCAGACCCTTCCTATTATCGCTGGACTCAGTGGATTTTTATGCAGCTTTTTAATGCTTGGTATGATACCAAAATAGATCAAGCTAGACCAATTGATGAGCTCATCAATCACCTCGTTGCACATGGTACGAAAAACCTATCAGCGCATTGCGACGAAGACACCAATTCAATCACTGCTGATCAATGGTCATCCTTGTCTGAAGACGAACAACAAGCCTATCTACTGCATTATCGCATGACATATTTGGCAGAATCTGAAGTCAATTGGTGTCCACAGCTGGGGACAGTACTTGCCAATGATGAGGTTGTCAATGGTGTTTCTGAACGAGGAGGCTATCCTGTCGAACAAAAAAAAATGAAGCAATGGATGATGAGAATATCATCTTACGCCGAACGTTTACTCAATGGCTTAGACACCATTGACTGGCCCGAGCCACTTAAGGAAATGCAACGCAACTGGATCGGTCGTTCTGTTGGCGCAACGGTTCGTTTTACAGTCGACAATCACGATGCGGAAATTGAAGTCTTTACCACACGTCCTGACACCTTATATGGGGTAACCTTTATGACCTTAGCACCCGAACACGATTTGGTAAATCGCATCTGCACTTCTAATCACAAAGCTGAAGTCGATCGCTATGTCAAACAAAGCGCCAATCGATCGGAAAGAGATCGAATGTCGGATGTCAAGAACATCACAGGTGTTTTTACAGGTAGCTATGCTATTCATCCCCTGAGTGGAAAAAAAGTACCCATTTGGATTGGAGACTATGTTCTTGCTGGCTATGGTACTGGTGCTGTCATGTCAGTGCCATGTGGAGATCAGCGTGACTTTGAATTTGCCAAGCATTTCGACATCCCCATCACAAATATATTCGAGGGGGTAGAAATCACTGATGCTGCGCATACTGAAAAAGGTGAAACGCGCATTGCAAACTCTGATTTTCTAAATGGACTCAATGTTTCAGAGGCTACCCAAGCAGCAATCAAACACCTTGAGAAGATAGGCTCTGGCACTGCCAAAATCCAATACCGTTTGAGGGATGCTGTTTTTAGTCGCCAGCGTTATTGGGGTGAACCAATACCAATTTATTTCAAAAATGGGATTCCACATTTACTTCCAGAACATTGTTTGCCGCTTGCCCTCCCAGAGGTTGAAAAATATCTACCCACACCAACGGGTGCACCCCCACTTGGGAATGCAGTTGATTGGGCTTGGGACGAAACCAAAGAGAAAGTTGTTCCTGTTTGTCTGATCGATGAAAAAAATGTCTTCCCTTTAGAGCTCAATACCATGCCTGGATGGGCGGGGAGCTCGTGGTATTTCAATCGCTACACAGATGCAAACAATCAAAATGCCTTTGCCGATAGAGACAAACTCGATTATTGGGGCAAGGTTGATTTGTATGTGGGTGGAAGTGAACATGCAACGGGGCATTTATTGTATTCACGCTTTTGGCAAAAAGTTCTTTTTGATTTGGGTTATGTACCAATGGATGAATACGCTCAAAAACTGATCAATCAAGGGATGATTTTGGGAGATAGTGCTTTTATCTATCGAAAAACGGGGACGCAAACCTACCTGTCTGCTGGATTGATTGAAGGACAGACTGTAGAGCCCATTAATGTTGATGTAACCTACGTTGATAGCAGTAATGTGGTTGCACACGATCGACTCCATGAGTGGCGTCCTGAGTTTGCTCAAGCAACATTTGAATTACAAGAAGGGAAATTGATTGCTAAAAGAGAAATCGAAAAAATGTCAAAATCCAAGTATAATGTTGTCAACCCAGATGATATCTGCGATCAGTATGGGGCAGATACCCTTCGGATGTATGAACTCTTTTTAGGTCCAATCGAACAAGCCAAACCTTGGAACACAGCTGGTATTTCTGGAGTGTTAGGGTTTTTGAACAAATTTTGGAGACTGTTTCACAACGATCAGCAGTTTGTCGTTTCTGATGAGCAGCCATCACCTGCCATGTTGAAATCACTTCATACAACAATCAAAAAAGTAACGAACGATATCGAACAGTTTTCACTCAATACAGCAGTGAGTGCCTTTATGATATGTGTAAATGAACTCACTTCTGCCAAGTGCAACCACAGGGGCATCTTGCAGCCACTGACATTGTTACTCGCTCCATTTGCACCACATATTTGTGAAGAATTATGGGAAAAACTAGGTCACACACAATCATTGTTCGACCAGCCATACCCCCTTGCCGATGCTTCACATTTGAAAGAGACACAAATTACCTACCCGATTAGCTTTAATGGCAAAATGCGCTTTACAATTGCCCTCGATGCAGAGACATCAAAGGAGGACATTGAAAAAGCTGCACTTGCCGACGAGCGTACAGCGCAATACATTGGTGGGAAAGCCATCAAAAAAGTGATTGTTGTACCAAAGAAAATCGTGAATATTGTTATTGGATGATCGATCAAAACGAACTTATAGGATTTATTGCAGCTGTTTGTACAACCTTTGCATTTTTACCCCAAGTCATTAAGGTTTGGAAGACCAAACAGACTAAGGATTTGTCATTGCGAATGTATACGATCATGTTTATTGGCATATGCCTTTGGTTTGTTTATGGGTTGAGAATCAACAGTTTGTCGATTATTCTTGCCAACATTGTTACAGGTTTTTTAGTTTTTACAATTTTGGTATATATTTTTAAGAACAAAGAATAAGTATTGCTGACAATTAAAATACTTAATGTCGTTCTGACAGCCTGACTTTATTTGGCAGTATTTTTGTAGTATATTGACAAAAAAAAAATTATGGGCTATTATTATGGTATCGGATTAGAATATTACTTACTTCTTTTCATTTTTGCTGGTCTGAGTATGTTTGTGAGCAGCCGACTGAAATCAAAATTTAAGACCTATTCAAAACTGCAATTGCGCAATGGCATGTCTGGTGCAGAGATCGCTGAAAAAATGCTTTCCGACCATGGCATCAGAGATGTGAAAGTGGTGTCTGTTAAAGGTAGTTTGACCGACCACTACAACCCTATGAAAAAAACAGTCAACCTCAGTGAGAGTGTTTACAATGAGCGTAATGCTGCTGCCGCTGCAGTCGCAGCACACGAATGTGGACATGCTGTGCAACATGCCCAAGGTTATGAATGGCTCAAAATGCGATCGCTATTGGTACCAGTGGTGAGTATTTCCTCCAACCTATCCATGTGGGTCATCATTATTGGTCTAGGTATGTTTGGGGGCACTCAAAACTACACGATTGCCAGCATAGGTGTTGCCATGTTTGCTTTGGGAACATTATTTAGCTTTATCACACTTCCTGTCGAATATGATGCCAGTAATCGCGCTTTGGCTTGGCTCAGACGAAAAAACATGGTTAGTCAACAAGAGCTTGTTGCCTCCAAAGACGCACTCAAGTGGGCAGCCCGAACCTATGTTGTTGCAGCGATTGGCTCATTGGCAACACTCATTTATTTAGCATTGCGTGTCAATCAGCGTCGTTAGTTAGACTTAATCAGTTGGAATTTGCCGGTTTATTAGTTGTTTGAGACAGATGTAGGTTTCTGTTCGTAAAAACCCTGTTATGTTTTGAATTTTGCCACTCAACAGACTCGACAAATGATTATTGTCTTTGCAGTTCAGCTGAATCAACAAACTCCAATCTCCAGTTGTATAGTAATATGAGGTGACTTCTGGTATTTTTCCAACATCTCTACAGCATCGGTATGATGGGTGGCTTTGTCGAGAAAAATCCCAACAAAGGCTTGGGTTGTATAACCTAACTTCTCTTGATTGATTTTGATATAGCTTCTAGATATGATTCCTACTTCTTCCATTTTGCGTACTGGATGGTGTACAGATGCGCCAGAGGCGACAATGTTTCTTGCGATTTCTAAAATAGGTTTACGTGCATTTTCAGCGAGATGGTCTAAAATTTGTGTCGATACCATCCAGCAATAAATCATGATTGATTATCTTAATAACTAAAATTTGAGGTTAATTAGATATACAAATTTTCAACTGTAAGAGCCCGAAACGCAAACATTTTATAATAAATATGTTCATTTTGTATAATTATTTATGGTAAAAAGAAAGGAACTCAAAAAAATTTGATGCCTTATGCGTTTACTGAGAGCAACTTTATTATCCTTTCTGTTGCTCCTGCTTTTGATGTGATGTAGCTGAGATTCACAGTCCCTTTTTCACCTCTTTCGGATGGGTTTTGCATGAGGTTATTTAGATGTTTTGCAGCATCTGTTTTTGTAGAGATTGAAATCACTCCACCTTTTCTGATAAGATCAACTGCTTCAGGAAATTGATGATAGTTTTTTCCAATCAATACTGGAAGTCCCGCTGCTGCGGGCTCGAGTATGTTGTGCAACCCAGATCCACCCATTGCACCACCCACATAAGCGATGTGACCATAATGATAGCATGATGAAAGTAAACCAACGGTGTCTAGAACAAGAACAGGTGCTTCTGGCAATTTATGTTTCTCAGCTGTCGTGTATAGCTGAGCAGTGGAGGGGAGTTGCCCCATCAACTTCAAAAGCTGTTGTTTGTTTATTTCGTGAGGTGCAATTAGCCAGCACCATCCTTTGGGGACATGATCAATCGCCTCTTTCAATACATCAATGTCTTGCGGCCAAGCACTCCCAGCGACGATACATTTTCGATCCCCCACAAATGTTTTCATAAAGGAGAGGTCTTGCTTTTGGTGTTGCACACGATCAAAACGAGTATCTCCATAAACAGAGTTTTGGGTAATGCCAATCTTGTGTAGGAGCTGTTGAGATTCTTCATCCTGCACAAAAATATGAGTAAACCCTCTCAAGAGATTACGAAACCAACCACCCCAGGGTTTAAAAAATACTTGACTAGGTTGAAAAAGCCCAGCAATCAGGTAAGTTGGCACTTGTTGTTTGTGAAGTTCTCTGAGCAAATTTGGCCAAAACTCATATTTTATAAAAAGAACTTTCGCTGGCTGTAAGTGATTTATAAATCGCCTTATGTCCGAACGATTATCCCAAGGCAAATATGTCGTTAGATCGGCAAGTTGATGTGCTTTTTTAACGTTATAACCAGACGGAGAAAAAAATGTGACGAGATAAAAGCTGTCAGGGTCTTCTGCCTGCAGGGATTTCAGAACGGGTAGTCCCTGCTCATACTCTCCAAGCGATGCGCAGTGCATCCAGATAACTGATTTGTTGTTTGGAATTTTTTTGATATCATTCCAGATGTGTTTTCTCCCCTCAACAAACTGTTTTGTTTTATCCGAAAGAGGGATAAAAGTCAATAGGCCACGAACCAACCGAACCACAAAAGAATACAACAGTTGCATACACAAAGATAATGCTTTCCCAAGAGGCGATTGTTTTTGTAAATTTGCATCAGCAAAAAATAGCTATGCGTAAAATACAAATGGTTGACTTGCAATCTCAATATGCTTTTATTCGTGAGCAAGTAGAAGCAGGAATGCAAGAAGTGCTCTCGAACGCACAGTTTATCAACGGACCTGCTGTCAAGTCATTCCAATCCAATTTGGAGGCATACTTAGGCGTCAAGCATGTGATTCCTTGTGCCAATGGAACAGATGCTTTACAGGTGGCAATGATGGGTCTTGGGTTGCAACCAGGAGACGAAGTCATTACAGCAGATTTTACCTTTGCTGCGACAGTAGAGGTGATTGCCTTGTTGGGGCTTACGCCTGTTCTTGTTGATGTTGATCCAGCTTCTTTTAACATTTCTCCCCAAGCCATAGAAAAAGCAATCACTCCCAAAACTAAAGCAATTGTACCTGTTCATCTTTTTGGTCAGGTAGCAGACATGGATGCCATCATGGCAATTGCCAAAAAGAACAACCTCTATGTCATTGAAGACAATGCGCAAGGCATAGGAGCAACCCATACTGACATAGAGGGTAATAAAATTAAAACAGGAGGAATTGGCCATGTGGGTTCGACTTCCTTTTTCCCTTCCAAAAATCTTGGCTGCTTTGGTGATGGGGGTGCAATTTTTACCAATGATGATGATCTTGCAAACAGCCTCAGAGGTATTGTCAATCATGGTATGTATGAGCGCTATCATCATGATGTGGTTGGTGTCAATTCTCGTTTGGACAGCTTACAAGCTGTTGTGTTGGATGAAAAACTCAAATTACTCGATTATTACAATGAAAGAAGGAAATGGGCAGCCATTCGCTACACACAATTGTTTGCTGGGCATGACAACATCATTACCCCAAAGGTTGTTCGTGATTGTCAATCGCATGTGTTTCATCAATATACTTTGCGTGTGATTGATGCTAATCGTGATGAACTTGTCAAGCATCTTCAACAGAAAGGTATTCCATGTGGTGTATATTATCCGATTCCTCTTCATGCGCAAAAAGCGTATCAAAGTGATCTATACAAGGAGGATGATTTTACAGTCACCAATAAATTGGTGAAAGAGGTGATTTCACTGCCGATGCACTCAGAGCTTGACGATGAACAAATACAATCGATTGGACAAGCGGTCCTTGCATTTTTAGACCAATAATCTCAACCATCATTAAGTATTTCTGTCACAAGAGTTTCGAGTCTGCCTAGGGTTTTGTACTTTGCAATATGAAATCAATCTTCCCAAGCAGACGCTCCATCTTTCCGATTCAATTTTCTGAAAAAGAGATCACTGACACCCAACTCAATGAACTATTTGAAGCAGCCAATTGGGCGCCCACTCATCGGCGAACTGAGCCTTGGCGATTTAAAGTATTTCGAGGGGATAAAAAAACAGAGCTGTCACACTTTTTAGTTGATTCATATACCAATACGACTCCAAAGTTTTCCAAACGTAAAAGCAAATCGATTATTGATAAAATCAATTTGTCGTCAGCAGTTGTTTTGATCTGTATGAAACGAGATGAAAAAGAGAGTGTCCCTGAGTGGGAAGAAATCGCAGCTACAGCAATGGCGGTGCAAAACCTTTGGTTAAAAACTACAGAATTGGGACTGGGAGGATATTGGAGCACACCTGCTTACATCAATCAAATTCATCAATTTATTCCTTTGGAAGAAAATGAAAAATGCTTGGGGCTATTTTATTTGGGTGGATTTGAAGGGCCTATGCCCAATAGAATTCCTGGTGATTGGCGTAAAAAAGTACAATGGTTTGGCTAAGTCAACTCCTCAGTCAAGAGTCCCCTGAACATTGGCTTCACGATCAATTTTTTTCACCAAACCCTGTAACACTTTGCCTGGACCACATTCGATAAATTGCGTTGCTCCATCGCTACGCATGGCTTGAATGGTTTGGGTCCATCTCACAGGCCCAGTAAGTTGAGCAATCAGGTTGGTTTTAATGACTTCAGTATTTTGGGTTGCTTGTGCAGTTACGTTTTGATAAATCGGGCAGCTAGGTTCGTTTAGTTTTGTTTGGCGTATGGCATCCGCCAATGTTTCGCGGGCTGGTTCCATCAGAGGGGAGTGAAATGCACCTCCTACAGGGAGAAGTAAAGCTCGTTTTGCACCTTTTTCTTTGAGGGTTTCGCAAGCAGCTTCAACAGCTTCAACTTCACCAGAAATAACCAATTGCCCAGGGCAATTGTAGTTGGCCGCTACAACGATACCTTCTGTATGTTCACAGACCTCTTCCACTACACTATCGTCGAGGGCAAGCACTGCTGCCATGGTGCCTTTGCTTTGGTTACAAGCATCTTGCATCGCCTGAGCGCGCTGTGCAACAAGTTGTAGACCATCGGCAAACGATAAAGCACCAGTAGCAGTCAAAGCTGAAAATTCTCCAAGTGAATGCCCAGCAACCATTTGTGGGGTAAACCCATCGCCCAATGACATCCGAACTGCCATGGAGTGAACAAAAATAGCAGGCTGGGTGACTCGTGTTTCGCGCAAGTCTTTAGCACTGCCTTTAAACATGATTTCGGTAAGTGAAAAACCTAAAATCTCATTGGCTTGGACAAACAATGCAGCAGCTTTTTCGTGCTGCTCAGCGAGAGCTTTGCCCATTCCTTGAAATTGAGAACCTTGTCCAGGAAAAATAGATGCATTCATATTATTTTTTTTGATAACGTAAAAAGGTAAAAGCGTGTGCGTGCGTTTCGTCAGCTGGGTGTTCCTCTCGCCAAACTTCCTCCCATTGATGTGGATTGATTTCGGGGAAATAGGTATCTGCTTCAAAAGTAGCAAGCACACGAGTAAGTTCAATTTCATCAGCAATTTTCATCGACTCTTTATATATCTCACCCCCACCAATAATAAAGGGTCGAGGGTCATCTTTGGCGATGCTCAGCGCATCAGAAATCGACGAAGCTACTTTGATGTTTTCGGCCTTGTAGTCAGATTGTCTTGTAATTACAATATTAGTTCGATTGGGTAACGCACGTGGCATTGATTCAAAGGTTTTTCTACCCATAATGACAGCATGGCCGCTAGTCAATTTTTTAAAGCGTTGCAGGTCTTTAGACAGATGCCAGATCAATTTGTTGTCTTTTCCCAGCGCGTGATTGGTCGATGCTGCTGCGATGATGGTAATGCGTTGACTGGTTTGATTTGTCTTTTCTTCATGCCACTCTGCATCGGCGATCAAACTTGCTTCTTTGTCGAGCTTACGCTTTATTTTTTCGATACGTGCTTCTTGCAAACCGACTAAATTTTTGATTTGTTGTTTTTCCCAAGTAGGATTCATAAATCGCTTGGTCACATAGACTTGAAAAAAATGCAATAGTAAAAAAACAACCCAAAGTAAGACAGCACTCAATACCCAAGGGTAGCCGAAGGGTTTGATGTCAACCCCATAACCCAAACCAATGTTGAGAATTGTCAGTACAAGTGACACAAACAAAAAGCTGACGAAGTGAAAGTACAAACGTTTTTTTTGACGAATGCGAGCACGAGCATAGTCTACAAAATCAATTTGGCGATCATCTATGGTGGTCTTGTTTTTACGTCGAAAAATCATATTGTTATATCAGGTACAAACATAAAGCTTTAGATCCTAATATTAAACAGCTACAGCTCCTTTAATATGCGGATGTGGGTCATAATTTTCAATGGTAAAATCAGAAAATTCAAACCCAAAAATATCGGTTTTGTTAGGGTTGATCGTAAGTTTTGGGAGTGTTCTCGGCTTGCGACTAAGCTGCAACTCAAGTTGTTCCATATGATTGGAGTAGATATGTGCATCGCCAAAAGTATGAATAAAATCTCCTGGTTTATATCCACAAGCTTGTGCCATCATATGCGTAAAAAGGGCATAAGAAGCTATGTTGAACGGAACCCCTAAAAAGATATCTGCACTGCGTTGGTAGAGCTGACATGAAAGCTTTCCATCAGCTACATAAAATTGAAAAAAAGCATGGCATGGGGGTAAGGCAGCTTTTCCATTTGCCACATTCTCTGCAAAAGGTTTGGAGGTGTCAGGCATCACACTTGGGTTCCATGCCGATACAAGCATCCTTCGACTATCTGGGTTATGCTTGAGTGTGTGGATAATCTCTTTGATTTGGTCAATGTTTTCACTGTTCCAGTTGCGCCATTGATGTCCATATACAGGACCTAAATCACCATTTTCGTCTGCCCATTCATTCCAGATTCTGACCCCATTTTCCTTGAGGTACTCAATATTTGTATCTCCTTTTAAAAACCAAAGAAGTTCATAAATGATTGATTTTAGGTGGAGTTTTTTTGTGGTGACCATAGGAAAACCTTTGCTGAGGTCAAATCGCATTTGATACCCAAAAACACTTTTTGTACCTGTGCCAGTACGATCCGATTTTTCTACTCCGTGGTCAAGTACATGGCGAACCAAATCAAGGTATTGTTTCATCCTAAATATTTTGATAAAAATAGTGTGATTCGACCATAGATTTTCATTTGATATCTACTTTTTTTCACATCGTTATCCACCATCCTAGCCGATGATTGCTCCTGCAATGACTGCAGAAATCAGGGATGCTAATGTTCCACCGATGAGCGCACGAACACCAAATTGGGAAAGCACTTTTCGTTGACCTGGGGCAAGCGATCCAATCCCACCAATTTGAATTCCGATAGAAGCAAAGTTGGCAAATCCACATAGCATATAGGTTGCCATGATGATCGATTTCTGGTATTGTAGATGCACGATATTCATCGGGTCTTTGAGTTCAGCTAATTGGATGTATCCAACAAATTCACTGGCAGCTAGCTTCACACCAAGCAACTGTCCCATTGGCATAATGTCGGGCGTTGGTACACCCATAATCCACATCAGTGGGGCGAAAATAATTCCGAGGATGGATTCTAGAGAAAAACTGTTATAGATTGTGTTTGCTGCAAACCAATCATTAAGGGTTGTCCAATCACCAATCCAACCCAAAACGCCATTAAACATGGCAATAAAAGCAACAAAAACAAGTAGCATACCACCTATGGTGGTGGCAAGTTTGATGCCTTCAACAGTTCCATTTGAAATTGCATCCAGAGCGTTGGAGCCTATGTTTTGTATAGAAACACTGACTTCATTGTTGATCTTTTCGGTTTGTGGATAGAGGATTTTTGCAATCACAATTGCACCAGGTGCTGCCATGACAGAGGCAGCCAATAAGTGTTTGGCAAATTCCAATCGCATCACAGGATCATCTCCCCCCAAAAAACCGATATATGCTGCAAGTACTCCACCTGCTACAGTTGCCATACCTCCAATCATGACCAAAAGGATTTCAGACTTTGTCATTCGTTCCAAATATGCCTTAATCATGAGCGGTGCTTCGGTTTGACCTAAGAATATGTTCCCTATGACAGACAAACTTTCAGCCCCAGAAATCTTGAGTACTTTGGTTAAGGCCAAAGCGAGGAACTTCACAACAACTTGTATGACACCTAAATAAAAGAGAAGTGATGTGAGTGAAGCAAAAAAGACAATGGTTGGTAGAATTTGAAAAACAAAAATAAAGCCATAAGAGTCGGCATTCATCAGATCGCCAAAAAGAAATATACTACCTGCATTGGTAAAGTCAAGGATACTGACAAAGAGTTTTCCTATGCCTTCAAAAATTTGTTGTACCCATCCAACACGCAAAATCCCTATCGCTAGTGTCAATTGAATCAACAGTCCGATGCCGACTGTTTTCCAAGGAATTTTTTTTCGGTTCGAACTACAAGCAACAGCAATTGCCAAAAGCACAACCATACCAAGAAGTCCACGCATGATGCCTTGTATTTCCAATCCAGCACTGAGAATGACTTCTGTTTGAGTTATTGTATCTATCAAGTGTTTATATTAGGGTTTGGACTCTCGTTTTGCAATCTCATCGCGTATTTTGACAGCGAGCTCATATTCTTCCTTTTTTAGTGCTTTTTGGATGAGTTTTTCCAACTCATCTACACTGAGTTGTTGAAGATCATCTGTGTTTTTGGAGTTGTCTTGTGAGTCTTTATCCAAATCCTTGTCATCGATCATGACAGCTGCTTTTTCAAGAACGCCTTCGTGTGCAAAAATAGGCGCATTGAAGCGCAAGGCTAAAGAGATCGCATCAGATGTACGAGAGTCGATAATTTCTTCAATTTGGTCGCGTTCACAAATTAAACTAGAATAAAAAACCCCATCTACTAGTTTTTGTATAATTACCCTTTTGACATTAATTTCAAATCGTTCGGAAAAATTGCGAAACAGGTCATGGGTAAAGGGTCGTTGGAGTTGGATATCGTCGTCTAGTGCCACAGCAATAGATTGGGCTTCAAACTCACCAATAATGACAGGAAGTTTACGAGGACCTTCTACTTCATCAAGGATGAGTGCATATGCACCACTTTGATTTTGGCTATATGAAATCCGATTGACCTGAAGTTTGACTAAACTCATTTGTAAACAATTACAACGAATTTATGTAAAAAAGGCGATTAAACCTCGCTTATGTTCTGGCTTTTAATTTTTCGGTCAATTTTGGTAAGACTTCAAAAGCATCGCCAACAATTCCATAGTCAGCTGCTTTAAAGAAAGGAGCCTCTGGGTCTGTGTTGATTACGACTTTTATTTTTGATGCGTTGACACCAGCTAAATGTTGAATGGCTCCTGAGATACCTACAGCTATGTAGAGATTTGTTGCGACAGGTTTTCCCGTTTGCCCCACGTGTTCGCTATGGGGTCGCCAACCCATATCCGAAACAGGTTTTGAGCAAGCCGTAGCGGCTCCCAATACATCGGCAAGACCCTCAATGAGCCCCCAGTTTTCAGGGCCTTTGAGACCTCGCCCTCCAGAAACAACAACATCAGCATCGGCAATGGTTGCTTTTCCTTCGCTTTGTTCTAAACTGGTCTGGGTGCATTTGGCTGTTGTTTGTACATCTTGCTGTTCAACTGTCGTTGACGAGTCTTGCGATATTTCCTCGTGCACATTGTTTGACAAACCGATGATATTGATTGCGCCAGCAAGTGTTGTGTTGGCAAGTGCCTTGTTGCTAAATACCGAATGCTTCACTGTCAGGGGATCGTTGGAAACAGGAAGTTCTACGACGTTGGTAACATAGCCAGCTTGCAGCTTACCTGCTAGGATACCACCCATGTATTTGGCATCAGCACTACTGCTAATTAATATGATTTTTGCATCTTCTTTTGTGGCAATTTCAGCCAAGGCAGTTGCATATGCATGCGCCTCAAAATACTTAATTGACAGCTTTAAATTGATCAGTTTTGACGCACCATAATTGGCAAGTTGATCAACATCTCCACAGTTAACAGTAACAATTGTGAATGTGGTATTTTGTTGTTTGGCTAGGGCAAAGCCATAGGATGAAAGTTCAGTTGACCCTTTTTTGAGTTTCCCTTTTTGTGATTCGGCAAATAGTAGAATTGACATAGGTTATAAGACTTTAGCTTCGTTTTGTAATAGATCGATAAGTTGGTCGATGTCGTCGGCAGGAATGAGTTTGACAGCTGCCTTGGGTGCAGGCTTTTCAAAATTTTGAATTGCTGATTTGACTTGTGATTCTGCAGCTGGAACAACCTCAAGTGGCTTTTGCCTTGCTTGCATAATCCCTCTCATATTTGGTATGCGAAGATCGGTTTCTTCTACGAGTCCTTTTTGACTGCCGATTATTAGGGGTAGATCGACGTTTAGCACTTCCATACCACCATCCGTCTCTCTTGTTGTTGTGGCAGTAGACCCATCGATTTCTAGCTGAACACAAGTGTTAACAAAAGCGATATCACTCTTAGCGGCTACCAAACCAGGAACCATTGAACCATTATAATCGATTGACTCACGACCAGCAATAATCAAATCGTAGGGATTGGCTTGCAGGTACTTTGAAATTTGGTCTGCCACAACAAAAGCATCAACTGCAGGAGTATCAATTCGAATTGCTTTATCGGCACCAATGGCAAGTGCTTTTCTCAGAGTTGGTTCTGCACTCGCCTGTCCAACGTGTAGCACGTCTATAGAAGCACCTACTTTTTCTTTAAACCAGATGGCACGTGTCAACCCAAACTCATCATTGGGGTTGATGATAAATTGAACACCTTGGGCATCAAAGACAGTGTCATTTTCCTTAAAATTTATTTTCGAAGTTGTATCTGGCACACAACTTATACAGACTAAGATTTTCATGAGAAATAGATGAAATACAAAGATAAAAAAAATCTTCAAATTATTATGCGCGCATAATAACTTATACAATTCATAATAAGTTAGTTGATTCTTGTAAATATTGCTATTTTTGCGCAGTCAAAAAAAAGCATGAGAACAATCCAGTTCAGAGAAGCTATTTGTGAAGCCATGTCAGAGGAAATGCGTCGTGATGACAGTATTTACCTGATGGGTGAGGAGGTAGCTGAATACAATGGGGCCTACAAAGCCTCGAAAGGAATGTTGGATGAGTTTGGCGAAAAACGTGTAATTGACACACCGATTTCTGAGCTAGGTTTTGCTGGTATTGGTGTTGGGTCAACAATGACAGGAAATCGTCCGATCATTGAATTTATGACTTTCAATTTTGCACTTGTTGGGATTGATCAAATCATCAATAATGCTGCAAAAATACGTCAGATGTCTGGTGGACAGTTTCCTTGCCCGATTGTTTTTCGAGGGCCAACTGCTTCAGCAGGGCAGCTCGCTGCCACGCACTCCCAAGCGTTTGAAAGCTGGTATGCCAATTGTCCTGGACTTAAGGTTATTGTTCCATCCAATGCATATGATGCCAAAGGTCTGTTAAAGGCTGCCATTCGAGATGACGATCCTGTCATATTTATGGAGTCTGAACAAATGTATGGTGACAAAGGTAAAGTGCCAGATGGGGAATATGTACTCCCGATTGGGGTTGCGAACACCACACGTACAGGTACAGATGTTACCCTTGTTTCCTTTGGTAAGATTTTCAAGGAAGCTAACGCTGCTGCCGAACTACTTGAAAATGAAAACATCTCTGTTGAGCTGATCGACCTACGCACAATCCGTCCGCTTGACATCAACACAATCCTCGAGTCTGTTAAGAAAACAAATCGTCTAGTCATCCTAGAGGAATCTTGGCCATTTGGTAATATTTCGACTGAAATCACTTATCAAATTCAAAACCAAGCCTTTGATTACTTAGACGCACCAATCATTAAAATCAATACTGCAGACACTCCTGCACCATATTCACCCGTTTTGTTAGCCGAGTGGCTTCCCAATCGAGAAGATGTGGTTCGCGCAGTGAAAAAGGTCATGCTATAATTTATACCTAATTATATAATCCACATGGAAAACTTCATTCAATATACCCCCATTTTACTCGCAGTTGTAGGTCTAATCGTCATGTACATACAATCTGTTTGGGTAAGAAAACAATCACCAGGTACTGAGAGAATGCAGTCCATATCCAAGAGTATCAAAGAAGGTGCTCTGGCATTTTTAAATGCAGAATATCGTTTGTTGTTGGTTTTTGTAGTCATAGCATCAGGCGCACTCTATGGAATTTCGACCATGGTAGAAACCACAAGTTGGTTGATAGTTCCAGCTTTTGTTGTTGGTGCCATTTTTTCAGCTTTGGCTGGGAATATTGGGATGCGAATCGCAACAGAAGCCAACGCACGAACTGCAGAAGCTGCAAAAACCAGTTTACCAAAAGCACTCAAGGTGTCCTTTGGGGGTGGTACTGTCATGGGTCTTGGCGTCGCTGGACTTGCTGTATTTGGATTAGCGTTATGGTTTTTGTTTTTAGTCGGACAATTTATTGATGGGTCTGATTTTTATACAAATATGACCATCGTTCTAGAATCATTGGCTGGGTTTTCGCTTGGTGCCGAATCCATTGCTCTATTTGCCAGAGTTGGTGGTGGGATCTACACAAAAGCAGCTGATGTTGGAGCAGACCTTGTTGGAAAAGTCGAAGCAGGTATTCCTGAAGATGACCCTCGAAATCCTGCAACCATAGCAGATAACGTTGGAGATAATGTAGGTGATGTAGCTGGTATGGGTGCTGATCTGTTTGGGAGTTATGTCGCAACTGTTCTTGCATCCATGGTTCTTGGAAACTACATTATTAAAGACATGTCGGAAGCTGGACAAACGCTAGATACATTTCAAGGGATGGGTCCAATCTTGTTGCCATTGGTTTTGGCAGGCGTTGGTATTATAGCATCAATTGCAGGAACACTTTTTATTCGAATCAAAGATAATTCAGCCAAAGAAGCTGAGGTGCAGCGCGCCCTGAATACGGGGAATATCTTTTCTATTTTACTGACCCTAATTGCATCTTGGTTTTTGATTGATTACCTATTGCCAGAAACGATTAGTGGCATGAAGTTTTTTGGCGAAGCAGCACGTGATGTATCTTCAACCAACGTATTCTATGCAACCATCGTTGGATTGGGTGTTGGGTACTTAATTTCCCTCTTTACAGAGTATTATACTGCCATTGGCAAAAAGCCAGTGATGAGCATTGTACAAAACTCATCTACAGGGGCAGCGACGAACATTATCGCAGGTCTTTCTGTTGGGATGATCTCGACGGCTTCATCAGTCCTTCTCTTTGCAGTTGCGATTTGGGGTTCATATGCCTTAGCAGGGTTTTATGGTGTTGCGATCGCAGCGTCTGCCATGATGGCAACGACAGCCATGCAGTTGGCCATTGACGCGTTTGGTCCCATTGCTGATAATGCAGGTGGTGTTGCTGAAATGAGTGAATTGCCAAGCGAGGTTCGTGAGCGTACTGATATTCTCGATTCAGTCGGAAACACAACTGCTGCGATCGGAAAAGGATTTGCGATTGCATCTGCTGCACTCACAGCACTGGCCCTATTTGCAGCCTACGTAACTTTCACAGGCATCGATGGGATTAATATCTTTAAGGCAGATGTGTTGGCAGCCTTGTTTATTGGGGGAATGATCCCTGTTGTTTTCTCTGCTCTTGCCATGCAATCGGTTGGAAAAGCTGCCATGGAAATGGTGCAGGAAGTGCGTCGTCAGTTTAAAGAAATTCCAGGAATCCTAGAAGGAAAAGGAACACCTGATTATGCAAAATGTGTTGAAATTTCAACGAAGGCTGCACTCAAAGAAATGTTACTCCCTGGTTTGATTACAATTGCCACGCCAGTTGTGATCGGCTTATTCATGGGACCCGAAGCACTGGGTAGTTATATGGCAGGAGTGGCTGTTTCAGGCGTACTGTGGGCGATCTTCCAAAACAACGCAGGTGGTGCTTGGGATAACGCCAAAAAATCATTTGAAGCAGGTGTTGAAATCAATGGGAAAGTGGAGAAAAAAGGTTCTGACGCACACAAAGCTGCAGTCACTGGCGACACAGTTGGTGATCCTTTTAAAGACACTTCTGGTCCATCGATGAATATTCTCATCAAATTAACTTGTTTGGTTGGCTTGGTCATTGCCCCTATCCTTGGAAATGGACATAGCGCCCAAGCTCATCAAATGAAAGAAGAACAAAAAGAAATTCGTGTCGAAGTATCCAGCACCACTGAGGGTGAAACGATTGCTACAATCACAACAATCACAACCAAAAACGGCGAAACCTCAGAAACCATTCAAGAAATTTTTGGGAGTCAAGAAATGATCGACTCTACACTCAATGAAATCAAAAGCTTAGAAAAAAATAAGTAAGAGAGTTACTTGCAAATTACACTAGAATGGGCGCCTATTTGGCGTCCATTTTCATATCCTCAAGTTTGCTGTCAATGGTTTGAATCACTTGTTGTAGATCCTCAGAACGATCAACAAAATTGAGTTCATCAACCTCTAAAATGATAAGGTTGTCTTTTTTATAATCATGAATCCATGCTTCATAACGCTCGTTTAATCGACTGAGATACTCGATGCTGATTGAATTTTCATAAACACGCCCGCGTTTGTGAATCTGGTTGACGAGGTTTGGAATGGAGCTTCGAAGATAAATGAGCAAATCGGGTCCTTTGACCAAAGACTCCATGAGCTGAAATAAAGAACTGTAGTTTTCAAAATCACGATGGGTCATCAGTCCCATCGCATGTAGGTTGGGTGCAAAAATATGAGCGTCCTCATAAATCGTACGATCTTGTATCACTGTATTTTTGCTGTTGTGAATGTCTAAAATTTGACGAAAACGACTGTTTAGGAAATAAACCTGGAGATTAAAAGACCAACGTTCCATTTCGGCATAAAAATCATCGAGATATGGGTTTTGCACAACGTCTTCGTACTGTGGCTCCCATTTATAATGCTTTGCTAATAGCTCTGTTAATGTTGTTTTTCCTGCTCCAATGTTTCCTGCAATTGCAATATGCATATCTCCAATTTTATGTCGCATAAAAATAAAAAATAAAGTCAATTGTAAACACTAAATCAAATATTGTTTTACAATCTCAGATGCAAGAGTCATTTTATTCATTCATTTAAAAGTGCAATTCTGTTTGAGGTTTTTGTACTTTTACTCAAATTACTAAATCAAGAATATATCATGAAAAATTTTATTCTATCAGTTGTAACGTTCACACTTACACTAACGACATCTTCTGCTCAACTTTTGGGAGGTATTGAAAACATATTATTAACCTCAACCGAGGATGCTCGTATTTTGGCAGAGGGCTATACTGCCCCCATTGGAAAAACCCTCACCTATGCCCTAAATTCAGGTTGGGCAACGAGTGCAAAAACACATAAAAAACTAGGCTTTGGCCTTACCATAGGAGCAGCGATTCCTTTTGTGCCAGATGCCGATCAAGTATTTACCCCAACAGGACTCACTTCTTTGAATGTACCATCTGGATCATTGCCAACTGTTTTTGGTGAGGGTGGAGACCAAGAGTTAAATTTTGCATTTAGTGAAAGTGTTTCAGGCAATGAAATCGATTATGCTGGTAAGCTTTCTTTTCCTGGTGGCTTAAAAGATGAATTGCCCTTTGGTACACTTCCTGCTCCGATTATACAAGCAAGTGTGGGTGCTGTTTTTGACACAGATGTATTGGTTCGTTTTGTACCTACAATCGATATTGAAGGTAGTAGTTTCAAACTGTTTGGCTTTGGATTAAAGCACAACATCATGCAGTATTTTGGGCCACTGGACAAGCTACCTCTCAACGTATCAGTTTTGGCTGCGATGTCCAAAGCGAGTTTGGAGTATGACTTTTCAGACTCTACTTTTGGAGGGAATAGCGACAATCGAAATATGACGTTCGAAGCAGATACCTTTACCATTCAAGCACTGGCCTCTATCGATTTACCTGTGGTGAGTGTATTTGGTGCTTTGGGCTACAACAGTGGCAATTCACAATTTGATGTCAGTGGTGACTATAGTATCGATTACGAACTAGGTTCCAACTCATACCGAAGAGTGTTTAAAGATCCCATCAGTTTCGAATCAGATGCGACTGGTGTGATGGGTATCATTGGTGCTCGACTCAATCTTTTATTCATGAAGATTTATACCAACTATACCATTCAAGAATACAACACTTTAAACTTCGGAATTTCATTTAATTTTCGATAATAGTTAAAAAAATATTTTGGAATTTGTAATTGCGTTGTATATTTGCCACGCAAAAGAGGAAGGATTTGACTGATTGCAACCTCTCAAAAAAAGTGCTAAAACAGCTTTACTTTTTAGAGACTTATCGCATTTCTTCTTCGCTAAAAAGTAAATTAATGCCATATTTTTTTACATCTGAATCTGTAAGTGAGGGGCATCCCGACAAAGTTGCTGATCAAATCAGTGATGCTTTACTCGATCATTTCATTGCCTTTGACTCTCAAAGTAAAGTTGCTTGTGAAACTCTCGTCACCACAGGTCAAGTGATTCTTTCTGGTGAGGTAAAAAGTAAAACCTACTTGGATGTGCAACACATTGCACGACAAACAATTAATAACATAGGCTACACAGATGATGCCTATCAATTTTCAGGCAACTCTTGTGGGGTAATTTCACTGATACACGAACAGTCGTCAGACATCAATCAAGGTGTTGAGCGTGAAAAAAAGGAAGATCAAGGTGCTGGTGACCAAGGAATTATGTTTGGTTATGCAAACAATGAAACAGAGAATTATATGCCTTTGGCACTAGCTGTTTCACACAAAATATTAGAGGTACTTGCCGATTTCCGTCGTGCCAAATCAGATATCACTTATCTACGCCCTGATGCCAAGTCTCAAGTCACAGTCGAGTACAGTGAGGATCATAAGCCTATACGAATTGAAACTGTGGTTGTCTCCACTCAGCATGATGACTTTGATACAGACGAAAACATGGCAAGCCAGATTCGAAAGGATATTATTGAAAAGGTAATGCCTCAAGTGATTGCCTCTTTCTCACCTGAGATTCAGTCTTTGTTTTCCAGCGACTTGACTTACCATATCAATCCAACAGGAAAATTTGTTATCGGAGGACCACATGGCGATACTGGACTTACAGGAAGAAAAATCATAGTCGATACTTATGGAGGTAAAGGCGCCCATGGTGGGGGTGCGTTCAGTGGGAAAGACCCAAGTAAAGTCGATAGAAGTGCTGCTTATGCTGCTCGGCACATTGCCAAAAATGCAGTGGCTGCTGGCATTGCAGATGAAATCCTTATTCAGTTGAGCTACGCAATAGGCGTCGCTGCACCCACTTCGATTTTTGTAGACACCTATGGCACATCAAACGTTGACTTGACTGACAGCGAAATCGCAAAAAAATTAGAAACGCTTTTTGACTTAACACCCTATGGTATCGAACAACGTCTCAAACTAAGAACACCGATTTATGCTGAGACTGCATCCTATGGCCATATGGGACGAACACCAAAAAAAGTCAAAAAAGTTTTTGAATCTCCTTACAATGGAAAAATCGTACACGAAGTTGAGTTGTTCCCATGGGAAAAGCTCGATGCCGTTTCTTTATTACAATCATCATTTAAAATTAAATCTTAAAAAATGAGCGCTCAACAACTCTCAACAAACGCACTGCATCAAGGACATGATGTAACTGCTACACAAGGAACAAGATCAGTTCCTATTTTTCAATCTACTGCATACGTGTTTAACGACAGCGACCACGCAGCCAAACTGTTTTCTCTGGCCGAGCCAGGCTTCATCTACACCCGTCTGAACAACCCCACGGTTGATGTATTGGAGCAGCGAATTGCTGCCATGGAGGGTGGACTTGCTGCAGTGGCAACTGCGTCGGGAACATCTGCACTGAGTACTGCCATTTTGGTTTTACTCAAAGCTGGTGATCATATCGTTGCGTCAAACAGTTTGTATGGAGGGTCATATAATATGTTAAAAGTGTTGCTGCCAAGACTTGGCATCACCACGACATTTGTGGATCCTGACGATCCGAAGAATTTTACAGATGCTGTCCAAGAAAACACACGTCTCTTTTTTGCAGAATCGCTTGGGAATCCAAAACTAGATGTTTTAGACCTCAAGGGTATTTCTAGAGAAGCCAAAGCAGCAAAAGTGCCATTTATGGTCGACAGTACCTTGGCGACACCTGCGCTTCAAAACCCAATTGCACATGGTGTGAATATCGTGATTCACTCGCTTACAAAATACGCCAATGGCAATGGCTCAACAATGGGAGGTGTAATCGTAGATGCAGGTAATTTTGATTGGTCGAGTGGAAAGTTTCCAGAATTTACCACACCCTCTGAGGGGTATCATGGGTTGGTGCTACACGATGTTTTGGGCCCAGCTGCATATATAGCAAAGGTTCGAATTGAAGGACTGAGAGATCTTGGTGCTGCAATAAGCCCATTCAATGCTTTTCAAATCATACAAGGACTTGAGACATTGGAAATTCGCATGAAAAAGCACAGTGAAAATGCACTTGCTTTAGCAGAATGGTTAGAGGCTCACGAAGATGTTGCTTGGGTAAACTACCCGGGACTTCAGTCGAGCAAGTACAATGCGCTTGCCAAAAAATATCTTCCAGAGGGGCAAAGCGGACTATTGGCTTTTGGTCTAAAGGGAGGATTTGATGCAGGTAAAACAGTTGCTGATGAAACCAAACTGTTTGCATTGGTTGCCAATTTTGGAGACTCCAAGTCATTGGTCATCCACCCAGCCAGCACAACCCATCAACAGTTGACGCCAGAGGAGCAAGAATCGACTGGTGTGACCCCTGATTTGATTCGTCTTTCAGTTGGATTGGAAAACGTTGATGATTTAAAAGCAGACCTCCAACAAGCGTTTGATAAGGTTTAATAATATGTCTCAACTCGCCAACATTGCGTTTGAACAGTACACGACTCTGTCGGGAGAGCAAATGGACTTGCAGTTATCCTACAAGCTATTTGGTCTCCCTTTGGGGAGTGCTCCTGTTGTGTTGGTTAACCATTCTCTGACTGGTGATGCAGATGTGGCTGGTGAAAATGGCTGGTGGTCTGAACTCATTGGAGATGGTAAAGTCATCGACACTCAGCAATATACCATATTGGCGTTCAATTTCCCTGGGAATGGCGTTGACAACAACCTGATTGATAACTATGAGCATCTCGTGCTTCGTGATATAGCAAATCTTTTTAAAGCAGCGCTAGACCAATTAGGAATTGATAAGCTTTATGCAGCTATTGGTGGCTCAATTGGTGGTGCTTTGGTTTGGGAAATGGGAGCGAGTTTTCCAGAGCTTATCGAAAACCTAATCCCTGTTGCCTGCGATTGGAAAACCTCTAGTTGGGTCTTGGCTAATACTCTATTGCAAGATCGAATATTGCACAACTCAAAAAACCCTCTACAAGATGCACGCATTCATGCGATGATGTGTTATCGAACACCCGAGTCTTTTAAAGAGAGATTTGGAAGATCGATTCACGAAGAAAAAGAAATATTCAACATCGATAGTTGGCTGTTGTATCATGGTAAAAAGCTCAACAATCGGTTTCATTTACAAGCATATAAACTCATGAACCACCTCTTACGAACAATTGATATCACAGAGGGTCGAGGGTCGTTTGATGAGGGTGCTTCACAAATTAAAGGATCGATTCATTTGATTTCAATCGATACCGACTTGTTTTTTACTGATGCTGAAAATCGAGAAACCTATTCGAGATTGATGGAAAGAAAAGCCAACCTACATTATCACACGATATCATCTGTTCATGGGCATGATGCCTTTTTGATTGAATATGACCAACTAAACAGGATGTTATCCCCCTTATTTGCCAATATATATGCACACTCATGAAAGTAGAACTCAAGCATCAAAACGGATTTCATTCAGTCATCAGCAATGACAGAGGTCACAGCATATCTATTGATACCACTTCAAGTGAAAACCCTCAAGGGCCCAGCCCGATGGAACTCTTGCTGATGGGTGTAGCAGGATGTAGTAGTATTGATATTGTCTCCATATTAAACAAGCAAAAAATTAAACCTGACAGTCTACAAATACAAGTGGAAGGCGATCGTGTGAAAGGGCAAGTCCCTTCTTTATTTACAGCCATACACGCCAAAGTCATTGCTACAGGAGATGTACCTGCAGATCGTTTGTATCGTGCAACACAACTGTCATTTGAAAAATACTGTTCGGTTTCCAAAACACTTGAGCATACTGCAACCATCACTTTTTCTGTAATCGTTAATGACACCCCACATGAACACCCCAAACAAGAATGAAACGACTGCAATTCGTACACAACTTGCCAAAGAAGTTTTTTGATCGATACTTCGGAAAACACCCATTTGGATCAACTATTCTAGAATGCTTTGCAGCACTTCGTAATATCGTTGGGCGATAAACTCTGCACCCTCATCGTTGTAATGAATATCATCTGCGAGATAGCGATCTTCAAACCCTTCAAACATATTCACTGGGATCACTTGTGAGTCATCATTGGTTTGCGCTTGCGCAATCGTTTCCACATCCAATACAGCTTGATCAAAAATTGCTGTTAGTTCTGGTGTCATAAAGCTCGATTTGCCAGGTGCAATCTGTTCAATCAGAATCACAATGTCGGGGTTGAGGTCTTGAAAAAAATCGATGATATCATTTATATTATCAAGAACATTTTCATAGGGAAGCTCATCTAAAATATCATTCCCCCCAGGTGAGCTAAACAATACAATATCAGGGGTGGTAACCTCTGATAATGCAGTGGGTAAATGATCGAGAATTTGTCCAGATGTCCAGCCATCATTTCCCTGATGGTCTCTATCAAAAGAAAACCCTTCATAGCTGGGATAAGAACCTATTTCTTTTTCTGTTCCGATGAAGTCAAAGTCCCAACCACCATCAATCAAAGCTTTCCACAATGGATATCGATAACTCTCAAAAAATGGCGTTAATCCTTGCACGCGAGAGGCACCCAATGGCATGATTTTATTTAGACTATCGGATGTGTTTTCATCTGGGGGACTTTGTTGGTCAGTTGTCTCGTTTTCACAGCTCAGCAGTAATATGCATGTGGAAATTAACACAAAAAATAAGCGCGTAAAAGCAGTGTGTTTTATAAAATTGAGCATCATAAGATTGGATATAATTTTGAACTAAACCTACAAAAAAATCATATAAACATTTGTTTTTTCGAGAGATGCGCTTACATTTGCATTCGTTATGAACAACACGTTTTACTATTACAACGCTTTCTATACTTCTCAAACGGAGCAGGGCGGTTTGTAATAATACACGATGAAACAAACACAAAAAAGTCCTGACAACAACATCAGGGCTTTTTTTTTGATATGAAGACAACAGTTGCAATACAAGGAATCAAAGGGTCATTTCACGATGAAGTGGCACAGCAATATTTTGGAAATCAAACAGAGGTATTGGCATGTGATTCTTTCGACCAACTCGTACAGTCGGTTGTGAATGACAATTGCAAACAAGCTGTCATGGCGATCGAAAACTCTATTGCAGGTTCGATTTTACCCAACTATGCCTTGCTCGATCAATACGACTTGTCTATCGTTGGGGAACATTTGCTGAGCATCACTCACAATCTGATGACCATGCCTGGGCAAAGCATTTCAGATATTCAAGAAGTACATTCCCATCCGATGGCGCTTTTGCAGTGTAAGCAATTTTTCCATGCATACCCTCATATCAAACTTGTCGAAAGTTCAGACACTGCAGCTGTCGCGAAAGAAATCAGCGATAACAATCAAATTGGAAAAGGGGCTATTGCCAGTCAGCTGGCAGCAGACTTATATGGTCTTCAAGTCATAAGCGAGTCGATTCAAACGATTAAAAACAATGTTACTCGTTTTGTAATCGTTCAAAAATCGGAAAACCAAACGATTCCAAATATTTCAAAAGCGTCTTGGAAATTTGTTTTAAATCATAAGCGTGGAAGCCTGGCAACAGCTCTCAACGTGATGAGTGATTGCAAATTGAACCTCACCAAAATTCAATCCCTACCAGTGATCAAAACTCCTGGGAAGTATGCCTTTTTTGTCGATGTGACCTTTGATAACCCTTACGACTATCGCAAAGCCAAGTCCCTTTTGGAAATTATGGCAACCTCATTCAAAATCTTAGGTGAATACCAATCAAAATCATGATGACAGCAAGAAGATTAGACCGTGTTCATGAGTATTATTTCTCCAAAAAATTGCGAGAGGTACGTGCAATGATTGCTGAGGGGAAGTCAGTGATCAATATGGGTATCGGAAGTCCCGATCTACCACCACCTCAGGAAGTAGTCGATGCATTGCACAACAGTATGTCGCACCCCACTGCACACAAATACCAAAGCTATCAGGGCATCCCTGCATTGCGCGAAGCGATTGCAGATTTTTATCATAACAAATATGGTGTAACGCTTAATCCAACAAATGAAATTTTGCCTTTGCTAGGCTCTAAAGAAGGGATAATGCATATTTCAATGGCTTATCTCAACCCTGGAGATCAAGTGCTGGTACCTAACCCAGGCTATCCAACCTATACTTCCGTCACTCGATTGGTGGAGGCCGAGCCTGTGTTTTATAATCTCGACGAAAAGAATCATTGGCAACCAAATCTCGATCAACTAAAAAGCCTTGACTGCACCAAGATTCGTTTGATGTGGATCAATAGTCCACACATGCCCACTGGAACATCGATTGATTCGCAACTGTTGCGTGACCTCATTGCATGGGCTGCCCAAAATGAAATTCTATTGGTGAATGACAACCCCTATAGTTTTGTGCTCACAGATCACCCAAAAAGCATATTTCAAAACCAAAAGGATAAATCAAACATCATGGAGCTCAATTCGCTGAGCAAATCATTTAACATGGCAGGTTGGCGAATGGGAATGCTGAGTGGATCGAAAGACAATATCAATCATGTACTTAAGGTCAAAAGCAATATGGATTCGGGTATGTTTTATGGCATCCAGCAAGGTGCTATTGCTGCCTTGCAACAGCCACAAGCGTGGTTTGATCATATCAATGCTATTTACCAAGAACGAAGAGAACAAGTGTGGAAACTGGCAGAAGCCATGGGTTGCATTTTTAGCAGGAATAACAGTGGAATGTTTGTTTGGGCAAAACTTCCAGAAGGACACACAAATAGCGAGGATTTCATCGATGAACTACTGCATGAGAAACATATTTTCTTAGCACCAGGAACTATTTTTGGAAGTGCTGGTCAAGGATACATACGCTTCTCGTTGTGTGTTGAGAAAAATCAGATCACAGAAGCTTTAAATCGATTGAACAAATGAAAGTAGGATTAATTGGTGTTGGTTTGATGAATGGATCTTTGGCATTGGATCTGAAAAGCGCACATCGAAGTGTTACGATTTATGGCGTAAGTCGAAGAGCATCAACATTGGCAAATGCAAAGGAATTAGGTTTGATTGATCATCAGGCGACAATCGATGATATGAAAGATATGGACTTTGTTTCCATTGCTATACCAGTGACAGCCACTGTCGATATTTTGCCCAGTGTTCTCGATGCAATAGGCCCAAACACATTGGTTATTGATATGGGTTCGACCAAAACGGCTATATGCGAATCGGTATCTCAGCATCCAAAGCGCGAACAGTTTTTGGCATGCCACCCAATTGCAGGAACTGAATTTTCAGGACCAGAAGCTTCCATTCGCAACTTATACCGAGGCAAGGTCAATATGCTTTGTGAAACACAAAAAACAAGACCAGATTTGTTGAAGCGTGCACATGCTATCTTCACTAATTTGGGAATGCATATACGTGAGATTGACCCCAACGAGCATGACAGAAACATTGCTTACGTATCACACCTATCGCATGTAACCTCATTTATGCTCGGAAAAACTGTTATGGAAAAGGAAGCTAATGAGCAAAACATATTCGATATGGCTGGTAGTGGTTTCTCCTCAACAGTTCGTTTGGCAAAGAGTTCGCCCGAAATGTGGATGCCAATCTTTCGGCAAAACAAACACAACGTTATTGAAACCTTAGACGAATACATTTCCAATATGGAGCATTTTAAATCCCTATTGGCAAATGATGATTACACCACATTAGTGGAAGAAATGAAGAATATAAATAAGATTAGACACATATTAAAACGTGAAAATAAAACAAATGGAAAATAATAAAGCCATGGGAGAATGGTTGCATGCCTTTGATCTCCCTCACCCCCTAGTCATTGCTGGTCCTTGCAGCGCAGAAACGGAAGACCAAGTGATGGATATCGCACATCAACTGAAGGATACAGATGCGACAATTTATCGTGCAGGGATTTGGAAACCAAGAACACGTCCTGGAAACTTTGAGGGTGTTGGCGCCATTGGATTAAAGTGGCTGCAGCGCGTCAAAGAAGAAACGGGCATGATGACCGCCACCGAAGTGGCAAATAAGGATCATGTAAAGCTGGCACTGGAGGCAGACATTGATGTGCTCTGGATCGGTGCTCGTTCTACTGTTAGTCCTTTCATTGTGCAGGAGATTGCCGATGCTCTTCAAGGCACAGATAAAATTGTACTTGTAAAAAACCCAGTCAATCCTGATTTGGCTCTTTGGCTTGGGGGGATAGAGCGTTTATACACAGCTGACATCAAAAAATTAGGTGTGATCCATCGTGGATTTTCAAGCTATGCCAAGACAAAATATCGCAACAACCCAGAATGGCAATTGGCGATCGAACTGCAAAATCGATTTCCCGATCTTCCATTGATTTGTGATCCTTCTCACATTTGTGGGCGTCGAGATATTTTGCAAGATGTATCACAAACAGCCTTAGACTTAAATTTTGATGGTTTGATGATTGAAACCCATCGAGACCCTGACAATGCCTGGAGTGATGCTGCACAGCAAATCACACCTGACACTCTTGTTCAAATGATGAAAGATCTTCGCATTCGAAAAACAACAGCAGAAGCTGAGAGCTATGTGAATAAGCTCGATACACTTCGCGCACAAATCGACGTCATCGACCACTCGATCCTTGAAACACTTGGAAAAAGAATGAATATCTCTGTTGATATTGGTACGCTAAAAAAAGAGCATAATGTTGCTGTTTTGCAATCCAAGCGCTGGAATGAAATCCTTGGAAAGATGATATTGGAAGGTGAAGGACATGGGTTGAGTGAAGAGTTTGTACTGCGTATGTTCAAAGCAATTCACCAGGAATCGATTAACCATCAAGAAAAGGTGATCAATACCTAAGATTGAAAAGTCTTACCTTGTAAGCTGTGGAAGGAACGGTTTATAAATCGACAGGAAGTTGGTACACTGTAAAAACAGATACAGGTACACTGATTTCTTGTCGCATAAAAGGGAAATTTCGAACAGATCAAATCTCAAGCACCAACCCTGTTGCGGTAGGCGATCGAGTGACCATTTCTATCGACGAAAATCCCGATGAAGGAGTGATTCATCACATCCATGATCGCAAAAACTATATCGTTCGAAAATCGGTTAACCTATCCAAGCAAATACATATTCTAGCTGCCAATATTGATATTGCATTTTTATTGATTACACTCAACAATCCTGTGACTTATACTGCCTTTATCGATCGGTTTTTGGCAACCGCCAAGGCATTTGGAATTGAAGTTGTGTTGTTGTTCAACAAAGAAGATACCTACACAAGCCAAGAGTTGACAGAACTGCGCCAGCTCAAAGCAGTGTATGATGACATTGGCTATCATTGTGTAGAAATTTCGGCATTGAAAGGAACCAACATCGATCAAGTTAAAACACTAATGGCATCCAAAGTATGTATGCTTTCTGGTCACAGTGGCGTGGGGAAATCAACCCTTGTCAACACACTTGCTCCGATGTTGAATATCAAAACCAAAGCAATTTCGGAGCAGCATCAGCAAGGGCAGCACACAACAACACATGCCGAATTGCATGAGCTGGATTTTGGGGCAAAAATCATTGATACGCCAGGGATTAGAGGATTTGGTATGATTGCATTTTCCCCACAAGAACTGGGGGATTATTTTGTTGAATTTTTTGATCGTAAAAGCCAATGCAAATTCAACGACTGTCTGCACATAGACGAGCCAAAATGTGCAGTGAAATCAGCAGTAGCATCAGGAGATATTGCTGCTTCACGTTATAAAAGTTACACCCAAATTTTTGCTGGTGAGGACCAACAGTATAGAACTGATTTTTAGAATTTATGAGGGTCGTTATTCAACGTGTTAGCGAAGCAAGTGTTCGAGTCGATGGAGAGATCGTAGGATCGATTTCCAAAGGACTCTTGGTTTTTTTGGGCATCACACACGATGATGACATGGAAGATGTGTCATGGTTGGTAAAAAAAACGATCGGACTTCGTATTTTTAACGATACAAACGATGTGATGAATTTATCGCTAAAAGATACACAGGGTGAGTTGTTG
>CACNGE010000002.1 GCA_902619855.1 uncultured Bacteroidota bacterium
CAAAGTTTCGAATGATTTCTTTGAGGCGTTGTGATTCAGTAATCCGCAGATAAGGATCATCATTGATATAAGGGGTATTCAATAAATCACGATCATTCATCACATTATCAATTCGGTACAAATATGTATGAAACTTTCGCGAGAGAAGTAGTTGATCGAAAGTAATTCGCTTTGAATTGTTTTTGTCACTAAAGACATAGTGCTTGTGTAACACCTCACGTATGTCTTTATACCAAAGCCAAAAAAGGGCAACAGGTTTAAGCGCGTTCCCATCAGACTCGGCAGAAATTTGAGCAGCACCAAGGTCAAAAGCGGTATACCCAACAGGTTGAATACCAATCAATCGATAGCGAAGCTCTCCATACTTTTTGTCGAAATACCACACTCCTTTAAGGTTATACCCAACAATATTTTCGGATGGTAAGTATTCAACATCGTTTTCATCCACAACGCCGTCGAGGTTGTAGTCTGTTTGGTCATCTGGGAATTTTGTGTTTACCAAGTAAAATTGATCGCCGATAACATCGGCAGGTTTTGGCTCTCTTAAGTTATAAGTGAATTTAACATTGAAGTTTCTAAAGTTAGGATCGTAAATCGTAATCGAATCACTTTCATACAAATGCTCTCTAAGAATCCGCCAAAGAGATTTGCGGTCTTCAGAGAACTGCGAATCCTGTGTTGGGAAAAACAGTGGGTAATTAAACTGCTCAAATCCATCAATATATTCGTACACAACTTTGCTCCAAAGTATGTCTTTATCATCGACATAAGGATAAACTAATGGTTCATTATAGTCCAGTTCTTGTTGCTTTTCAGTCTTTTTACCTACTTCATCAGGAGATGAAGCATTCAACAAGTTAAACTGCCCATAGGACGCAGTAACAAGTAAGCAAACAAGAATGTAAATGAACTTATGCATGGTGTTATCTGAGTTTAATGTTGAAATCTTTAACCTTTACATTTTCTACATAGCGCCTCTTCCCTCCAGAATTAAAGTAAGCTCGAGAAATCACATTGTCAAAGAAAGCTCGTGCTCCCTTTGGCTGAGCTTCGATGACTGCAAACAATTCGTTTAGTTTATCGCCTTTGATTTCTCTCGGAGCTGAATTTCCAATTTGAAATGTAAAGCTAACAACTTCAATCGTAAGTTCATAATCAAAATCATCAGGGATTTTGGCAGTCAATCTCCCTCTTTGCAGTCCTCTTTTACTAATTCCTGTAGAACTTGTAAAGAAATTGTTACTGTAGAGCAAAGAACTTTCCATTTCAGGTAAGTCTTTTACTCTAAATGTTTTTTCCTTTTTAACTCTTGCATTCGATCGATCTCCAACAGTAACTTTTACACTTTTCACATTGCTTTTGGGAATGATCTCAAAAGTACTACTAGACCCACGAATAATGTCTGCAGAGCCAGATCGTAGTATCATATTACTCTGTTGAATCTCAGGATCAATAACACGAATTTCGTTTGGTAATCCTCTATACAACACATTCATTCGTGGAATCTCGATGAAAAAGTCAGTTCGATTATTCACCACTAAGGTTTGTTCAACAGGTATTGGCTCAAGATTTCCATCAGCGTCAGAGAAAAATAAATCCCCTGTGATTTTCTTTTCCCCACCAGAACTGAAAAGTAGGTTAAGGTTGATAGCACCATCTTCGATAGTAAAGTCTCTGCCCTGTCGCAATTGGCGATTATCGATTTTAATCGAAACAGAATCGGGCTGGAAGTCACTTGCAATTCGGCCAATTAGTATCTTGGCATCATTGATGCGCTCTCCAACGAAATAAGTTGATTTTGCGTTCAATAGCGACTTCGAGGTGTTGATGTTTACAGCACTACCATCACTTAAAATTTTCGTGTTAAACGCATCCACCATTTGAAGTTCTAATTCACGAACATCAGATTGTAGCTTTGTGAGTTTTGAGAGAGAAGCGATTTTAGGAAAGCCCTTGTAGTTGTAATCAAGATAAGGTTGGATTGTTCCTTCTGAGTTAACAACAGAATCCTGAAAAGTAAAACTTCTTCTCAACAGGTCTTTACTAATTGAAAAATCGTGTGGTGTTCTTTTGACAGTCAATCGACTTTCTTGCAAGGCAATAGAATCGATAATCGAACGCATCAAAGAAGAATATGATTTGAATTTGTCGACGAACACTACACCCAAGCTATCGTAGCTGTTACCTTCAAAAAACATATCATCAAGATCGATTGACTTGTCCATCGTTTGATAATTTGTAATGCGTAGGGTATCTGATTTGTTCGGGCCGTCTTTGATTACGACATCTTTCTTATATTTATTTTTTCCATCTTTATCTAGTAATAGCGTATCTTTTATTCCCTGAATAAATGTATAGTATTCGTTGTTGGCGTCTTCTATGATAGGAGCCCACTCTTTCGCAAATGCATAGCTTGGGTTCTCTGCATTTTGCTTAAACAAGCCATAAAGCTCTTTACTTTTTTCACTTTTGGATCGTATCGAATTTTCTATATCATCATTCAAAATACCTAAAGTGGCGAGTACCTCCTTACTAATATTCAAAGCCAACATGGCGATAAACACGAGATACATCATGTTTATCATTTTTTGCCTAGAATCTTGTTTTCCTGCTGCCATTAGTTGTCGTTGATATTATTTAATTGCCCATTGCTTTAGAAATCGCAGAGTACTTTTCGTTAAGCTGCTTCACAAGAGAGTTCATTTCTTCTAGTTGCACTACAAGCTTATCACTTGCAGACACGACATCTCTGTGCGCTTCGGGCTGACCATCCAAGCTCTTTTCAATATTATTGTAAACGTCTTGCACTTGCGAAACAGAAACACTAGCCGAAGCAAGGCGATTGTTTAGCTCATCTACGTTGACTTGAAAATTTTCGGGAATCTTAATTGTTGCAGCTGCGATTGTAGCAGCTTGTAAACTTCCTGTCAAATTTTGTATTTGGTTGGTGGCAGACGCAAAGGCTTCTTTCAGCGCATCTACCTCTTTAGAAACATCAGAAATTGCAGCCTCTGGACTTACTTCGTCTGAATCGTCCTCGTTTGTTATAGCATAACCTCTAAGACCTGCAATCATAAAAATCACTGCCTCAGTTATGAGCCCAGCTGTTAGCCATGTGTTCCCACTAAATATGAAATCCTTGTGTGTAATTTTCAAAAGTGCACCAACAATGACGACTGATGCTCCTAGTCCAAAAATTAATTCTAAGTATTTTTCCGGTATAAAAAACTTTTTCTTCATTCCTATTAAATTATCTACTGTTTGACCCTAAATAGTCACGTACTAAACGCAACCCAATATAACTCTTTGCACTGTCGGCGTATTCGTAATCTCTACTTCCAACTTTCAAGAAGTAGGCAACATCTTTCCATGAGCCTCCACGCACTACTTTTCTTTCATTCCCTGGCATATACACATCGGGGTTAAAAGTTGTGTTGAACTCATAACTCTCGTTGTAATAAGGTGATGAGGTCCATTCAGCTACATTTCCAGACATATTGTACAGTCCAAATTCATTTGGTTCATAGGAATCTACCTCAGCAGTGTAAACGATGTTATCAGCTGAGTAATCGCCTCTTTTGGGTTTAAAGTTTGCAAGAAAATCCCCACGATTGTCAACCAAATAAGGCCCACCCCAAGGGTAAATTGCAGATTGCTTACCACCACGAGCGGCATATTCCCATTCTCCTTCAGTAGGTAGTCTAAACTGGCCTACTGTTGTTTTATTTTTTTCTCCTCTTAAATAATCATTCCTGTATTTTGTTCTCCAATTTGCAAATGCTTTTGCCTGCTTCCAGCTGATCCCCACTACTGGATAGTCAGCATAAGCGGGATGCCAAAAATATTCGTTAAACATCGGTTCGTTGTAACTGTACTTAAAGTCTTTGATCCAAACTGTCGTATCAGGATAAATGCGAACAGCGTCGTGAACGAGATAATCAGAACGCTTTATGTTATCTACTAAGTTTGGATTCTTCATATCATTGACCAAACTATCAGTCTTTAGTTCTGAATAGCGATAAACCAATATTTTAGTGTCAATAGATCGAACACCATTATACCATTCTTCTTCGGGAAGATATACCTCATCTTCCATCACTTCTGCATAGTGGATGTCTGGATAATCTTCTCTCTCCCAAAAAATATCAGTTTCTTTATCCAAGGGTAAATAGTTGTGATATTCGCTATCAGGCTTATTTCTATCCCGTAGCCACATAACGATAGGATTTTCGGCTCTGTACCGAAGAAGTAATTGATATCCGTTGAGTCCACTAAACTCTTCGCCGGCGTCGCCATCAGATTCTTCAACTCCAACATAGTCGGCTATGGCAGGAAAATATGTGAGTATTTCTCCTTTTTCGGCAGTATAGAAATCTTCTGGACTGCTAAAGTTTTCGTTTTCATCTGAAAGGTTGTCAGGGTTGGGCATTTTAATTTCACCTACACCATCAGAATTTTCATCGACCAAAGATTCTGCTAGATCATTAAACTCAGACCAGGTCTGCTCTATGTCTTTAAAATCCTTAGTGTTGTCTTGCGTAACCCCCAAGGCTACATAAACTGCTTTTTCTGCGAGTTTGGTTCTCACGATTGAGTCTTTCACCCATTCGATAAACTGCATGTATTCTCGATTGGTGATTTCGGTTTCGTCCATGTAGAAGGTTCGGACAGTCATGGTTCGAGTGATATCGTTTTGCGCATCAATGATATCCTCGTCGGAAGAACCCATAATAAAAGACCCACCAGGAATTTCAACCATCCCATGTGGGTTTACCTTAATAAACTTTTTCGTCTTAACTCCAATTAACTCGCCCTGATCGCGTTTTCCACAACTCAGGACTAAAATTAATAAAGCAAGTAATGCGGTTATGCTTCTCATTACGTATGCGAAATTAAGATATTTATTAACAATACTGTTGACAAAAATATACATTTTAAATTATACTTCGACGAATGGCCTTCCACCAGCGCTCAGGAACCACCCCTTTTTCTGCTGTATAAAAATCATTTTCAGCGCATGAAATTAGCATGATTTCCTGATTAGAGTCCTGTCCTGCTTGTACTTCCAACCACCAGCGTTTACTCACCGAACTTTGATAAAAAACCAAGTCTTGATTATCACACGAGACTACATACTTTACACAATTTTCCTTTGTTGAAAAAGGATATTCATTCACTCTAAAATGCATGCCCTCTATAATATACCACATTGTTTGAGCTGTCAAATTTGCAGCGGCACTGGTGTCTGGAATATTCTGTATCCCTACAAATCGAACCCTATCGCTGATACCAACATAACGCCCCAATGCACAAAATTGTTGCGCTGTAAATCCATTAACTTGTGTCAAGCCTCCTTGAAGCTCATTGGATTTGACTGATGTCATGTCCATTGAAACGATATCAGAGTCACGCATCAGGGGTTCTACAACCCTGAGGTTGGGAGTTAATGCGCCAAGGCGAAAGGACTCAAAATACAAACGCTCAATGAGGTCAATTTCATCTTGAGATACCATATAACTCTGATACCCAAGGTTGCAGAAATTCGACATATAATTGGGTCGGTTTGCAATGAGCTTTGACATGTAGGAATCTGGCGAAATGAGATTGCCATCGCCACCAAAGTCAAATTTATAATCTATCGATGTTAAATTGTAATAAACCTCCAGTTCGTTATACACACTACATAGGCCAAGGGTATTTTCCTGGCTGCCACCAAAAGCAATCAGCAGAATGTTGCGCTGATACATTTCTTTGGCGATATCGTGCAGCACCTTCAATGAGTCACTTTCCTTATCTCCTATGGGGACATCTCCAAGATCGATTATACTGTTGCTCCAATTTCCAATATATAGGCTGTAGAGGGCTTTACGAATGCCTATTAGGTTTTGTTTGCGCTGATGGGGCTGCCCTATGGATCTTGTTTCTTGAACCCCTACAATCGCGATTCTACTGTTTTTGAAGCTTGGAATCCCTCCTGTTTCAGAGTGAATTTTAATTTTATTACCCAATGTCTGTGGCTCTGAAGTCGTTCGAAGTGACAAAACTTCATCGGCTACAGGGATAAGAAGCTCAATCGCCATATGTTATTTTTTTTTCTTTTTTGCAGGCTTCTTTTTGCTCAACATCTCTGTGGCTTGGTCTAGGGTCATATTTGCTACATCGGTTGTTTTGTTGAGCTCAACCTTCGTTTTTCCTTTGATGAGGTTATGCCGCCCCCACCTCGCTTTTTCGATTCGAATGCCTTCATCTTCCCAAACACGAACAACTCGCTCTGCTTCTTTTTTCTTCTTTGCCTCTATGAGTTCTTCGATATCTTTTTCTGAAAGATCATTAAAGTCATATTTCTTTGACACGTTAATAAACCACCCATTCCACTTGATAAAGGGTCCAAATCGGCCCTTGCCTTTGGTGACACCCTGACCTTCATAGGTTGCAATTGGTGCATCGTCTTTTCGTTTTTGTTCAATGAAAGAGATGGCTTTTTCCAACGTCACTGTGAGTGGATCTGTGCCCTTTGGCAGAGAAACAAATACCTTGTTGTGAAACAAATATGGCCCATAACGACCATTGTTGGCTTGCACAGGCAATCCCTCATATTCGCCAATTGTTGCAGGCAGTTTAAACAAGTCTAAGGCTTCTTCAAAAGTAATCTTAGCTAAACTAAATGTTTCTGGAATTGAAGCAAACAATGGCTTTTCTTCATCGTCAACAGTACCTACCTGTGCCATTGGGCCAAATTTTCCAAGGCGAACACTCAATTGACGACCAGTTTTTGGATCTACTCCCAAAATTCGCTGCCCTGTTTCTCGTGTAGCGTTTTTCTTTACATCTTCTACAACTGGATGAAAATTCGAGTAAAATTGCTTCATAATGGACTCCCATTCAGAATTTCCTGTAGCAACACGATCAAAATCCTGTTCGATACTTGCAGTAAATCCATAATCAACTATGTCCTTGAAGTTGTTGATCAAAAAGTCATTGACCAAAAAACCAATATCTGTCGGAACAAGTTTACCTTTTTGGGAGCCTGTTTTTTCAGATTTGTTTTCAGTTGTTAGTTTGTTATCCTTTATTAGCAGTTGTTTGTATGTTCGCTGATCTCCTTCGTGTGTGCCTTTGGCAACATATTTACGATTGAGAACAGTTGATATGGTAGGTGCATAGGTTGATGGTCTTCCAATGCCAAGCTCTTCCAATTTTTTGACCAGTGATGCCTCTGAGTATCGATAAGGAGGTCGACTAAAACGTTGTGTAGCAACGATTTGTTTTGCGTGGGCAAGCTCACCCTTTTCCATTGCTGGCAACAACGACTGATCTTCATCTGCTGGGTCGTCAACACCTTCTAAATATAATTTTAAAAATCCATCAAAAACGACCACTTCTCCTCGTGCAACAAATGCATGAGAATGCTTGTCTGTAACGATTTTGGCAACTGTTCTTTCGAGTTTTGCCATACTCATCTGCGAGGCCAAGGTGCGCCTCCAAATCAAATCGTAGAGTCGCTTTTGATCATATTCTACATTCGCTTCAATTAGATTCAAGTCAGTTGGACGAATGGCTTCATGCGCTTCTTGTGCTCCTTTCTTTTTGGTGACATACTGATGGGTTTGTACATATTGTTTTCCATAGTTGCTTTCAATCACTGAAGCAGCCTGTTCCAAAGCTTGTTTTGAAAGGTTTACGCTGTCTGTTCGCATATAGGTAATCAAACCTGCCTCATACAATCGTTGTGCATTTTGCATAGTTCTACTTACAGAAAACCCAAGTTTTCTCGATGCTTCTTGTTGCAAAGTTGAAGTCGTAAAAGGCGCTGCTGGCGCTTTTGTGGCTGGTTTTTTTTCGATAGAATTGATATGAAACTGAGCCTCAATATTTTGATTTAAAAAATCCAACGATTCTTGCTCACTCGAAAAAGTTTTAGACAGTTCGGCAGTAAAGGCACAGCCCTCTGCTGTAGTGAAATTTGCCTGAACTTTAAATGTTTCTTTGGGAACAAAATTTTCGATTTCACGCTCTCGCTCAACAACCAAACGAAGAGTTACCGATTGCACACGCCCGGCAGATAATCCACCCTGTACTTTTCGCCAAAGGATTGGAGATAGCTCATATCCCACAAGTCGATCCAACACCCTTCGTGCTTGTTGCGCATCGACTAAGTTTTGATCGATTTGTCGGGGGTGTTCAATAGCGTGTTGTATCGCAGTTTTTGTGATTTCATTAAAAACAATTCGTTTTGTGTTTTCTTTTTGCAACTCAAGTACATTCGACAAATGCCAAGCAATAGCTTCTCCTTCTCGATCCTCATCACTCGCAAGCCATACAGTGTTTGACTTTCTAGCAAGGGTTTTTAACTCTGATACAAGTTTTTTCTTATCACTTGACACTGTGTACTTTGGCATAAAATTACGCTCAACATCAACCCCTAGTTCTTTGTCAGGAAGGTCTGAAATATGACCATAACTGGACACAACTTTGAAGTCAGCGCCAAGGTATTTTTCAATTGTTTTTGCTTTGGCTGGAGACTCTACAATAACTAGATTTTTTGCCATAAATCGGAGTGAAAACGGGAACAAAAGTAGTAGAATTATTTTTGAACATGCAAAATTTTTATCTTAAAAAGATCAATTTTTAGTAAAATTTTACCATGATTCATTAATTAAAATAGTATAATTTTTCCAGTGATTGCAAGACTTTTTCCGATTTACAACGACCTACTGAACTATGAAAAATCAGCTTTGTATATCGATATGAATTTCAGGGTTTTCCATTGCAATCATTGTTATTCCACAAGGTCTTGCCTATGCAATGATTGCAGGACTTTCCCCTATCTACGGGCTCTTCGCTGCATTCATTCCCCAGTTTATTCATGTCTTGATAGGTACGTCATGGCACCCAGCTGTTGGACCAGTTGCCCTTGATTCCCTTGTTGTTACCATTGCTCTTGGTGCTCTTTCCATCACCAAAGTAGACGATATCATAACTGCTGTAATTTTTTTAGCAGCAATGGTTTGAGTTTTACAAATTCTGGTGGGATTATTTCGTATGGGAGTGTTGGCAAACTCAAAAAACATCTGCCTCATTAGAAAGTGGACGAACCCTTTTTAAAAAATCACTGACAAAATGTCGGTATTTTTGTATTTTTGCTTGTATTTATTTAAAAAAATACTCCATTGCACGCTAAAACTACAAAATCGAAAGATCCGAATTTATATAATGGAGATGTGCTTGAACTCCATGACCCTAAGGCAAATGGCAAAAAAATGTACATCGAGAGCTATGGGTGTCAAATGAATTTTTCTGACAGCGAAATTGTTGCTTCTATCCTAGCAGATGCTGGATACTCAACAACGAATGATCTAAAACATGCCGATTTGGTCTTAGTCAATACTTGTTCGATTCGAGAAAAAGCAGAGCAAACTGTTCGGAATCGATTGGAGCAATTCAATAATATCAAAAAAAGCAATCCAAACCTAAAAGTTGGGGTATTGGGCTGTATGGCTGAGCGTTTGAAATCAAAATTTTTAGAACAAGAAAAAATTGTTGACCTAGTTGCTGGCCCTGATGCTTATAAAGATCTTCCGAGTTTGGTCAAAGAAGTTGAAGAGGGTCGAGATGCTGTCAATGTGATCCTTTCTAAAGAAGAAACATATGGCGATATACGACCCGTTCGTTTGCAATCCAATGGTGTAACTGCCTTTGTGTCCATCACACGTGGTTGTGACAATATGTGTACCTTCTGTGTGGTTCCTTTCACTCGAGGTAGAGAGCGCAGTCGTGACCCCAAAAGCATCCTAAAAGAGATCAATTATCTTGCAGAAAAGGGATATAAAGAAGTTACTTTACTGGGGCAAAACGTTGACAGTTACCTGTGGTATGGTGGTGGACCCAAAAAAGATTTTCACAAGGCATCTGATTTGCAAAAGAAAACAGCAATCGCCTTTGACAAGCTACTCGATATGGTTGCAAATGAACAACCAAATATGCGATTTCGATTCTCCACATCCAACCCCCAAGACATGACTTTAGATGTGTTGTATGTGATGCAAAAACACAAAAACATTTGCAACTACATCCATTTGCCTGTTCAATCAGGAAGCGATCGTATATTGGAAGCAATGAATCGACAGCATACGAGAGCTGAGTATATTGAACTTATTGATCACATTCGAACGATTCTACCTGACTGTGGTATATCACAAGATATGATTAGTGGCTTTCCAAACGAAACCGAAGAAGATCACCAAGACACACTCAGTTTAATGAACTATGTGAAATATGATTTTGGGTTTATGTTTATGTATTCCGAACGCCCAGGAACCCCAGCTGCCAAAAAACTTGAAGACAACATACCTGAAAGTGTAAAAAAACGTCGTTTGCAAGAAGTTGTAGCAAAACAACAGCAACATGGTTTGTATCGAACACAGAAGTTTGTTGGAAAAACAGTTGAGGTTCTCATCGAAAAAGAATCCAAAAAATCAAGTGAACATTGGAGTGGTCGCAATCAACAAAACACTGTGGTTGTTTTCCCTAAAGAAAACTTTTCTGTTGGTGATTTTGTCAATGTGAAAATCGAAAGTTGTACGTCTGCAACTCTAATTGGTAAAGCTGTTTAAGTATGAACAAAATTCAATCTATCAAACAACGTTTTGAAATCATTGGGAATGATCCTCAACTCAACAGGGCAATTGGTAAGGCAATTCGTGTTTCGCCTACCGATATTTCTGTATTGGTGACTGGTGAAAGTGGGGTTGGTAAAGAAAGTATTCCACGAATTATTCATCAGCTTTCCCTTCGAAAACATGGGAAGTTTATAGCAGTCAACTGTGGTGCGATCCCCGAAGGCACCATCGACTCTGAGCTTTTTGGACACGAAAAAGGGGCGTTTACAGGTGCCACCTCGACAAGAAGCGGGTATTTTGAAGAAGCCGATGGAGGAACTATTTTTCTTGACGAAGTTGGCGAATTACCTCTAACCACCCAAGTCAGGTTGTTGAGGGTATTGGAAAATGGTGAGTTTTTAAAGGTTGGTTCTTCGGCAGTACAAAAAACCAATGTACGAATTGTAGCTGCCACCAACCTCAATATGTCCAAAGCCATACAGCAGGGGAAATTTAGAGAGGATTTGTTTTATCGCTTGAGTACAGTTGAAATTGTTCTTCCCCCACTGCGAGAGAGAGATGGTGATATTCACTTACTCTTTCGAAAGTTTGCGGCAGATTTTGCGCAGAAATACAAAATGCCCACTGTGCGACTCGACGAACAAGCACAACAACTTCTGGAAAGACAACAATGGCATGGAAACATTCGTCAGCTTCGCAATGTGGCTGAGCAGTTGTCTGTGTTGGAACAAGATCGCGCAATTGGAGTAGATACATTGAGTTTATACTTGCCCAATCATGATATGCATTTGCCAGCTGTTGTGCCATCCTCGTCAGATCAAGGAAGTGATTTTAGCTCAGAACGTGAAATTCTATATAAGGTATTGTTTGACATGAAATCTGATTTGAATGATTTAAAACAACTGACATTAGAGTTGATGAACGCCTCCAACACTGACCAGGTACGCACTGAGAATGAAGGGTTGATTCAAAAAATTTATGGCAACGAACAAGACCATACAGAACGCTTATTGCCTTCTGCCAACGAACCAAAACCCTACACGCCAAAGACAGAAGACAATTTTGAATATGCTGAAGAAATTGAGGAGGAAGAAACTTTGAGTTTGATTGAAAAAGAGCTCGAACTGATCAAAAAGGCACTTGAGCGCAATCATGGAAAGCGAAAGGCTGCAGCCAATGAACTTGGAATTTCAGAACGTACTCTATATCGAAAAATAAAACAGTTTGATATCGATTTATAATGAAAAAAATCTTTTTATTCAGTCTGGTTTTTATTGTCTTTGGATGCAAATTTTATTCCTTCACTGGGGCCTCTATCCCTGAAAATGCTGAGACTGTTCAAGTCAATCTTTTTGTAAATGATGCAGCAAACTCCATTGGTTCTACCTTTGAACCAGGGCTTGATAGAGATTTTACAAATGCCATGCAAGAGGTGTTGATCAATCAAACTAATTTAGAACTGATAGGGGCAAATGGAGATTTGATATATGAGGGAGAAATCACAGAATATCGTGTGACGCCGACAACTGCTACTGCTGAGCAAACAGCTGCACAAAACAGACTCACAGTAACGATCAATGTTCGTTATATCAACACCAACAATGAAGAGGATAATTTTGAAAAAAGATTTTCTCACTTCTATGATTTCCCTGACACTGCACAACTTCAAAGTGTGAAATCAAACGCTCATGATGAGATATTTGAGCGAATAACGCAAGATGTGTTTAACCAATCTCTCGCAAAATGGTAAACCAAGAACAGACCATTGAAGAGCTCAGCAGTTTGGCCAAAACCAATTCTGAACAAGCACTCATTTCTATCAAAAAAATGATTAATAAATATCCATATTTCAACGCTTTACGAGTGCTGGAGTTGGAGGTTCTTAAATCCTCAAATGCAAAGGGATATAAAAGAGCTCTTCGTTCTTGTGCGCTTCAAACGACCCAAAGGAATGTTTTGTATCAACACCTAGAGCATTTGGCTCAAGCAATAGAAGGTGGTAAGGAACAAGTGACAATGCCTAGTGAAAGCAATATGCATTCTTTTTTGGAATGGTTAGAGGTCGTGGACACAAAAAACGAAAACAAAACATCCTCAAAATTTGACTGGATTGACAAGTTTATCAACAACAATCCAAAGATTGGTGCTGTTAAAAAGACTGGCACAAAAAAAGACTTATCGAAAGAGAATCCACTGTCAAAAAATAAAATTATGACAGAAACACTTGCTCACTTGTACTGGAAACAAAAAAAGTATGATGAAGCAAAAAAAGCCTTCAAAATCCTCTCTTTGAAATATCCAGAAAAAAGTAGTTTATTTGCAACCAATATTAAAAAAATAAAATTAGAAGAGTCGAAATAACTTTCTTATGAGTACATTTTCTATCTTTATAACTCTCATTATTATTGTATCATTTCTTTTGGTACTCGTTGTCATGGTTCAAAATCCTAAAGGAGGTGGGCTTTCCTCATCTTTTGGTGGTGGTGGACAACAAATTGGTGGTGTACAAAACACAACAAACTTTTTGGATCGAAGCACTTGGGTGTTGGCTACTTTACTATTGGTTCTGATCTTGTTGTCAAACTCAATGATATTACGACCAGGTACTGTCGAAGACTCTACTTTGTTGAGTGACGAGGCAATTGAAGAGGTTATCATTGAAGAGATCCCTGAAGAGTTGCCAGAAGTATTACCTGAAGATATCCCCGAGCAATAATCCAAACGAGAACATTAAGATGCCATAATGTCACAAAATTACAGATGGAATCAATCGATATTAAGTTGGCATGGTTCATGCTTAAATTAGAAAATAATAATATAACACTAGATTATGAGTAAATTAAATATAAAACCTCTAGCTGATCGAGTGGTGATAATCCCACTTGAAGCTGAGAACAAAACTGCTTCAGGGATCATTATTCCAGACACAGCAAAAGAAAAGCCTCAAAAAGGAACAGTAGCAGCTGTGGGACCAGGTACCAAAGACGAGTCGATAACCCTCAAGGTTGGTGATACAGTTCTTTATGGAAAGTATGCTGGTACAGATTTAAAACTAGATGGAACAGATTATTTAATCATGCGCGAAAGCGATATTATAGCAATTGTATAAAATAAAACAAAATGGCAAAAGATATTCAATTTGATGTTCAGGCTCGTGAAGGGCTTAAGCGTGGTGTAGATGCTCTCGCTAACGCTGTAAAAGTTACCTTAGGTCCAAAAGGAAGAAACGTAATAATCGACAAATCCTTTGGTGGTCCTCAAGTGACGAAAGATGGGGTTACAGTTGCAAAAGAAGTTGATCTAGAGGATGCCCTAGAAAACATGGGTGCTCAAATGGTCAAAGAAGTTGCATCTAAAACAAATGACTTGGCTGGTGATGGTACAACAACTGCTACCATTTTGGCACAAGCCATAGTGCATGAAGGTCTTAAAAATGTTGCTGCTGGCGCCAATCCTATGGATTTAAAACGAGGTGTGGACAAAGCTGTTGAGGCCATTGTAAAAGATCTCGATAAGCAGTCTGTACAAGTAGGTGATTCCTCTGAAAAAATCAAACAAGTTGCATCCATCTCTGCAAATAACGATGAAACCATCGGTACACTGATAACAGAAGCCTTTGAAAAGGTTGGCAAGGAGGGTGTTATCACTGTGGAAGAAGCAAAGGGTACTGATACCTATGTAGACGTTGTTGAAGGGATGCAGTTTGATCGAGGTTATTTATCTCCATATTTCGTCACAAACGCTGAGAAAATGGAGGCTGATTTAGAAAGTCCTTATATACTTTTGTTTGACAAAAAGATTTCGACGATGAAAGACCTCTTGCCTGTCCTAGAACCTGTTGCACAAACAGGAAAACCACTCGTTATCGTTGCTGAAGATGTTGATGGAGAAGCATTGGCAACCCTTGTTGTCAATAAATTGAGAGGGACAGTCAAAATCGCAGCTGTAAAAGCACCTGGTTTTGGTGATCGTCGAAAAGCAATGCTTGAAGATATTGCGATCCTTACAGGTGGTACTGTCATTTCCGAAGAACGTGGTTTCAACCTTGAAAATACCACGATCGAAATGCTTGGCACTTCTGAAAAAGTAACCATTGATAAGGACAATACTACCATCGTGAATGGATCTGGAGACGCAGAAGCAATCAAAGGACGAGTCAACCAAATAAAAGCGCAAATTGAATCGACTACCTCCGATTACGACAAAGAGAAACTACAAGAGCGACTAGCAAAATTGGCTGGTGGTGTTGCTGTTCTCTACGTTGGTGCTGCTTCTGAAGTAGAAATGAAAGAAAAAAAGGATCGTGTTGATGATGCATTACATGCCACTCGCGCTGCTGTTGAAGAAGGCATCGTTTCAGGTGGAGGTGTTGCTTTGCTCAATGCAAGAAAATCGATTCAAAAAATCAAAGCTGAAAACGCTGACGAGTCAACTGGAAATCAAATTGTCTTCAATGCTGTCGAGGCACCTTTACGCACAATCGTAACCAATGCTGGTGGCGAAGGATCTGTTGTTGTATCCAAAGTCGAAGAAGGCAAAGCTAATTTTGGATATGATGCCAAATCGGAAACTTATGTGGATATGCAAGATGCTGGAATCATTGATCCCAAAAAAGTCACACGTGTTGCTTTAGAAAATGCAGCCTCTGTTGCTGGTATGGTGCTTACCACCGAGTGTGCACTAGTCGACATCAAAGAGGATGCTCCTGCACCTGCTGCTCCACCAATGGGTGGTGGCATGCCAGGGATGATGTAAACCGATAACTACTGCCCCTCTTTGGGGCAGTTTTTTTTTTATGAAAACAGATTCGTTATTAGCGAAAATCGAAGCGAAAATATTTTCAGTCATCGATCAAAAAGAAGGACTGCAATTGATCTGTCAAATTCTTTATGATTGTATTGATAACTACGACTGGGTGGGCTATTATTTACATCACCCCGAAAAAAAAGAGCTGGTTTTACACGCTTATTATGGCGAATCGACAGAGCATACAAATATTCCATTTGGTAAAGGGATTTGTGGGCAAGTTGCATTGAGCAACAAAAACTTTATTGTCGATGATGTGAGCGTACAAGACAATTATATTGCTTGCAATTTGGATGTAAAATCTGAGATTGTCATTCCATTATTTGTCAATGATATAAACATTGGTCAGATCGATATCGACTCCCACCAATTAAAGGCTTTTACAGAAAAAGACGCAGCTTTTTTAACCCAAGTCAATTGCCTGGCTGCCAAGCATTTGTTTTAATCAAGCTACAGAGATTAAATTACGACTGAAAATTGCTACTTTTGCAACCTATTTGGACTTATGCAAGATACAATTCGCATTTCATCCGCTCTGATTTCGGTTTTTGATAAAGATGGTTTAGAGCCCATTGTCGAAAAGCTCAACCAGCTTGGTGTTACAATCTATTCGACAGGAGGTACAGCTGATTATATTGATTCTTTGGGCATCGAAGTTATTCGAGTCGAGTCCATAACCGACTATCCCTCCATCCTAGGTGGGCGCGTTAAAACCTTGCACCCAAAGGTATTTGGCGGAATTCTAAATCGCAGAGATAATCGCAAAGACGCTGAAGAACTATCTACCTATGACATCCCCCCTATTGATTTGGTGATTGTTGACCTATATCCATTTGAAGAAACTGTAGCACGTGGAGGAACCGAGCAAGAGATCATTGAAAAAATCGATATTGGTGGTATTGCCTTGATTCGTGCTGCTGCAAAAAACCAAGCTGATGTTGTCTGTATTGCTTCAAAATCTGAGTACAAACATCTGCTCTCCATTCTGATGGATGAAAATGGGACGTTTACCTTAGAACAAAGGAAGTATTTTGCCAAGCATTCGTTCAATGTGTCATCTCATTATGACAGTGCCATTTTTAATTATTTTGATGATGGGTCTTCTGCACTAAAGTTGAGTGTTCAGAAAGGTCATCAACTTCGTTATGGAGAAAACCCCCATCAAGAAGGCTATTTTTTTGGTGATTTAGAGAAATTATTTGATAAGCTAAATGGCAAAGAATTATCATATAATAATCTTCTTGATATTGATGCTGCTTTGAGCTTGATGGAAGCCCACGAATCAACTGATCCTACTTTTGCAATTCTCAAACACAACAACGCTTGTGGTGTTGCCACTAGAAAAACACTCAGCGAAGCCTATACAGCAGCACTTGCTGGCGATCCGATTTCTGCATTTGGTGGTATTTTAATTGCAAACCTCCCTATTGATATTGAAACAGCACGTCAAATTCACGAATTGTTTTGTGAAGTCGTCATTGCGCCATCTTTTGACGAGAAATCACTTACCCTTCTCAAGAACAAGAAGAACAGAATTTTACTTGCTCAAAAAACAAATACTCACACAGTAAAGTTGGTTCGCAGTTGTCTCAACGGATATATCGTCCAAGACAAGGATCAAATTATTGATCATGAGAAAATGTTACAGACAGCTACCACTACAAAGCCAACTGCAGCGCAGATTGAGGACATGCTGTTTGCCTCAAACATTTGTAAAAACACTAAATCCAATACCATTGTGCTGGCCAAAGATTTACAATTGCTTGCCTCCGGAACAGGCCAAACATCGAGAGTTGATGCGCTATCACAAGCGATTAAAAAAGCAGAAACATTTGGGTTTGATCTTACAGAAGCTGTTATGGCAAGTGATGCATTTTTCCCTTTTCCTGATTGTGTTGAAATCGCGCACAAGGCAGGAATTACAGCAGTGATTCAACCAGGAGGATCGATTAAAGATCAGCAGAGTGTCGATTTTTGTAATGCTCATCAGATGGCAATGGTGATGACTGGTGTGCGACACTTTAAACATTAATTCGTATAATTACAGTATGATTTAACTATGGGTTTTTTCGATTTTTTAACAGAAAACATAGCCATTGACTTGGGTACTGCAAACACACTCATTATTCATAATGAAAATGTAGTGGTCGATAGCCCATCTATTGTTGCACGTGATCGTGTAACAAACAAAATCATCGCTGTTGGACATGAAGCAGCCCTGATGCAGGGAAAAACCCATGAAAACATCAAAACAATACGCCCATTAAAAGATGGTGTTATTGCTGATTTTGACGCCTCAGAGCAGATGATTAGTATGTTTATCAAAAATATTCCTGCACTTAAAAAACGATTTTTTACTCCTGCTCTTCGCATGGTCATCTGTATTCCATCTGGAATCACTGAAGTTGAAATGCGTGCTGTGCGTGAGTCAGCAGAACGTGTCAATGGAAAAGAGGTGTATCTTATTCATGAACCCATGGCAGCAGCCATAGGTATTGGTGTGAATATCATGCAACCCAAAGGAAATATGATTATCGACATTGGTGGAGGAACAACTGAAATTGCTGTGATTGCCCTCTCTGGTATTGTATGCGATAAGTCTGTAAAAGTGGCTGGTGATGTGTTTACAAACGATATCATTTATTATATGCGAACACAACACAACCTATATGTAGGAGAACGAACAGCAGAGCGCGTGAAAATTTTGATCGGATCTGCACTTGAGGAGTTGGAAAACCCACCAGAAGATATGACTGTTCAAGGAAGAGACTTGCTGACAGGAAAACCAAAAGAAACAGTGATTTCTTATCGAGAAATTGCAAAAGCCCTCGATAAATCAATCATACGAATTGAAGACTCTGTTATGGAAACCCTATCTCAAACACCCCCAGAACTCGCGGCAGACATCTACAATACTGGTGTTTATCTTGCTGGTGGGGGGTCGATGCTACGTGGGCTAGACAAGCGATTGTCGCAAAAAACAGATCTTCCTATTTTTATCGCCGAAGATCCATTGCGAGCAGTTGTAAGAGGAACTGGAATTGCGTTAAAAAATATTGATCAATACAAAACAATCTTAGTTAAATAGCTGAACAATGCAGCAGCTTGTCAATGCCATTATTCGATTCCGTAACGGCTTGGTTTATGTTCTACTTACTTCATTGAGTATTTTCCTATTACAACAATCAAGTTCTTACCACCGAAGTTTGATTGCAAATGCTGGCCTTTATTTTGGTACGCAGCTAAATTCTATTGTTTATTCCCTTTCTTCATATGTTAGCTTAATAAAGACCAACGAGCTTCTCATTGAAGAAAACCAAATTCTTTTAGATCAACTCCTTTCTGAAAAAAAATTGCCATCTGATACCTTAAGCTACAGTACTGTTAGGCTACAAGTGATTCGAAATTCTTTTATCAATAGCTATAACTATATTACATTAAAAGGGGGTAAAAATATTGGTGTTGAAAAAGAAATGGGGTTGGTAACTTCAAAAGGAATTGTTGGTGTTGTCCAGTTTGTCGAAAATCGATATTCACAAGGGATCTCCATCCTAAACAAAGACCTACAAATCAACGCAAAGCTCAAAAACAGCAACCACTTTGGAAGCTTAACATGGTCAGGAGATGACCCTGCCAAAATGGACTTGATTGATGTGCCAAAAACTGCCATCGTCAATGTCGGCGATACCATTCAAACAGGTGGTATGTCAACCATTTTTCCTCCTGGCATTCCAATAGGTATAATTTCAGATTTTATCGACGATCCATCTCTAAGTTTTTTCGATATCCAAGTCTCTCTTTTTCAAGACATGACTAATTTGGGATCTGTTTTTGCCATTGATCACCCCTTAAAAGAAGAAGTAAAAAGCATTCAACAATCAACAAATGAATAGTAGATCATACCCTTTTGTCGTCTATTTTCTTTTGTTACCCATCTTACAGGTGATGGTGTTTGATCAGTTCAATTTGGGGGTTCAACTGGTTCCTCAAATCACACTGCTTTTCTTAATTTTTTACCCAACTGATGCTGAACAAACCATTTTTCTTGTCGTTGCATTTTTATATGGTCTTTATTCGGATCTCCTTCACTCAACTATGGGCATTCAAGCTGCAGCATGTGTAACCGCAGCTTTTCTTCGGCCAACAATTATTACTTCGGTTTTTGGTAAAAATCATGGTTATGTCAACATCCGCTTGCAACAAACACCATTCATTGCCTTGTCTGCCTACAGCTTAAATATGGTTCTCCTTCACCACCTGGTGTACTATCTCATAGGTTTAGCCAGTTGGCCCAAAACACTATGGGGAATTCAACAATTTATTTTTGGAAGTCTATATACATTGTTATTTTTAATTGCAATTATGTTTGTGTTGCGAAAGAATAAGCAATGAGAAAAAACCTGTTATACATTCTTATCATAGGAAGCGGAATTATTTTTTTGGTCCGTCTTCTCAGCCTCCAAGTCTTGAGCTCTGATTATGATGATCAGTCCTTACAAAACTCTGTTTTGCGAGAATATATATACCCTGAACGAGGATTTATTTATGATCGAAATGGAACATTGATTGTCGAAAATCAAGCAACTTATGATCTGATGATTGTTCCAAGGCAGTTGCAACAATTCGATACGCTTGAGTTCTGTAAACTATTGAAGATCAACAAAAATAATCTCGTCGAAAAAGTCCAAAAAGCTCGCTCCTATTCCACCAGAAAACCATCTGTTTTTTTGGCGCAATTATCTAAAAGTGACTATGCCGTGCTGCAAGAAAAACTCTGGAAGTATCGAGGGTTTTATGTTCAAAAAAGAGCTGTTCGAAAATACAACACAGCATCGGCCTCGAACGTCTTGGGCTACATCAGTGAGGTCAATCGATTTGATATCAGAAAAGACCCTTACTATCAATCTGGTGAATTGATTGGGCGGCAAGGAATCGAGAAAACCTATGAAAAAACATTACGAGGCGTAAAAGGGGTTCGCTATCTTCAAAGAGACAAATTCAATCGAGTAATTGGACCTTATCAAAAAGGCGAGCTCGATACCCTTCCAACAAAGGCTCAAGATCTCTACTTAACGATTGATATTGCGCTTCAGGAGTATGGTCAAAAACTTCTGCAAAATAAAAGAGGTGGTATCGTTGCTATAGAACCTAAAACTGGTGAAATTCTCGTCAACGTTAGTACCCCTACATATGCACCAGACCTATTGGTTGGTCGAAGTCGATCTAAGAATTTCAACGTGTTGAAGAACGACACCATCAACCGTCCCCTTTTTGATCGAGGCCTACAAGGACAGTATCCCCCAGGATCGCCCTTTAAGCTCGTCAATGCACTGGTTGCACTTCACGAGGAAGCAATTACTCCTCGTTTTCGTGTGCTCTGCAATGAGGGGCATTATTATGGCAGAACTGATTTTATGAAATGTCATTGTAATTATGGGACAAAAAACCGACTAAACAGTGGTATTTACAACTCTTGCAATACTTACTTTGCTACAATCTATCGCCGAACCATAGATCGTTTTGACGATCCAAAAAAAGGGATGAACATCTGGAGTAATCATATCAAAAGTTTCGGCATGGGTAATTATTTAGGATACGATCATCCAACTGGTCAAAAAGGGTTTATTCCAAATTCTGATTATTATGATTACTGGTATCCAAAGCAACGCTGGGGTGCAACAACCTCACTTTCCAACTCAATTGGACAAGGTGAGGTGTTAACCACTCCCATTCAATTGGCAAATATGGTTGCAACCATTGCCAACAGAGGATATTTTTACAAGCCGCATTTTGTGAAAAAAATTCAAAAAGACTCGTTGGCCGAAAAGTATAGAACCCCAAATTACACCACCATAGACTCTATTCATTTTGAACCAGTCATCGAAGGGATGTCAAACGTTGTGAAGTGGGGTACTGCTCGCGTAGCTCGTGTCCCAGGGGTTGAAGTGTGTGGAAAAACAGGAACAGTTGAGAATTTCACTAAAATAGATGGAGAGAAAGTACAGTTAACAGACCACTCGATGTTTGTGGCTTTTGCACCCCGAGAAAATCCAAAAATTGCAGTTGCTGTTTTTGTTGAAAATGGGTATTGGGGTGGCCGATGGGCTGCGCCAATTGCAAGCCTAGTGATAGAAAAGTATCTCACTGAAAATGTGAGAAGAACCTGGTTGGAAAATCGTATGCTAAATGGAAGTTTATTAGATGAATATCAAAAACCGCTGAGCGGAAAACCTTTTGAAATCAATGAATAATAAATACCTTTTAAAGTTTGATTGGTACACCTTTTTGGTGTATTTCGCCCTTGTTTCCATTGGTCTTGTCAATGTTTACTCGACTGGACATACACTGGAGGAAAACATGCTTTCTTTGAACCACACCTTTGGAAAGCAGTTGTTTTTTGCTCTTTTGAGCATCGGTTTGATTTTCTTCATACAGTTTCCAAAAGTGAAGATTTATGAGCGTTATTCAAGTGTTTTTTATCTAATTATTATTGCGCTTCTACTTGGTCTTTTTGTTTTTGGAAAAGAAGTCTCTGGAGCTCAATCCTGGTATTCATTTGGGGGCTTTAGTTTTCAACCAGCAGAGTTTGCAAAAGTGGTCACTGCTTTGGCACTGACAAAGCATCTGAGTGAAATCAATACAGACTTAACAAAAATCTCAGATCAACTCACCTCCTTTCTTCTCATCTTTCTTCCTGCACTAATCATCCTTCCCCAACCAGACCCAGGTAGTACAGTTGTGTTTCTGAGCTTTCTTTTGGTTTTACACACTGAAAAACTACCCTCTCAATTTTTGCTTTCTTTTGTTGGGCTTATTGTTTTGTTCATCATTACTTTACTGCTAGATAAAACACTTTCGACAGCTATTGTTTTGGTAATGGGGCTTGTCTATATTTTTGGTTTGGATCGAAAGAAACGTAGAAAACGGCTGCTCTCTATCATTTTAACAATCGCCATGGCCTCTGCCTTTGTTCAGTCTGTTGACTTTGTATTTGAAAATGTGTTCGAGCAACGCCATCGTGATCGCTTCAACATTGTTTTAGGACGCGAAGTTGATACACAAGGAATTGGGTATAATATCAACCAATCTCAGATTGCTATTGGGTCTGGAGGGATTCTTGGAAAAGGGTTTCTTGAGGGTACGCAAACCAAAGGAAATTTTATCCCAGAACAACAAACCGATTATATTTTTACCACTGTTGGTGAAGAATGGGGCTTTGTCGGATCAGTTTTAGTTGTTATCCTGTATGTGACTTTAATGCTTCGCATACTCATAACATCTGGGCGGCAAAAAAATAGTTTTAGTAGAATCTACTGCTACTCTGTCGTTTGCCTTTTGTTTGCCCATTTTAGCATTAATCTCGGTATGGTTTTAGGTCTCCTGCCTACCATTGGGATCCCACTGCCATACCTGAGTTATGGAGGGTCAAATCTTCTAGCATTTAGTCTGTTATTAGGAATCTATTTGAAGTTCGATGCCAATCGGGTGAATGAGTGGTGATCAGCTTTTTTGAGGATCGTAACGATCCCTCAAATTGTTACCAATGATCATAAAAGAACTCACTAAAATCATAATCGCTAACCCTGGAATCAATGCCAAATAAGGTTTTCCCATGACCAGAAATTGATAATGATCCTTAATCATTGTGCCCCAGCTCGGTATGGGCGGTTGAACACCTATCCCCAAAAAACTCAACCCACTTTCGATGAGTATCGCAGCTGCAAAATTGGACGCAGTAATCACTGCCAATGGCCCAAAAGCATTGGGGAGGATGTGACCAAAAAGAGTGCGAAATGATGAAAACCCAAGCACTTGTGTAGCAATGACATATTGACGATTTTTGATGCTCATCACTTGACCCCTGACAATACGAGCCACTTCAACCCACATTGTCAACCCAACAGCGATAAAGACTTGCCAGAATCCTTTTCCCAATGCAACAGAAATTGCTATGACAAGTAATAATGTTGGAATTGACCATGTGACATTAATGACCCATATGACTGCTTTGTCAATATTGCCACCATAAAAACCCCCCAAACTCCCGATGATGATGCCAATAATCAAAGAAATAAATACTGAAATCAAACCAATGGATAGGGAAATTCGCGTGCCAACTAACAATCGACTCAATACATCTCGTCCAAACAAATCGGTTCCCAATAAGAATTTGTTGTTTGAAATATGCTGATCAACGATTTCCGAAGCTGATGTCAATGCGCCAAAAGAGGAGGTAGAAAACCACTCTCTCTGCCCAAGAAAATCAAAATTGTAGTGCTCTATCCATATGCCATTTTCCCCTATTTCATAAGAGGATATTGGATACTGAATAGCAGGGTCAGGATTTCCAAATAATAAGTTATAAAAGCTGCTAACCTCTTTGTCTTTCTTAGAAGGAATACTCAACATTTTGACCTCAAACCCAGGGGATTGCGAATGAATAGAGAGGTGCATTTGATTTGCATTGACCGAATTGTCAGGCACGATGACATAGGCAAAAACAGAGATGATGGCGCAGATGATGATTACCCCAACAGCAAGATAGCCTCCCAGATCATATAAAAACGCTCTATTGATTGTATTTTGCAATCGTTTTTTGGTTTATTTTCTAGCGAGTGGCTCTTGCTGATAAATCCTTACTTTGAGATCCTGTAGGATATTTACTGCTTCCTCGACATAAAAATCATTCGATAAGTTTGAAAACCAGCGTTCTCTTTTTTCTAAAAAGATATCGTCCTCTGAAATACGTTCTTGATCAGCTGGAGAGATAGTAAAATCTAGATTGTTGTCGTAATCTTCTACTGCATCAAATTGATCTGCATAAGTTCGATCGGACTCAATTTTTGAAATGTATTCTTGATAATTTAAAGCAATTGTATTGTCGTTTTGAAGCTTCTCAATCCACTTTGCATCTTGGTCAACAAGGTTAAAAATGGGGTGGTCGTTGACTCTATCTTGACTCTGTTTTATGACTTCATCATAATTTAGGTAGCCATTCCATTTTGTATAAACCAAGGGGCTTATACGATCCCATCTCATGGGGTTGTCTTCATCTCTTTCGCCAACATCAACATATCGATATCGGTCTGGGGTAATCACATCACTTTTTACCCCCTCAAGTTGGGTAGAACCACCATTGATTCTGTAAAACTTATCAGTTGTAATTTTTAAAGCTCCAAGATTACCATAGGTGCTGTTGGAAAGGAAACGATTGAGATCAACCAAATTCTGTACTGTTCCTTTGCCAAAAGTTTGCTCGCTACCGATAACTATGGCACGTTCATAATCTTGCATTGCTGCAGCCAAGATTTCAGAGGCAGAAGCAGATAGTTCATTCACAAGAATGACCATTGGTCCGTTCCACAATGTTTTCCCATCTCGATCACGCAAAACTTCTGTTTTGCTCACAGTTGACTTGACCTGTACAATTGGACCTTCGTCAATAAAAAGACCAGCAATATCAACCACAGTTTGAAGTGAACCTCCTCCATTGTTTCTTAAATCAATGATAAGGCCTCCAACGCCTGCCTCTTTTAGGTTGATCACCTCTTGCTCAAAGTCGTGTGCAGCATTTCTTTCTTTATAACTTTTAAAGTCAACATAAAATTTTGGGAGGTGGATAAGACCATATTTTTGGTCTTGTCGATTGATGACTGTTGACCTTGCATAAGACTCCTCAAGAACAACCAAATCTCTTTTTACAGGGATTGTTTCTATATTTCCATCAACTTTCTTGACAGTCAAATACACCATCGATCCCTTAGGTCCTTTAATCAGTTTTATTGCATCATCAAGGCGCATAGCACGAATATCAACAGCATCTCCATCTTCCTGTCGCACCAACTGGATTTCATCTCCTACTTCCATCAACTGATCTCGCCAAAGTGGCCCCCCTACAATGATGTCAACTACTTTGATTGCTTGGTTTCGTTTTGAAAGTCGTGCACCAATTCCTTCAAACTTCCCAGACATGCTCATGTCAAATCGATCTTTGTCATCAGGGTTGAAATAATTTGTATGAGGGTCAAATTGTAATACAAATGAGTTGATATAGATGTCAAACCAGTCTTTGCGTTCCAATTCATTCATCAAGTCAAAGTAATCTTCCATGTTTTCACGAGTGGTTGTTCGTGCTTCAGCCTCTAAGTCCATCCAAGACAATGAAAGGTATGCTGGCGATGTCTCGTCATTGTTTTCTGCCTCTTGCACTTTATCGTACAACACGCTCAGGGTGGATAATTTTAGCTGTTTTCTCCACTTTTCAGATCTTGCTTTTTGAGATAACGGATAAAGTTGCTCGTCATAATCTGTATCTAATTCTTCTTCTTTTTCAAAATCAAATGGATTAGACAAAAGAGAACCATAGAGGCTTTCTACTTCATTCATACGAAGAATAAGTCTTTGATAAGTCAAATCAAAAAATGTTAAGTCTAATTCTCTAATTTGATCATCAATCTGATACATATATTTCGTGAACTCTCTGTAATCGCTTTGAAGAAAATATCTTTTTTGACCATCAATACTCTCTAGATAAGTGTGAAAAATTTGTTCAGACATATCATCGTCCAAAGATTTGACATCGTAATGACCACGCTGAACAACATGTGATATCAACTCGATGAGAAGGCGATCTTTATCATTGCTGACAAATTCCTTTTGAAAAGGGTTAGTCGTTGCTGTGAATAGGTACAAAACAACTGCAACAGCAAAAATCAAGTAAGAGGCATTCTTTTTCATTTCAATCTATTGAGAACCTACGAAGATATAGATTATATTCAAAGTATGAAAATATCAAGTTTATTGGTCGGACAGGCAAATTGAAATCTGTATTTTTGTGAAAATAGACATCCAAAATGAGCAGTAAACCATTGATTCTTGTCACAAATGACGATGGCATAAGTGCCCCTGGACTTCGTAAACTTATTCAAATTATGAATACCATTGGTGATGTGGTTGTGGTTGCTCCCGATAGCCCACAATCTGGAATGGGACATGCGATTACCATCAATAGTACCTTGCGATGCACCAAAGTAAAACTCGATGATGGGCCTCAAAAGGAGTACTCTTGTTCAGGTACGCCAGCTGATTGTGTAAAACTAGGTGTTCATGAAATTCTGAAACGAAAGCCAGATTTATGCGTTTCTGGGATTAATCATGGATCAAACGCTGCAATTAATGTCATTTATTCTGGAACGATGAGTGCTGCTATTGAAGCTGGAATTGAAGGAATTCCAGCGATAGGTTTTTCTTTACTCGATTATGCTTGGGATGCCGATTTTGATTCTCTGTCCAGTTTTGTCAAAAAAATAACCAAATCGGCACTACAAAATAAAATCCCTGAAAGTACAATACTCAATGTCAATTTCCCAAAACGAAAAAAAAGTGAGATCAAAGGGATCAAGATTTGTCGACAGGCAAATGCCTATTGGATTGAAGAATTTGACAAACGTCAAGACCCCATGGGGAAAGAATATTATTGGATGACAGGCGCCTTTATCAATGATGACAAAGGAGAAGATACTGATATCTGGGCACTCGAAAATGGATATATTTCAGTGGTTCCTACTCATTTTGACCTCACTGCACATCATCATATTCAAAAACTCAACTCATGGGTATTTTAAAGAAAATCAGTCCTGGCTTGTTGGGATGGCTTATTGGTTTGGTGATACCTTTTGGTATGCTTTTACTTTTGGTCGAATTTTCGGCTGATGGCAATGCCTTGGATACAATCCCCATCCTCTATGCATACGACGAACTAGGCACTTGGATAACTATGGCCGTACTTCCCAATCTTTTTTTCTTTTGGTGGTGGATTCAAAAAAAGAACACGCGTGCTGCCCAATCCATACTTGGGGCAACAATTTTTTGGGCCTTTATTAGTCTGTTGTTAAAATTTAGTACATGAGATACTACCTCATTGCTGGCGAGGCCTCTGGAGATTTGCATGGTGCCAATTTAATTGCTGCATTACAACAAAAAGACGATTCAGCAGTGCTTCGTGCTTGGGGTGGAAATAAGATGCAGGAACAAGGTGCGCAAATTGTAAAACACTACAAACATCTTGCTTTTATGGGGTTTTGGGAGGTGCTCAAAAATCTAAGAACCATTTTAGCAAACGTCTCCTTTTGCAAGAAAGATATTCTCAACTTCAAACCAGATGCTTTGGTCTTAATCGACTACCCTGGCTTTAATATGATCATCGCAAAATGGGCCACCAAATTGGGAATACCAGTGCACTATTACATCCTACCCCAGGCTTGGGCATGGAAAGAAAATCGTGTGAAAAAATTGGCGAAACACACCAACTTTCGATATGTGATCTTGCCTTTTGAGGTTGATTTTTTTGAACAAAAACACAAGCTTAGCATTGACTTTGTTGGACACCCACTCATCGATGAGTTGTTTGCAATTCCAGACTTGGAGGAAGATGCATTTAGAGCACAGTTGGGCATTCATAACAATCAAAAAGTAATTGCTTTATTACCAGGCAGTCGAAATCAAGAAATCAATAAAATACTTCCGGTGATGGCGAGCGTCATTGACGCCTTTCCAAACCATCGCTTTCTTATTGCAGGTACATCAAACATTGATAAATCACTCTACCAACGCTTTGCGCCAAATGTAGATGTTGTGATGGATCGAACCTATGACGTTTTGCGTATAGCCGAAGCAGCTATCGTTACCAGCGGAACAGCTACTTTGGAAACAGCACTGCTCAAAATCCCTCAAATCGTTTGTTATAAAACGAGTCCTTTGAGTTTTGCCATTGCAAAGCGAATTGTCAAACTTCCCTTTGTTTCACTAGTCAATCTCATTGCAGGTCGCTTGCTTGTGAAAGAGCTGATTCAAAAGGATTGCAATGCGTTTGCCTTGACAGATGCATTACAAGATATCCTATTTCCCAGTGGCAGAAAAAAGGTGTTGTCTGGATATGACGATCTAATTCAAAAACTTGGAGGTAGAGGAGCAAGTGAAAAGGTTGCCAAACTCATTTACAAACGAACGCATGCGTAAACTCATTTCTTTTGTTGCCGTAGCTGTTCTCGCTACAAGTTGTGGGGTATTTAAAAGTGAAAAAAAATTAAACCCACGAGATGGAGTTGTTTTATATGCTAAGGAGTATTTGGGTGCTCCATACCGTTTGGGTGGCAACAACTCTCGTGGAATTGATTGTTCTGGACTGATTCACAACTCATTTAAAAAGCAAGGAATTCGTGTGTCAAGAACTGTTGACCTTTTGCGAAAAGAGGGAAAACGTATTTCGATTGACCGTGCAAAACCAGGAGACATACTCTTTTTTAGAACTTCTAAAAAACGAAAACTCACCCATGCGGGTATCGTTGTTGGACATAAAAGAGATATCCCTCTATTCATTCATGCCTCATCTTCAAGAGGGGTAATCATTTCTTCAATGAAAGAAGGCTATTGGCACAAAGCCTACGCACAAACACGAAGATTGATTCGCTAACATTTCCTATCTGTCAGGTGTAACCCCACTTGCGAATCAAATGGAATACAATTTTATGATGCCACAAAAGACGGAGCGTCCGCCCTCAACCTTTGAATCGTGCAGTGAAATTCTTGTAGTAATTGGTGAAATCTTCCTGTGACTTTAATTGTTTATAATCATTGGATGAAAATAGCTTTAGATAAAATTCCATTTGCTGCACATTGTGATAGCCAACAATAGGAGCAATATAATTGGCATTCTCATCAAAGAAAGCCACTGTTGGATATCCAGTAATGCCTAGATAGGCAGTGAACTGATGCCGAGCATTTCTTCCCTTTCGGTTTGGGTCATATCTAGGGTTCTCAAAACGATTCCCATTGAAATTCACCTCCTCTTTACCCTCAGCATTAAATTTTACAGGATAATAATTTTGATTGATAAATGAACTGATTTCAGCATTCCCAAAAGTGTTTTTGTCGAGGAGTTTACAAGGTCCGCACCAGCTTGTATATACGTCAACAATGATTTTTTTTGGGTTTGATTTTTGAGCAGCCAAAGCCTCATCCATCGTCATCCAGTTGACTTGGGCAGATGAAATAGTGCAGCCAATAAAAAATAGAATCAGACTACGTAATCCCATGCATTTTTTGAATCAGAGTTTTATTTAGGATAAGCATCAGTAAACCTGCAAGGACAGGAACAGCAGTAAAAATAAGGAAGAAGTTAGATAAGCCATATGACTCTGAAATTGAGTCAATAAAACTACCTGTCCAACCCCCGAGGAAATTGGCTATTGCGCTACACACAAACCAAAATCCAAACATTAGGCCGACCAATCGTTTGGGAGCAAGCTTACTCACATAAGACAAGCCCACAGGAGAGATACAAAGCTCCCCCAAAGTGTGAAATAGGTATGCCAAGATCAGCCACGCAATACTTACACTTGCTGTGCTTGCGCCAAGTGGAATACCAGATGCCCCATAAGATAAAAAGGCAAATCCAAATCCGAGTAACATCAATCCTATGGCGAACTTGACAGGTCCACTTGGATTGAGTGAAGAAGCCCATATTTTAGAAAAAATTGGTGCAAAAATGACAATGAAAAGTGAATTGAGAACAGAAAACCAAGATGCTGGAATTTCAGCAACATCAGAGGCAAACTCCCTGTTGAGCATCCATATAACTATGCCCCAAATGATGGCAAAACTCAATCCTAAAAAGAAATTAGATAGTATATATTTCCCCAACATATTGCGAAACAATTCATATAGGACATAAGTCAAAATTACCATTGGAACCAGCGTGATGATGGAGTTTACAATATTGAATGTTTTTGATGCAGTACCAACCAAATTTCTGTCAGTATAGTCATTTGCAAATATGGTCATCGATCCACCTGCTTGTTCAAAAGCCCACCAAAAGAAAATGGTGAATAGAGAGAAAATAACTACCACAAAAAGTCGATCATTTTCAGTTTTTTTAGGTACATCTTCCGTTTCTTCTTCCGTCTCAATTTGCGTTAGCGCAAGGGCTTTTGGAGATAAACCTATATTTCCAAATATTTTCTGGGCAAACCAAAATTGAAGCATTCCAAAAAACATAAAAATCCCAGCCAAACCAAAGCCCAAATGCCATCCAACCTTTTCGCCTATATATCCACAAAGCAAAATTCCTAGAAAAGCGCCAGCGTTGATACCCATATAAAAAATGGTATATCCCCCATCTTTAAGACTATCACCATTCTTATATAATTGTCCAACAATTGATGAGATATTGGGTTTAAATAATCCATTCCCAATAACCAGACAACTCAGACCAATGAAAAAGAATGTTGTGGAAAAAGTTTCCAATGCCATTGAGGCGTGGCCAAGAGTCATGATGAAAGCACCTAAAACAGTTGCATTTCTGTACCCTATAAAATTATCAGCAAAGAAGCCCCCCAGTATGGGGGTTAAATACACCAACCCAGTGTACCAACCATATAAAGTCAATGCATCTTCTCTCTCCCAAGCCCAACCCTCATCGAGCAATGATGAGGTGAGAAATAAAACTAAAATTGCACGCATACCATAGTAGCTGAATCGCTCCCACATCTCTGTAAAAAACAATACAAATAGGCCGACAGGATGTCCAGCAATGGTTCTCTGATTGAGGGAAGATCCTCCAAATTGGTTTGACATGATACCTAGGTTTTTGTTGAGATTTGCTAATATATGACTTTTCAATCATTCGCTGATTCGTTTAATATACAAGATATCTTATCTTTACACCATGGCAAATGAGGGTGTTCAAAACGGATTGGTTTCGGGCTTTTCCAAAAAATCAAAACAAGATAAGATCGAATGGATTACCAATAAATGCTTTTCCAATCCTACACAAGCCAAAGAGATACTTCAAACCTATTGGAACTCAGACGAACAGTTACAGAACTTACACGATGAATTTATTGAAAATGCTATCAGTAACTTTTATTTACCCTTAGCAGTTGCGCCTAACTTCGTCATCAATGGGAAGAGCTATGTTCTTCCAATGGTTACAGAAGAAAGCTCGGTGGTTGCTGCCTCGGCCAATGCTGCTAAATTTTGGGCTACTCGTGGGGGGTTTCATGCCGAAATAGTGGGGACAGAAAAAACAGGTCAAGTTCATTTTTTATTTACAGGATCTCATCAAAGCCTGAAGAGCTTTTTCAAAACTGTCAAACCCACGCTGCTAAAGGAAACAGAAGCCATTACCAAAAACATGCGTCAACGAGGGGGCGGTATCCTTGATATTGAACTGCTCGACTGTACCAAAAATATGGCAAACTATTACCAGTTGCACGTTCGCTTTGAGACTGCAGATGCGATGGGTGCTAATTTTATCAATTCGTGCCTCGAGCAACTTGCCCAAACTCTCCAAAATGAAGCTACTATCTATCCTCATTTTTCTGAAACTGAAAAACAAATCGAGTTGGTGATGAGCATCTTATCTAACTATGTGCCTGGTAGTCGCGTAAAAGCCTGGGTAAGCTGTCCTGTAGCAGATTTGGGAGATGATAGTGATGTCCTTGCCAAAAAGTTTGTAAAAGCAGTTAAAATCGCGCATCACAACGTATACAGAGCAGTCACGCACAACAAAGGCATTATGAATGGGATCGATGCGTTAGCCATTGCTACAGGCAATGATTTTAGGGCAGTGGAGGCTGGCATACATGCCTATGCTGCAAAAGATGGAAACTACAAAGGGCTATCAAAAGCACGAATAGAGAAAGATGTATTTTGGTTTGAGCTTGAAATACCACTAGCAGTGGGAACAGTTGGTGGGTTAACAAAGCTTCACCCCATGGTACAATTGTCGCATCAATTACTACAAAATCCAAATGCTAAAGAGCTAATGCAAATCATGGCAGTGAGTGGATTAGCGCAAAATTTTGCTGCCTTGCGTTCATTGGTCACCACTGGTATCCAGAGAGGACATATGAAAATGCATTTGCTGAACATACTCAACCAAATGGGTGCTAACCAATCCGAAAAAGAGGCAATGATCAAGCACTTTACAACCAATGTTGTTAGTTATAATGCCGTTGAACAAACACTAGCAGCATGGCGGAAAAACTGACATATTATAGCGCTGGGAAGTTGCTCATCACGAGTGAATATGCAGTAATCGATGGAGCTTGTGCCCTCGCTTTACCAACCAAATTGGGGCAACGCATGACTGTTATTGATGCGGAAAAATCTCACTTGCATTGGGTAGCAAAGGACATGGATGGAAAAATTTGGTTTGAAAATGATTTTGACACGATTGATTTTAATCCCATTCATCAAAAGGATAATGTGTCGAAACGACTCCAACAAATCTTAATCAATGTGCGTGAGCAAAACCAAAATTTTTTGGCAGAATTGAAAGGAGCAGTTATTGAAACCCAACTCAATTTTTCAAGAAACTGGGGTCTTGGAAGTTCATCGACATTGATCAATAATATAGCGCAATGGGCGAATGTAAATCCATTTGATTTGCAACAAAAAGTTTTTGGAGGAAGTGGATATGATATTGCATGTGCCCAAAAATCTTACCCTATCACTTATCAGCTGATCAACCAAAATCCAATTGTAACAGATGTGAGCTTTCACCCTCCATTTCATCAGCATTTGTTTTTCGTATATATGAACAAAAAGCAAAACAGTCGAGCTTCTATTCGTCATTACTACAAGGGTGTGACAGATCAGTTGATTGATGCACTGAACACACTCACAAAAAAGTTCATAGACGCCAAAACTGTGAGTGATTTCCAGATGCTAATGCTTGCACATGAAAGCATTGTCTCCAAACTGATTGGCATTGAGCCAGTAAAGGAGGCTGAATTTTCAGACTATGAAGGGGTAGTCAAGAGCCTAGGTGCTTGGGGAGGAGATTTTGTTCTTGCTTGTGGCTCTACAAAAAGCAAGGAATATTTTGCAGCAAAAGGGTTTAAAGTGTGTTTTGCCTATACTGAACTTATTTCTACCGCTATTTAAAATCAAGAGTAATCACCAAAGTCACTGCTGATCCAGTTGGCTTTCCTTTGTCATCATGTAAATCTTCTATTTTGAAACTCAATTCATTATTTGTTGTAACAATTGAAGATGTCGATAAAATTAAAATGAACCGAAAAAAAATTTCTTAAGCTATCGATAGTGTGGCTGCGAAAAATCAAACAATGCCCGAATTATGTCGTTATTTAATTTTGTAAAGTTTGGCATGATAAATGTGACGTAGTATTTAACTTAATAATTTTTTGTTAGTTATTGTTTTTTACGCCTGCACTGCTTATACCTTGGTGCAGGCGTTTTTTATAATGTTTAGCTATCTTTATAGATGATAAAAATAATACTTTTACTTTTTTATGAATTTAAATCGTTACCTCTTTATAGAATTTCTAAACAAACAAAATATTGAAATTGGTCTTGCTTGGTGGATTGATTTCATTGTTACATCATCCCTACTTTTACTTATATCTTTTCTATTGGCCACTGTTTCAAAAGCTGTTATTAAAAAGATTTTAATTAAACTTTCTAGACAAACAAAAACGCATTTGGATGACTATCTTTTATCATCTGGTTTTTCAAAAAATATCTCTAGACTAATACCTTATGTTTTTCTGCTCTCTATAGTACCGTTTTGGATTGTTGATAGCCCCACTACAACCTCGAACGTAATGTTACTACTCAATGTATATGGGGTAATTGTTTCGGTTTGGATTTTTATAAGCATTCTCCAAACATTACGCGCTTATTTAATCACACTTGAATCATTTAAAGACAAGCCTATAGACAGCTATGTTCAGGTTTTTATGTTGCTCATTTGGATCATCGGGATCATCGTAATTTTTTCTATCCTCACTGGAAAAGAAGTTGGATATTTCCTAACAGCAATGGGAGCACTATCGGCAGTGCTGCTATTGATATTTAAAGACACCATTTTAGGGTTTGTTGCCAGCATTCAGATTGCAGCAAATGATTTGGTGAGAATTGGCGATTGGGTTACGATGGAAAAATATGGTGCAGATGGCGATGTGATAGAGATTAATCTATCAACTGTTAAGATTCAAAACTTTGACAAGACCATCACAACCATTCCAACCTATAATCTGATTTCTGATTCCTTTAAGAATTGGCGAGGTATGGCAGAATCTGCTGGGCGGCGTATCAAACGCTCCATTCTGATCAGTACGCCGAGTATTCGCTTTCTAGAAAGTGGTGAATTAGAAAAACTACGTCAAATTGAACGAATTTCAACCTATCTCTCAGAACGAACTTCTGAAATCGATCAAGACAATCAAGCATCAAAAAGCGATAAGTCGATTGCCATTAATGGTCGAAATCTGACCAATTTGGGTGTTTACCGACAGTATGTTGAAAATTATCTAAAAACGCATCCCAAAATCAGTGATCAACTAACCGTAATGTGTCGCCAGCTTCCCCCTAACCAATTTGGTGCAACTCCATTGGAAGTTTATGCCTTCAGTAATGATAAAGAGTGGGTGGCATATGAGCACCTGATTGCGGATATATTTGATCATTTATTAGGTGCATTAGAATATTTTGATGTAAAGAGTTTTGAAGTAGGTTCTCCAAAAATTCGAGATTAGATCTGTTTTTCTTACTTTATATATGAAAACGGAAAAATATAGCTCATTCCCATCTGGATCCCGATTCCTTGTGCATCGGCTGGAGTCGCAATGCCACCAAAATCATTTATTGCCATATGGAATTGCAAAGGTCCAAAACGAAATGCCGCAGCACAAGCCCAGACGGTATCGCCTCCAACGAACATCATTGTAGGTGATAAGCTAAGTGCGTTTCGAATCCCTAAATTGGCAGAAAATGCATAGGTGTCTCGCTTGTAATAAGGAGTGGCGTAGTGGGCATACATTGCGCCAAAGTCAAGGTTTTTAAGCAAGCGAAACTCAGCACCCATCGAAATCGTATATGGCAATTTCTCTGTGTAGGAATCTTCTGTAAGCTGGAAACTAAATTCATTTTTGATATCCTCTTTAAGCTCGTCTAATACATCCTCTGGGCTTTTGTAGTCGTCTGCCTGATCGTCAATCGAGTCACTGAAATCAGCCCCTGTGTAGCGATATGTTGTTTCAAGGGTTAGTTGTTTGATATCATTTTTCCATCGTATTTCGCCAATATCCGTAACAGCAGCACTCAATACAAGCTTTGGACTGACAGTATAGACTAGTCCCAGATCTACCGCATAACCCGGATTGTCGGTTGAAAAGATTTGATTGGGGGAGCCTACACTGATATCATCAATTAAATCGTAAGTATCTAAAGTAAACTCTATGGGTCCAGAAACTCGAATATCTGCTTCCGCACCTATTTCAAGGGTGTTGTCTGATTCTATTCCACGAAGAGACAAGGCAAACTTGTTTGTTGTGATGTTAAGTCCACCCAATAAATATTTTAGTCTTAATCCAGCCCATAGTTTGTCATCTATTTCTCTTGCATAGGTAGCACCCAGTTCTGAATAAACAGAGCTGTTAATTCGAGCATGTCCTGTTGAGAAGTCCTGATCATAGAAAGGCGCATTTCCTTGGGTCAGCAATTCAACATAGTTTTTATCGAAGCTTAGCCCACCTGTTACACGCTGTCGAATTCCGAACCCAAAATAAGAACTTCTCTGTATTTTAATTTCATTATCAACTTTATATTCATTGGCAGTCCTTACAAAACCAAACTGAACAAGAAGAACTTCTCCGCTAATATCAAGATAATTTTTATTACCCAAGGCCTTACGAAATCGATTAAAATCTAAAACTATAGAGTCTGCCAAATTTCCTGTCCCCTTTTGAATCAGGTCACTATATCTAAAATTCAAATTTGTTTCCAAGGCAAAGGATTGGATATCGATGTGTTTAGTTATGGAATCCGCAACAAATAATATAGGATTAAAATGAAGCTTTGATGTATTGTTTTTCTGGTGATAAGTGGAATAACTAATTTGTGAGTAGCTCGAAGATATCATAAAAAGTAAAACGAAAGACAACCTACCTCGCACAAAATGTAAAGTTCTATTATTCATCAACATCGATTTTAACTTCAAGTTGGACATTTAATTCGATTGTTGAATTGGCAGAAATTATAGCATTCTTAGTTTCGGCGTCGGAAGAGCTAATCATCAATTCAAAAGGAATACCGTTTACATCCGCTAAGTCCGTGATTTCGTCTTGAGTTAAAGAAATCGACATTCTTCCTGAAGCGGGCTCCGTCACCTCCCCGATGTCAGAAATAGGAGCGGGATTTAGCAATAAGGGGTCCAGCTCGAAAAATACATTTTTAGAGAGAGTATCAATCATTTGTGTATTTAATTGAACCTCGAGAGGTAGTTCTGAGCGATAATCAAAATGTAGCGTTGCTTCAAATATTTGGTCAAGATCACTTGTGTCAATCGGAGAATCGATGGTCAAGGTGTCTAAAATTTCTACATTGTTAATATTAAAATGCAAAGGCGTTTCAGCATAAATGTCAATCCAAAACTCGGACTCATCATGCAAAAAATTATCATTTACTGCATTTGGATTTACATCTAGGGTTGCATTAAGATTGAGTTTGTCATCTGGAATGAACGATATGAATTCGTCCAGGTTGCTATTGGATTTATCATAGAACCATTCGGTTTGAGCAATCTCATATAGTTGTGTAGCTGCTTCAATAGGTTGATCATTATTGTCTAAAACAAACTGGAATTGAGAGCCATCAGTTCTCTTCCCAAATAAATCGTAAGAAAATGACAACGGAATCCCAAAGCCGTTGTGTGCTGTAAATGTTAGTTTTGAGTCGGCAACACTTACTTTGTCATACAAATCGGTGAGTTTTTGATTAATTTGAATTGAATCTGAAACAATGTGTTGTTTGGTAGTAAAGTTTCCATACACATACTCAAAATCAACAACATCAAATAAAGCTTTATAATGCAAATCCCGATTTGCTTCAAGTATGTCACCTTGCTGTAGATCGATCGTCAAATCATAGTCAATTGAAAATTGGCTACTGCCTGTGACTGGATCTGTAGTGAATTCAATAGCTGTGTTTTTTAAATCCTCCAAAAAAACTTGTGTTTGATTGTTTCCAAGAACTGTATAATGTAATTGAAGAGGTAGTCCATCAACAGTAAGGTCATCGCTGTTAATATGTAACTCAATAGTATGATCAATTTCATTGACGAATTCTAACTTCATAATACTTTCTTCAAGATACATCTGTGCAAGTGATATATCACCACTTTCATCAAGTTCTATTGATGTTGAAAAGGAATAGTTAAAACTTTGAGCTTGATTTAATTCCAACTGATCAACGCTTGCATCGAATAAGCTGAATTGAGTGTCAATAAACTGGCTTTGACTATCGACTATAATTGTTTGGGTACTTCCAAGAGATTGGATATCCATGCGAGCTTCTAATTTTTTAGAAATTATCAAACCGTCAATTTGAATAAAAGACATTTCTGAAGTATTTTTTGCTATCGAAAAGGTTTCAGAAGATGTTATCAGTTGGTTGTTTTCATCGTAAATTAATATTCTTACATCCGCATCAATCGGAAACTCATTTGTAACCGTAAATTCTATTGAACCATCAAAAAATCTGACACTTTGATATGGCTCATTATAAAAATCTATGGTTCCCAGAGTAATTGTAGACTGAAATGAAGGATTCACTATTGTTGTGCCATCAGGAATTTGAGTAACTTCGCTCATCGAAATCCGATTAAAATAATTGGTTGTATTTTCCAATTCTACTGCAGACAAAGTGTATGTAGACTCAACTTCGGAAGAAAGCTCTGTTGGGTCATAAATATCCTCAATTGAGGTTTCTACCAGTCTTTGAATCGAATCGGAAACATAAATAGTCGCATAATCATCTCTTTCATAATCAACGTTGAAATCTAGACGATCGAGAAAAGAGTTGAGTTGAATATCGGCTTTAGCAACTGGAAGTTTTAAACTAGGTGTCAAGCCTGTATCATTACTTAGTTTATCGAGCTCGAATAATTCGGTGTCACAAGACAGTTGTATTCCCAAACAAAATAATAAAAAAAATACTAAAGGTTTTATTAGTTGACGCAAGGTTAATAGTTTTGATAAAATTATATAAAACAAGTATTGCAATCGCCGTTAATTGGGTCTTACATATTATTTGTACTAAAGCGCTTATAATTCCCCCTTCGATTTTGGGAAAATCGGTCGAAATCCATAGTCACACCAATTTGAACAATAGATGGCGGATTGTATGTGGTTTGTGAGCTCGGAAATGTATAGGTTAAATCGACCCGATAATTATCGGAGGAGAAACCTGTTATAAAACCAAATTCGAGTGAGTTATTTTCTTTGTATTTTGCCAAAGACTGTAAAATTCCCAAAGTAAATCCATCCATTTGTAGTTCTTGAGATGAATAGATTCTCAAGTTTTCTCCAGCTTGTTGTGCATATAAATATGTCAACATGTATGAATTGTCAGGGAGGAAACTTCTTCCGTATTGGTTCACATTAAATTCCAGAGCAGCTTGAAGAGAAAATGAAATTTCTTTTTCAAGCTCAGACTCGTTATTAAAAGACACATTGGGGGTGTTAATGTGATCTAAGCTCAATCCAATCAAAAATCTTTCATTGTAAATAAGAGCTGAAGCGCCAATATCAAAGTAGTTTGTTGCTGGAGAAAAATCGGCCAGTGGATCTCTGGAAACTCCTGAAATTGTTCCGAGGGTAAGGTCAATTTGATCTTGAAAAATTAGAGCACCTCGATCGATATTATCAGATCCTATTCCAAGCGTTAAAGCGCCAAGGATATAGGTGTCAAAGTTGATTGGAATTTTGTAAATATAACTTAGGTCAATATTATTTTCTGTCAGGCCTAGATTTGTTAAACTAAATGAGTTCACGTCGAGTCCAATACTAAAATTCATTTCTTCAAAAGCAAAATTTCCGTAAAGGTATTTGTTGTCAATGTATGATGTCCCTTCTCCAAAATTAAATTGACTGTAATAAACTCCTGCTTTTGACACCATGTTAATTCCATGGTAGCTAGGGTTGATAAACTGCATGTTACGGGAAGATGAAATAAATCTTTCCTGAGCAAATGCGGATAAATTTGCAAACAATAAAAATAAACTAATATGAACTATTTTCACTTTCATCATTCAATTAAAAATACTGTTCCTGTGCGTGTTACCAATTCCTCATTGATTCTTGTACCTATAATTTTATATATATAGAAATTGGATGATGGGTCCGAGTTTTCTCCATCCCATCCCATGATTTCAATCGTGCCATTTGGAGATAAGTTGTCTTCAGAGACAAACTCTTGATAAATCAATATTCCTTGATTATTATATATATAAAATTCAACTGCTTTAAGCCCAGTAAATACTGGTCCTATAATTTCGTTAATGTTATCTCCGTTAGGACTAAATGCGTTTGGCATCAAAATCGTGTAACCTTTACCGATTATGATTTCTTTAGTTGATGAAGTATAACAGCCTGAGGCATTATAGACATATACAGTAACCGTGTAAGTACCATCTGCAAAATATTGATGGGATACTCTCTCACCAGCAGCTATAGGTGATGCGTCTCCAAAATCCCATTCGACTCGATAGTAGCTTGTATTACCAGCAAGTGTAAATAACACATTACTTCGTTCACTTATAGTACCATATTTCTCTAGTTCTGGACTAGAGTAATTTATGATTGGAGTGATAACATTAGTATCCAACAGATCTTGGGCAACCACAACCCCACAACCAGTAGCATTTCGAATTTCAAAAGAGCCATTACTGTTCGGGTTCTGGATTAGCACACGATAAGTGTTGATAGCAAATTCGGCAGCAATAATTTCAACATCGGTGCTAGGGACACGAACACCATCATATATAAAGTAAATATCACCAGCACTTTGGTTCACATCAATATCAATGTAACCACCACTCAGCGAGCAATAAGTGTCATCTACACGTACTGAACCATATAAAATTTGATCCTTGGGCAACTCAAAAATCCTTTCCTCGATACACATATCAGGATTATTTCGAAGACTCTCTAAGTCATTCGATTCTATATCATTTAAGTCAGGTCCCTCAACTACGGTTAAACGATAAATACCTTCATCGAGACCGGATGCAAGACTGCTTCCTTTAAGTCTATCGATTCTGGTCCAGGTACCTGCTGAGCAAGATGAAGTACCTCCAGATATCGTAACAGGAGCAATTGGTTGAGTACTTGGATCGAGGTCATGATCTAAAGTAGCCTCGGCACTAACTGTGTTTGGAATAGCACAAATTTGGTAAATTCCATTCGCTGAAAACTCCCCTCTAATAATATTGTTTTTAACATCTAACCCATCGCAACTTTGATATCTAACTATTCCAAATGAGTAATTTGTATCATTATCTGCGTCATCAATAATACCATTAGCATTATCATCAGTACCAGGTTCGTCAAGAATCCCATCATTATTTTTGTCAGCATCAATTATATCAAAAATTCCATCATTGTCATTATCACGTAATCTTATAGTGTATGTGGTACAACTCTGATTTTCTTGTAATACTTCCCAAATGAAATTTCTATAGAAATTATCATTTCCTCCATTTACTGTTACTGATATTAAACCATCTTCGGAGCCAGTGCATGTAACAGGCCTGATTTCATTCTCAATAATATTGATTGGTTCAGGTTCAGTAATTGTGTAAGTTTGCGTTATTGAGCAACCTCTTGCCCCTTGTGCTTCGACCTCAACAATATAAGTCCCTTTGGATAAATTTTTGATATGATTGTTTTGCGTGGTGTTAACGTAATTGTTTGGACCATTCCAGACATAGTTGTAAACTGTTGTCGATGACCCACCTTCTAAATTAACCAAAATTTCTCCATCATTACTGTCATAACAGGTGATGTTTTTTACAAAAGATGCGCCACTTGGGTTACCTACGTCTAGTGGGTTTTGGACCTCAATAGCTGGCTTAATGTCAAAACTGGGTTCAACATTGATATTAATAATAATCTCTTGAGACTGACATCCATTTGTATTGGTTCCAACTACTGTAATAGTACGATTGGGGTTACCTAACTGCAAATCATCAACCTGACCTCTAATTTTTAATACTCCAGGAGTTGCATTATCCGTGTACAATCCAGCTGGCATTCCACTTACAGATGGGGGTAAACTATTTTCGTACCCAATATTTATTGGTAGAATATCTTCTCCAACACAAACAGTCTGGTTTTGTGACAAACTTGTGCTAAGTAAGCTTAATTCTGCATTCGCCTTTACAGTAATTGATCCTGATTGCTCCTGCTGATTACAGCCATTGCTGTTCAGTGCTTTAATAGTATAATCAAATGTAGTGTCTGTAAGGACAGCTATATTTGGTGTACCAGTAATATCCAACCTAGAAATTTTGTCAGGATCGATTAGATCATAGACCTTTTCAATTTCTAATCCTGAAGGCAAACCATTCCAAATCACATCAACTGCTCCACCTGCAAAAGAATAAGTAATATCTTCAATAGCAAACCCTTGACAAACATCCTGAATTCTAGTTTGAGCTGGAGATTCCAAATTAACTTCGGCATCAGGCTCAATAGATATGGTAACAGTTTGAGGGTCAGGTGTACAACTATTGCCAATTGATTCAACAACAAACGTTTTGATGGTCAGCTCGTCGACATCTGTTGATATTGGTATACCACTAATTAATAATTCGTCTCCGTTAATTATCCAATCAAGACCTGGAGGTATATTTACAGGACTGGCTGAAACAGCACCTTCGCTAAATTTGAACGTAATTGGTTCAATAGCTTCCCCTTCACATATAGTTTGGTTATTTGATCCTTGTGTTCTAACCAGCTTATGCCCTTTTTGTACACTTAAACTACCTGTTATCTCAATTGACTCGCATCCCTTTGATTGATTGATTGATTTTATAGAATAGTTATATGTTTGATCATTAGCAAATCCGTCAACTGCTCCCTGTAATGTATAAATGCCATTTGCTGTATCAGTTTCTTCCAAATAAACAGAACCAGGAGGGGAAATATTATTATCCCAGACAATTACAGGATTTGTGGCTCCATCAAATATTCTAAATTCTATTGGAGCAATTGAATCTCCCTCACAAATTCCTGTCTGAACACGTGACCCTGAGCTTATTTGAATACTCGGCTTTTTAATCATTCGGACTGATAAGGTATCAACTTTAGCATTACAACTATCAGAATTATTAATAGATTGAACAACAAACTCTAAATTTTCATCCTGTGTCAATAGCATCGTGGGAGAACCACTAATTGTAACGGTATTGTTGTTGGAATCAGTATCAACTCTTAAGCCAGCGGGTAGACCAATAACTTGAGCAGATGTAGCACCTCCGCCCCACTGATATACAATTTGTTGTATATCTTCTCCCTCACATATTTCTTGTTCTGCTGGTCCAATATTTCGAGTTAGTTGATGACTGTTTTCAACAGTAATTGTTCCTTGAATAGAATCTGATTGACAATTAGTTAAAGAGTTAAATGCTGTAAGGGTGTATGTGTATACTGTATCTTCGGTTACACCTGTTGGAGTTCCACTGAATCTGAATATTGGATTAGATGGAATAGTAAAGTCAACAGGATCATCGATAATTCCCGAAGGATTTTTGTCCCATGATACGTTAACTTCATTAGCTCCATCTAAAAGTCCAAATTCGATATTTGGCAGAGATTCACCTTCGCATACTATATAGTTAAGTGCTGCATTAGCAAATCTTGGTTTTGGAGTTAAATTTATTTTAATTGTATCAATAACTTTTTCACATAAACCGCCACTTCCAAGAGTTTGAATAGTGAACACTTTTTGTGTGTCAGCACTAATTTGAGAAGTTGGAGTCCCAGAAATAGTTATTGTTTTGTTTGATGAATCAATGAATGGAGTCAAACCAGATGGTAAAGTCGACGTTTGTACTGAACTTGCACCACCAGAATACTCATACACTATAGGGTTAATATCACTTCCTTCACAAATGTCTTGTAGGTTTGATCCACTTATAAGATTTAATTCGTGTTTATTTTCAACATATACAGTCCCAAGAACTGGAACAGATTCACATTGTGATGTAATATCTTTCATGATCAGTGAATAATCAAGAGACAAATTATCAGTAATATTATCAATCGTCCCCTTAATTCTCCAAACATTATTAGTATCAGGTTCTACAATTAAATTATTTCCAACAAGGTTTTGACTCCACGATATAATTGGCTGAACATTTGAGGAAGCTTCAAACTCAATTTCAATATATTCCCCTTCACATTTGCTAGCAGTAGCAGATGGAGATGTTCGCACAAGTGTCGGAAGTGGGGTAACTTTAAATTCCCCAGACTCTGATTCTTGTACCAAATTTCCGCTAGTGTCTGTACATCCGTTAGGGGTAGTAGTTAATATGGTGAAACTCACAATATTTTGATTTATCGTTCCGTCTCCATTTATATCAATTGCACTTGCGGATCCATCAATAGTGATAACTGATCCAGAGTCATTAACACTAATTCCAGAGGGTTTTTGATTATTTGTAACTGTAGGGTTTCCAATTTCATATACACTCCAAGAAACATCAGCATCTGCAATCCCAGGGGTATATCTATAGCTAATTGGTTGTAAATTTGAATTCCCGCATATTTCCTGATTTGCAGTTAATGGTGCAGACTCTAAAATAATATCATAATTTTTATCTAAATAAATTGTACCTGTGAAAGTTTCTGTACATCCATACTCTGATTCTAAAACAATTTCGTAATTATATTCATTTTCACTATTTGAATTTGAAGGGGTACCCTCTAAAATATATACAGTTGGATCATCAGGGTGAGGTGTAGGTTGAGAGATTCCTATTGGAAGACCTGTTGCTACAGGGGCATTATTTGTACCATCAACTTTGATGAAAATTGGTTTAAGTGGTATAGATTCGCAAAGTGCTTGATTTTTATTTCCAGTAAATTCTAGACTGCCACTAATGTCAAGTTGATTACCATATAAAGACAATGTTGGACTTTGTGATATAAAAAATGAGCCGCCTGGGTTTGTAGTCAATGCTGTGGTGCAAGCATTTGCCTGACTTGATATATCAATTTCAAAAGAATAACTTCTACGTACATTTGGTCCAGAGCTAGGGGCTCCACTTATAATAAGCTTGGATTGATTGAAATCCCAGTAAGGTACAAATCCTGGTGGATTAATCCCTGAAATATCAGCAGGTCCATCAGGTGCGCCTGAAATATCATAATCCTGAGTAGTGTATGTAATTGGAAGTGGAGCAGTAAGATTATCACTTAAGAAAAACGTGAAAGAAACATTTTCACCCTCACAGTAAATTTCATTATTTAAATTCAAGTTACTTGGCTCAACTGGTGATGGGGCATCGACAATAATTGATCCTGATTGTGGTAGGCCCTCACAACCACTTGAGTCAATTGGGATTATTGTATATGTAAATGTAGAGCTAGCTTCACCTGGTTGAACAACAGGACTTCCTGAGATTACAAAAGGATTAGCATTTTGATTGTAATCAATACCTATTGGTTTTGCTCCAGTTGACCATGAAATCATCACTGAAACTCCAGTATTGTCATACTCAATAGGTATAATATCATCGCCACTACATATAGGTCCTTGGTTCTCACTAGAACTAACAGAACTTAATGAAAGAGTAGGAGGCGCTCTAAGTGTTAGAGAACCTTGAGCTAAAATATCTGTTGTGAAACAACTCTCAGTATCAGCATACTTTATTTGGTAGGTATAAATACCCGCTTGAGTGGCATCAGTATATTTACCTGAAGTTGTTACCACGTTAGAAAGTTGATCAAATGAAAAATTACTAATTGGCAGATTTAAAGCTGATATCTCGTTAGCTCCATCAAAAAATGTTATTTCAAGCTCTGATTGTAGGTTTTTAGCTCCTCCATCTAGTAAATAAACAATATCTACTATATCATCACCCAAACACAATTCTTGCGCTTCAGTACTTGTCGCAGAGTCAAGCGTTAGTAATGGTTCAGAGTATATTTCAATGTCTTTATTTAGGGTAATGACTTGACCCGAGCAACCATTAGTGGCAGTGACTGTAATCGACTCGTCAACATTTTGTGTATAGTTTTCAAAAGACACGTGAATTGTCTTTCCATCACCAATGGTGTCAACTAAGGTAGCATTACTAGGGATTGTCCAGTTGTATGTAATCGCATTATCCAAGTTAGTTATAGAAAATTCCTCAAAAGCTGCATCTGTACAAATCGGATTATCACCTCCTGAAATTGATGCCCCTGAATTAATCAAATCACTTGCTACAATCAATTCTTTTGTTAATATAACAGTACGAGGGTTACAGTTAAAATTGTAAACTCCATTTCTTCCATCAGGCATGGTGTAACTTACAGCAGGTAAGGACTTTAATGTAACATGAAGCTCAAGAGTTACGTTTGAATCAGTTGTGCTTGGAACGTATACTGCTCCCAGTAATGAAGTTGGATTTGTAATATCCCCATTAGCTCCAGCACCCTTTTTCCATTCAATACTTTCAATATCGCTTCCATCAATATCTAAAAATACATCATTGTTAATATTAATTGGGAACGATTCACCAGAACAAATACTACCCAGCTCACCAGCAGATGAATTGGATTCATTAACTCCTTCACTAATGGTAATAGTTACATCATCCACTCCACTTACACTACACTGTCCCGAACCTGATGAAGTGATTCTAAGCGTTACCGATCCATCAGAAATATCTTCTGGCTGTAATGTATATCTGACATCAGCATCACCAATTTCTGTAATCCCTGTAGTTGTTTCCGTTCCGTCTAAATTGACTTTAACCCAAGAACTTGAATTAAAACGACTTGACCAACCATTGATATCAATGACCCCACCATTGTAAGTCGAACAAAACTCGAAGTCTGGTCCTGCATAAACATCAACAATTGGGTCAATTTGAACAAGAACATAATCGTCGTCATTTCCACAGACATTACTTGCTCCGGTAGACTCCAAAATCAATTTGACTTCGCCATTAGCAATATCTTGAGGACCAGGAGTATATATTGGAAGCAAACTATTTGGATAATCAAACGACCCATCAGCAGGAACATCTGGTCCACCTGTAACTCTGCGAACAGCTCGCCAAACAACATTATTAATGGATATACCCGAAATCTGAGCACCAGAAACTTGAAAGTCCTCTCCCTCGCATATTGACCCTGGGCTTCCAGCATCAATGATAACCTCGTCGACAAAACGAATTTCAAAGATTTTAGTGTCGATGAAGTTAGGGCAATCACCTTGTCCATTAACGGTGAGTTGAAGAAATACCGAATTGTCGAAGTCATTTCCAGCAGGAATATAAATTGGGGTATTTGTAGTTTCTGTTCCAGGCTGAATTTCTCCCTGCCCCTTGTAACTATTTACAGGGTCAGGATACCTAACAATTGTCCACAATATATCGTCTGGACTTAGTGGATCTACAGATAACTTACCTGCATTAATATAGTTTACCCCTGTAATTTGAACTTGTGGATCTGATTCACAAACAGAAAACAAAGTGTTATTTGTAGTAATCACTGGGCGTTTAATCAAATCTAAAACAATTGACTTATCTACTGGATCACAGTCACCTTCGTTGCTTACAGTAATAGTTAATGTAACTTTTCCATTGTTAAAATCTGTTTCTGTTGGAAAATAACTTGCAGGTTGAGTAATATCCCCATTATTCAAGAAATATCCAGAACCTATATAACCATCAATTGTGTTAGGGGATATAGTCCAATTTGATGTCGTTACATTTTCATAAACAACACCATCTAAAAGAATAGAATCTTCACCTTCACAAATTTCAAGATTTTCTGTCAATGTCACTCCCTCAATCTGATAGTCAACACTTGCAGGCTGCGAAAATTCTACTTCAAATTTATCTTCTACTGTTTTTGCGCTACATCCTCCTTCCCCATATACAATTACAGTTAGGGTAACAATACGATTGAAATCTGAGCCTTCTGGTTTGTATATTGGTTTTAAAATATTGCTGTTTACAAAATCGCCCTCTCCGTCGTGTGACCACTCGACTTGTGAATAATTGAATGCTTTAATTTCGCTTGAAAGCAAACTCAAATCTAGATCTTGTAAAGCACAATGCTCATAATTATCAAACGGAATATCAACAGTTGGTGATTTGTTAATCGTAAATCGAATTTCATCGCTTGCTTCTGAACAACCATCTTTTCCAACAGCACTCAGGGTAAGAATAATTGGATCAGCAGCAGAGTCGCGACTCAAATCAGAGACTGAAGGAATATAGGTTCGGTTGAGGGGATCTCCCTCAAAAGTACCTGATCCTGTAGTGCTCCATGCAAAACTGACTTCATTCGAAACAATCGCATTTTCAAGAATAATGACTGGACTGTCATCACATACAAAAATCTCTTCAGGACCTGCATCAACTATTGGAGCAAGATTAAATTCAATATTGACGACATCAATAGCATTTTGGGGACAATTAACTCCAATTGGTTCAGCTGTAACAATCACATCTACAGAACCACTTTCTTTGTCCTCATTTGTTGGTTGGAAATAAATATTAAATACTTCGCCCTCATCACCATTTAAGTTTAATTCAGAACTTTCAATTGTAAGATCAATGTCAGTATAGAACGTCCCTGCAGCATTAATAGTACTGAACGAAACTTTTGAACTATTACTAGTTGTTCCTTGGATTAAGACATAATCATCATCATTACAAGCAAACATTTGACCTGACAAGGGTTCTAAACTAACACTGGGCTCATCTACAATTCTTAGGGTATAGTCAATGAACGATGAGAATGTACATTCACCAACAGCGTCATAGGTGAGGGTAATAATCACATCACCAGTTTCATTGGCCGCAGGAATATATGTTGGTGTTAAACTTGTTTTAGTGCTTTTTTCTAAAATACCATTCCCAGACTTAACATACCACAATACATTCTGATAGTAATCTACTTCTGGATTTGGACTTGTGTTTAAAGTATATGAGTTGTCACCCTTACAAACTTCCTCGGAAGTGTTAATTTCCATATATGGCTTTGGGTTAATGTTGAGCAAAACATCTTTTATAATTTGATTAGTACCACAATTGGAGGAAACAATAGCTCTAAGGGTAACCTGTGCACCATCATTTGGAATTTGATCACTTTTAATTTCAACTGTTGGCTCTAAGCTATTTTCAGTTCCAGAAATTATAAGAGCATATGGGTTATTCACTGCGGGAACTGTTACCCATTCAATGTTTTCTGGATAATTTGTTGTAGTTCCAGGAATAGTAAATAAAGTAGGCTTGAGCTCATTAGCCACTGGATCAAAGTAAACCTCACATACCTCATGAACAGGTATTACATCTAACGTTGGGTTGGACTCGATTAGAACAGTAATTTCCTTGAAAAACTGCTCATCAGTTATACTAGAGCAAGCACCGGTAGGATCAACCTCTAAACGAAGTACCACAGATCCTGTATCAATATCGTTTTGTGATGGCTCATAAATAGGGTTGAGAATGTTGCTGGTAGAGTTTCCATTAAATGTTCCTCCAGTAGATGGACTGGTCCATCTATAATTTTGACCATTTAAAACATTTGGATAAATAAATGAAAGATCTATGGATTGTCCTTCACAAAATGTTATTTCTGTAATATCACTTTCTAATCCATCAATCAAGCCATTACCATTTTGATCTCCAAAGAGGATTACTGGTTTTTGATCAAACTGTGCAACCATGAAGTCGGACACTTCACCACAAGAGTTTTCTGAAACAGCTGTTAATTCTATTACAATTCCCCCTCGACTGATGGCATCTTGGTAAACACCATCTGAAGCTGGAGTAAATACAGTACTGTAATCCCCTGTGGTGGTGAAAATCCCTGAGGCTGTCTCAGGAGTGGTTAAATAAGTGTCGTTAAAGTAAGCTGCCCATTGAATACTATCTTCATTTGTGACCGTCCCTGCTACAACAATGTCATCACCAACACAAAGGGTCTGGTTTGGTCCAGCATCTGCTGTTGGGTTTGGTGTTACTGTCAATGTTAACGTATCAGATGTTATTCGGTCACAACCTCCTACAACAGTTGTATCTTCAGGATTGGTCACCGTAAGCGTTAAGTCCACAACTGTATCAGCAGGGTCAGGAAGATAAGTAACATTGTTGGTTGGGTCATTTGGATCATAGTCAATGATTCCTAAACCATTAGTAGTCCATACATAAGTGGACTTTCTTTGAGGACCAAGTTGATCTTGGTCATAGGTGTAATCCTTTACCACAGTAATTAGATGGGCTTGACCTAAACAAATCACAGCATCGTCAGACCCTGACCCATCGAGACTTGCACTAATATCCACTTGTGGATCTGCAATCAAGTCAACTACAATTTGCCTTGTTGTCGGACCACAGATATCAATTGGATCGGGCTGAACTGTGAGCTCTAGCGTCACATCACCTCTTCTCCAATCTGCATTAGATGGCTCATAAGTGACTTCTAAATTCGTTGAGTTTGTTAATACTCCAGAACCAGGAGAAAGAACGCTCCACTGTACATTGGAGTAGTTATTGGCAGTTGCAGTAACTGTAAACGAATCCCCTTCATCTTGACAGAATTCAAATGGATCTTGAACATTGACTTCTATTTCTGGATAATAAATTAAACGTTTTGTAAAAGTGACTGGGGTCAAGCAAGGATCTACAGGGGTTACTGTCAAATAAAATTCTAGAGTTCCCGTGTCTAGGTTATTGCTGTCAGGTGTATATTTTAGGATTCCAGTAGAATCACTTGTGGTGTTTGTTAAGGTTCCATTGCCGTCAGTTGTTGACCAAACATAGCTCTCATAATTAACAACAGATATTTCGGCAAACTCATAAATTTCACCAACACAGAGTTCAATGTCTCCTAGCGGGTCTTCGACAACTGGTTTTTTGGTGATTGGAATTGTAATTTGTTCTGTTTTAGACCCACAAACGCCATTCCCACCCGCAGTCAGTGTTAAAGTGACAAATCCGTTTGTATAATCATCAGAACCAAGCTCATATGTGGTATTCCCAACAGTCGAGGAACTGCCACCTGAATTTTGGAAAATACCATTAGTTGAAGTACTCCATTCTAGTCCGTTACCATTAATAACTGTGCCAATTAAATCGATTGTCGTGCCATCCTCACAAATAGAGTAAGGCCCGCCAACATTGACTGTTGGTTCTTCCGTAAATGTCAATGTCATTGCATCTGTAATAGCAGTTGCACAAGGCGACTCGGGATAAGCAGTTAAGGTGATAATAACTTGTCCATTAGTATAATCATCAGAACTTGGGTAATAAATGGTGCTATAACTATTTGATGGATCACCTAAATCATTGACATTATTTATTGCATCTAATACATTATTTGAAAAGAATCCTGATCCTCCTGTGCTCCACTTTATGCCTGTTGTTGAAGCTGCTGAAGGCGCAAAGTTTGCCAATACATCTGGTGTGAGCTCAAAACCAATGACTGGGTCAAAAGGTGTTGCTGGGTGACATACCTCAAGTGACGTTGGTAAATCTACAATAGGGACATCTACAATTTGAATCGTTTTTTGTTCTTGAATCTGATCGCAAACTCCGTTACCATTAACTGTAAGCACTAACGTAAATTCTCCGGCGTCGATCTCGTCCTGGCTTGGTCTATATGATGGCTGTAGTGAATTTTGATTAAACCATTCTCCATCTGCACTTGTTGCAGAAGTCCACGCATAGCTTTCATAGTGAGAAAGATCAGCAACTTCCGTAGTATATAAGTCATTTTCGCCTGCACATACGGATGCTGTACCCCACAAGGTGTCTGCATTGTTAACTTTAGGAGCGGGGGTAAGTGTTAGAGTAAAGCTTTTTAGAGTATCTGCAGTACAAGGAGTTATTGCATATGCAGTCATTGTGAGCGTAACAACTTGGTTTTCGTTAAGCTCTGTTGATGTAAAAGGTTCTGGTGTATAAAGAGGATTTAAAATGGTAGCATTACTAAAGGTACCCACAAGATTGCCATTTTCATCTCTTGCTTGCCATTCTACACGATCAACAAAAGCATTAGTCGTGACTCCAGAAATTGTGACTCTTTCATCAAAACAAATTTCATCATCAGCTGGGAAAGTATTAGCTGTAATCTCTGGTAATCCAACGACATCAACATCGATCGTTTTTATAATGTTTTGTGTTGCGCATGGGTCATTGCTGCTCAGGGTTGCAGTGATCGTTGCTATTCCTGTTCTGTTTGGTTCAAAAGTAGGAGTCAAGGTATTTCCGCCCTGGGTAATTACACCATCTGCAGGGTTAACTGACCATAATATATTGTAATCCCCTGCGAGAAGATTTGTTGTTGCCTCCAGATTGATTGTACTATTAATGCATACAGAAGAAGGTGAGCTTAACAGATCAAGGGATGGTTCTGGAAGAATCGTCAAATCAAAATCGAATGTGTCAACGGCACAACCGCCTTGGCCAACAGCAGTAACGCGCATGGTAACACTGCCATTTGCTTTGTCTCCATCTCCAGGAGTATAGGTTGGGGTTTGCTCGTCTGTGTCATCAGAGAAAGTGCCATCTCCCCCAATTGTTTCCCAGTTATAGGACACCACATTTTGCCCAACAACTTGTGCAGCATCAAATGTGTAAGATTCCGAACCGCAAAACGAAGACGGATATTCTTCAACGCCATCTGCATTTGTGTCCCCAACAAGAACCTCTACAGTTGGTGGTGGGCTATATGTGATTCTAAAGCTATCAACAACATCTGGCTTTCCTGTACAATTACCTTCAGGAGTAGCAGTAAGGGTCAGCACGACATATCCTCGAACATAATCTTGGTCATTAGGTGTATAGGTAACATTTTCGGAAGAGTTGTTGGGAGTAAAACTACCAAACCCGTCGTGAGACCACTGAAAATTGGTAGTGAAATCAACATCAGCAGATTGTGTAGTGTGGATCTCCCCTTGACACAAAGTAATGTCGTCACCTGCGTAAACAACTGGTAAAGGCTCAATGGTAAGCACAAAACTTCTCACAACTGGATCTAAGCCAGTACAAACATTTGGGTTTGCAGGAGTGATGCTCATTGTTAAAGTTACATCTCCTGTTTCACTTGTAGTTGGTGTATAAGTTGGAGTAAGAGTGTCTGAATTTGTCAAGACCCCTGCTCCATCATGTGTCCATTGAATAGTGTATGATGGAATATTTTGAATCTGAACCTGATCATTAAAAATTGTAAATGTGTCGTTTTGACAAATTTCCTGGTTTGAAGGAATAAGTATGACAGGCTCCTTTTGAATGTTAACGCGGACTGTGTCTGTTGCTACCCCGCAGCACAGGCCAGAAGTTTGATCACAAGTACTGTGATTTGTTGGGTACACTGTCAATTGAAGAGTAACAAAACCTTGTGTTACTGCGTCAGCAGCAGGTATAAGTTCAGGCGAAAGGGTGTTGGCGTTATTGATTGTGCCAAATGTTGATCCATCAACAATTGTCCATTCGAGTTGGCTATAGTTAGTCGCAGGTTCAGCAACAGTATTTTCAACATCAATCACTCCTCCTGTCTCACAAATTGTGGTATCAGGCCCTGCTTCTGCTGTTGGCTGAGCTATAAATGTAATGGTTTGACTATCTTGAACGGTTGTAGAAGAACAAGCATTTTTTCCATTCACACTTACAGTTATTGTAACATTTCCTGTAGATAAATCGTTAGTACCTGGGAAATACGTTGGTGTATCATCGGTTGATGTATTTTGATCTGAACCATTAAATGTACCGTCGCCCGATGTTGTCCAGAAATAACTAGATTCATCTACAAATCCATTGACATTGGCTGATAAGCTTGGTGTTAGGTTGCCGCAGATTTCAAAATCAGCAGGTAATGAGATTTCAGGTTTTGGTTCGAAGAATAGTTCTACAGAGTCTTGAATCTCAACTTCACAAGTTCCAGTTGAAACCAATTTAAATGTAAGCTGCACCCCAACAGAATTATTGTCTACTTTCCGCTTAAGTCTATCATTAGGGCCTGGAATATATAGCGGGTCCGTTTCTGTATTGCTAGGCGAAAATTCTCCATCACCAGAAGTTGACCATACATAACTTACTCCAGAAGTTACTCTAGGGTCAACTGTATATGAACCTACTGTTTGATAATTTACCTCATCCTCACACAAAATGACTTCGTCTGGACCTGCATCAACCTCAGGAAGATCAAGGAAATAAACTGTAATATTTTTGGTAGCGGAGGCAGAACAGCTTGCTTGTGTTGCAACTAGAGTTAAAACTACTGACTTGCGATCGATATCAAAGCTCGATGGTGTGTAGGTTGCGGAAAGACCCGAACCTGAAAACGTACCAGCTGCCACACCAGAGGAAGATGTCCATACATAGCTAAACTGATTTTGATTGTCTAAACTTAAATATGACCCAATGTCAACCACTAATGGATTTGTTTTACAAAATTCTATTTCATTAGGTCCTTGAATACTGGGAACTGGTGTTATCTCAAGATTAATCGTATCAAAATATTCACCTGTATGGCAATCTGCATTTGGTAATACATCTAGACGCAAATCGACATTACCCGCATTGATATCGCTATTTCCAGGAGTATAAGTTGGCCGCTCTAATGTACTTGTGGTGTTTCCTCCATCAAATGTTCCGTCTCCAAGGGTTGACCATACAAATCCACTACTATTTGTCGCAGCAATTGTAATTTCATTAACATCATAGGTAAAGTCATTTCCTTGGCAAATGACAGGATTTCCTGTTAATTGGACTGTTGGAGGTGGAGTAACCTGAACGTCAACTGACTCAACAATTTGTGCTCCACAATTCACGCCGTCTATGATCTCAGGGTTAACTTGTAGAGTGAGTTGATAAGTCCCTGAAGCGTTAGAATCCGCTACCAATGTTGGAAACAGTGAGGTATCATTTTGTAAACTTAGGCCCGAGGCGTCGGGAATAACACCCCATTGTATACTTGCGCCTGCTGGTCGTACAATTGTTCCTATAATTGGTAAGGATTCACCAGCACATATTTCTATGTCTGTCCCTAAGTCTGCAAATGGCGTACGAACAATATTGAGGATTACTGTATCTGAAATATCATTACAACTACCATCGTTATAAGTCATTTGAAGGGTAACTTGACCTCGGTCAATGTCTAAAGTTCCTGGGGTATAAACTGGGTTTAGGGCAGTTGTCTCGCTAAAGGTTCCGTCACCATCATTATTTAAGATTCCCCATGTAATTCCTGTTGTTGGGTTAATGACGTTCGGTGGTGAGCTTGAATCTGTAATAAAATCTCCTTCAAGGAAGATAGTACCATCAGACTCGCACATATCAATACTTGGTCCAAGATTTACAATTTTGTTCTTATTTACAATAAATTCAATGGGTTGGCTAACTGCTGTAGAACATCCACCAGAATCCGGGGTTACCGTAACAACTAACGTTACAACACCTGTGCTTAAGTCTGTAGGACCAGGACGATAAAATGGGAATTTTGAAGAGCTAGAAACAAATGTTCCGTCACCACCAGTCCAGGCAAATGAGCTTAGTGTATCGTTTTCATAATCGATAATATCTGATGTGATTTCATTAAAAACTCCCTCACATAAAATTTTATCCCCAGTTTTTACAATAATTTCTGGATTTTGATCTAAAATAACAGTCAAAAATGCTTCCATTTCTGGCGTTGATGAGCATGGATTATTAGGTACTGCCGTAAGTTTAAGTTGCGTTGATCCGGTATCAATTGCATTAGATCCAGGTTGGTAACTCCAACTCATAGGATCAGCTGTATTCCCGGCAGAGAAAGAACCTCCACCTCCCATATCTTCCCAAGTAAAGGAATCGAAATTAGAAATCGTAGCTCCAATTGTTGCCAATGAGAAAAACTGAGGTGTACTTGGATCGTAACAAACAACTAATGGAGAGTTAGCAATTGCAACCTCCGCTTCAGGAGTTATATTAATTCGTTGTGTTGGGCTTATAAGCGGCAAAGTACATGGGCTAAGTGGACTAGCATTCACAGTAATATCAACAAATCCATTTACTATATCAGTATTTGTGGGGGAATAGAAAATCTTGTTTGTAGCCGTGTTTACAATTGCCGAAACAGGTGAAGCAACCAAAGAAGTTGCGTCATAATTAGCACCAGTAATATCCAGCTCAATAACCTCACTTGAACATACGACTGCATTAACAGGGCTTAGACTAATATTTCCTAATGGTGTAATGTTTAATGTAATCGATTCGGATTTAGAGCCAGTACAAGGACTTTGATCGGTTGCAGTTAGTGTCAATGTAACCACTCCAGCATTTTCAGCAACTTCACTTGGAGTAAATATAGGAGTCAATGAGGTTGGTGAATCAAAGCTTCCATGACCAGCAGGTGCGGACCACACATAATTATCAGAGTTTTGAACAGTAGCCACTCCAGTAGTTATTGTGAACGTTTCACCTTCACAAATTGTAAAATCATCATCAATAAAACTGATTACTGGTTTGTCTACAACTACAACATCAAAACTTTGTGTGTCTTGACAACCAGCATCGGAGGTCACAGTCAAAGTGAAAGTATCATCGGCTGTAGGTGTATGTGGTGGTGGATTTGCAAGCGTTGAACTGTAGCCATTGAGCGAACTCCACTGATATGTAAATCCAGTTTCGGCATTAATACCATCACCCAAATCAATGGTATCACCAGCACATAGTGTCGTATTCGATTGTATCGTATATACTGGTAAAGGATTAACTTCGACTTCACTTTCATCGGAGCCAACAAGAACGTCGTTCACATCATAAACTTCGAGTCGGAATATGGTATTTTGTGTAACAGAAACAGTAATGATATGTTGTGTATCCAGCAGGGTTCCAGTTGAGGGAGTTGCGCTCCACTCAAACCGGTAAGCATCACCATTTTCATCAACTAGATCTGTGTTTGTACTCCCCAAGGTTACAGTTTCTCCAAAACAAGCTGGGTTTGGTGTGGCAGTAGCATCAACATTAGGGCCGACTATTACAGTCCTTATGATTGGGGCTGCTAGGTTCTCAGCTGCATCTTTTACGTTATATGTAATCGTGTAAGTTCCAATCTGGTTGTTGTTTACATTACCGGATGTGATTACATCTCCAGTAATCACTCCATCGTAATTATCTGTGGCTGTTGCGCCTTGCTCTGTGTAGACCGAACCTTTTGATATAAAAATAGTACTATCTCCTATCAAAATTAACTCAGGGGCGGTAGTATCAACAACTCGAACTGTACGTATTTTAGTTGACGCTGCATTTGCCGAAGAATCTACTAGATTAAATGATATTGTGTACGTTCCAACTACATTTTCATTGATGTTATCAGTGACAACAACGTCCGATGGGGTCAATGTCGTTGCAGAGTCATAATTATCGCTCACAGTTACAATCGTATTGTCTACATAGGGATCAGAAAAGACTTCAATTTCGATATCAGAATCATCACCCAGAGTAATTGTTGGAGGTGTGGTGTCTACCACATTAACTGTTCGCTGAACAATGGTCGTGTTCCCATCTGAATCTGTTACGGAATACTGAATGTAATATATTCCAATCAAACCGGTATTCACATCATCAACTCCATTCACTGAAATTAAACTTGGTGTGTCAGAGGTGGAACCTAAGGAGCCATCATCATCATCGGATGCCAAAGCCCCTTGATCTGTGTAGATGTTTCCAACTTCGATTGTAATTACACTTGGTCCATTCAATGTAATGTTTGGAGGCGATCCAACAACAATGGTGCGAGTTTTTTCGTCTGCAATATTTCCTTGACTATCAACTAAATTGTAAGTTATAATGTATTGTCCTGGAGTTGTAGTATCAACACTATTTGCTACAATTACATTGTTTGTGATGATTCCATCATAATTATCGGTTGCCGTATATCCTGGTTCTGTAAAACTATCACCAACTTCTAAAAGAATTTCATCAGCTCCTTGAAGTGTGATTACTGGCTTGGTGGTGTCTACAACTCGAACTGTTCGGGTTTTTGTTGGGGCATCATTGTTCGACGAGTCAGAAACGTCGTAGGATAAAGTAATTGCCCCTAAAATCGATGTATCTACCGTTCCTGTAACCAAAACTTGTGCAGTCAGGTCTCCGTCATAAATATCAGTTGCTGTAAAGCCAGGGTCTACATAGGTCGTGCCCGCCTGTATATCTATGGTTGGATTTCCAACTAGAGTGATGGTCGGAGCTTGGGTATCAACAATTGTTATGGTTCGATAAACAGGAGTTGCAGCATTGCCAGAACTATCTGAAACAGAGTATGTTAAAGTGTATACTCCAACTGTAGTCAAATCAAGTGATGATAAGTCAACGCTTGCTGTAAGTCCAGTATTATAGTTATCTGTTACAGATGCCCCTGCATCGCTGTATGGAGAGTCTGCTTCAAGAGTGATATCAGCATCTCCAGCTAGGATGATGACTGGTGCCTCTGTATCTTCAACTACGACAGTTCTCGTGATTGTTACGGCATTATTTCCTGAGCTATCACTCACATCATAATCAATAGAATACGTTCCAACAGTATTTATATCAACCGAACCGGTCACAGTTACAGATGAAAAGGGTATACTCAAATCATAATTGTCAATTGTGCTAACACCTAGTTCTGTGTAGCTCGACTTAACTTGTATTGTTTGCGATAGGTCACCGATTAAGCTCATCACTGGTGCCTGGGTGTCAACCAAGTTAACTGTACGCGTAACGACATCGGCTACATTTCCTTGACTATCTGTTGCTTGATAATCAATTGTATAAGTACCTAGAAGCGAAGTGTTAACGGTACCAGATGAAGTGACTGCTAAAGAACTATCATAATTATCTGTAGCGATAGCACCCTCTTCATTATATGAATTTCCAAATTCGATAGTTTGGGCTGCATCTCCGTTTAAAGTGATCACTGGCTTTGTAGTGTCCCTCACGATGACCTCACGAGTCTCTGTTACAGAATTGCCGTCCGAGTCCGTGACAGAATAAATAATATTGTAATTTCCGAGTTGGTTTTCATTGACTGAACCGCTGATTGAAATGGAGTTGGATAAATTAACACCCCCATCGGTTGCTGTAGCGTTGGGTTCTACATAAACTTCTTGATATTCCAAATACATCGGATTATTCCCATTCAAGGTAATTACAGGCGGAGACCCAACAATCACCTCTCTTATTTGTTGGCTTGCAGCATTTGAAGAACTATCACTTACATTATAGTTTCGGAAATACGTTCCCTCAGCTGAAGTATCAACTAGCCCACTTTCAACAACAGTACTCGTAATATTACCATCATAATTATCACTTGCTGAATAACCAGGGTCTATATAAGTCTGGCCCAGATTTATATATAATGGATTGTCACCCGTTAGCGTGATTTCAGGATTTGTTGTATCAACTACATTTACAGTTCGAGAAAGTTGTCCAGTATTTCCTGAACCATCTGTGACTGAGTAAGATAAGTTGTATGATCCAACTAAGTCTTGATTTACGATCCCTGAAACAACTACCGCAGAAGTCAAGTCTCCATCATAAACATCTGTGGCTGTTACATCATTTGGAATATTAAAAACGGTTTTTGCTTCATGGGTGATCGCTGCTCCGCCTACAAAAGAAAGTGCTGGAGCCTGGCTATCAACAACTTCGACAATTCGAGTCACTTGATTGGCAGCATTTCCAGAGCTGTCACTCACATTATAGACCACACTATAGGTCCCAACAGTTGTTGAATCTACGTTACTTAAATCACTTATGCTTGCTGTAAGATCTCCTTGAAAATCGTCAGTAGCAGTTGCACCTTCATCTGCATAGGTAGTGCCGACCTCTATAGTCACAGGACTTGAACCTGTAAGCGAGATAACAGGCGCAGTTGTATCGGAAACTGAAACCTCTCTCGAGACAATAGCAGTGTTTCCAGAACTGTCAGAAACTTGATATGTGATCGTATAATTTCCTAATGAGGTTGTATCAACGGTTCCACTATCACTAATTTGATCTGTTAGGTCGCCTTCAAAAGTATCTGTTGCAGTAGCACCTGGATCTGCAAATGAACCATTTACCTCAATTGTCATTTGCTCATTTCCTATAAGTTCTATACTAGGGGAAGTCGTATCGCTAACTTGAACTGCTCGAAAAAGAACTGTCGAATTCCCATCAGAATCAATGATACTATATTGAACAGAATATGATCCTAAAACTGAGGTGTTAATCGATTCGCTAATCGAAATTTGATCAGAAACATCGCCATCAGGAATATCAAAGGCATTTGCACCAAGTTCCACATAAGTACTGCCTGCCTCTAACTGAAGTGGGTTTGCTCCTTGTAAGGAGATAACAGGCGGACTACCCACAACCACTGTTCGTGTTGCTTGAGTATTATTACCCTCGTTATCTGAAACCGTATAAGTCACGTAGTAAACACCAACCGTTGAGGTATCAACACTAGAAACCGTGCTAATGTCCGACGTTACATCTCCATCGTGAACATCAACTGCTGTAGCTCCACCATCACTGTAGGAATCACCAACTTGAAGATTGACTTCATCAGGTCCGTTTAAAGTTATAACTGGTGGTGTGGTATCTACAACTGAAACTGTTCTACTAACCAGAGCAGTGTTTGAAGAGCTATCCGAGACAGTGTACGTGAATAAATAGGTCCCCAGCACTCCCGTGTTTACTGTGCTCGATGAGGTTAAGGAATTGTTTAGGTTTCCATCGTAATTGTCAATAGCCGTTGCGCCAGCATCTGTGTAGGTCATTTGAAACTCAATTGATACCGTTGTATCCCCAACAAGACTAATCAATGGGTCAACAGTATCAACAACCTGAACAGTCCGCTGTTCCTGTGCAATGTTATTTGAGCTGTCCTCGACAGTATATTCTATCGTGTAAGTCCCTAATGTGTTGGGATTTAAGTTAATATTAGTTGTAATTTCAGATGAAAGATCTCCATCATAGTTGTCATTTGCAGTTGCGCCAGGGTCAACATAGGTTGTTCCCACTTCGTGTGTTATTGTTGAGGACCCGTTCAATGTAATTGTTGGGTCTGTATCGTCTACAACATTAACTATTCTTACCTTTTGGGCTGCTGAATTCCCAGATTCGTCGCTGACATTGTATGTGACTGTGTACGAGCCAACAGTTGAGGTGTCAACAGTATTACCCCCAACTACAACTGCTAGTCCAGTATCATAGTTATCTGTGGCTGTTGCGCCTTCATCATTATAGGTGGCACCTAAAGTAATTGTGGCTGGGTTATCGCCTGTGATGTCAATAGTTGGTGAAGTTGTGTCTACAACATTAACGATGCGTTGCACTGTACTAACATTTCCAGAGCTATCCAAAGCACTGTAGGTGATGGTGTAAGATGCTACTACTTCCTCAGTTACTGTTCCACTTGTGACAATAGAATTGGTAACTGAAAAGCTTGGGTCATAATTGTCAGTAGCCGTGGCGCCAAGCTCATAATAGGTAGATCCCACCTCAATCGAAATTGGACTTGAGCCTGTAATTGCAACAACAGGTGGTTGACTATCAACAACACGGATTATACGAGTTTTGCTCGCAGAATTTCCATCTGAATCTGTAACACTGTAAATAACATTGTAATCCCCAATTACATTAGTGTTAACTCCTGAAACTCCAGAGACCGTAATGGCACTCGTCAAATCTGCATCAACATCTTCATCGTCCTGAGCAGTAGCTCCTAACTCTGAATAAATAGATCCAACTTCAATAATTTGGATATCAGTTACATTGAGTGTAATAACTGGAGGATTGACTAGGGAAGAGATTGTTGAACCACTAGGAAAGTTATTCGCCGAGACTGACAGCAAGCTGAAAAGACCAATAAAGTATGGCGCAACTAAACGAACTAAACGGTTTGAAATCGCTTCAGGTTTCATCAAGTCCTTGGTTCAAATTTTAGCTAAATTAGTCAATAAATTTTTTATACACTGTAAAACCACTGATTTTAACACCTTTACAAAACAAAAAAAGCCCCCCATTTTCAGGAAAGCTTCTCATTGGCTCTCTTACGAACCTCTTGAAAACCAGTGGTTTACAAGCAACACAACATCTTAAAATCTTTACTTTTCAAAGTAATTTGCGGTCTGGACGGGACTCGAACCCGCGACCCCATGCGTGACAGGCATGTATTCTAACCAACTGAACTACCAGACCTAGTCGTGCGGCTGCAAATATACATCGCATTTTTCATAACACAAACACTCTTACCAAAGTATCCTATAATGCACCCTCAATGGCATCTGCATACACTTGTTTCGGAGATACCCCTACTTTTCGATCAACCAACTCTCCATTCTTAAACAACAGGACTGTGGGTATGTTGCGAACGCCATATTTTGCAGCAAATTCTTGGTTGCTGTCAACATCCACCTTGCCAACAACTGCTTTGCCGTCGTATTCGTTGCTCAGCTCATCAATGATGGGTCCAACCATGCGGCAAGGACCACACCATGCTGCCCAAAAATCAACCAATACAGGTTTGTCTGACTGCAATACTACTGAATCAAAAGTTGCATCTGTTATTTCTAAAGCCATTTTTATTTTTTTTATGCCACAAAAATACTGTTTTAAAATCTTTTTCAACTCAAAAATAAGTGATTTTACCTACCCCATTTTTCGTAAAATTACTAATTCAGCTTAAAATGAATTTGCTGTTTATCCAAATCTTCTAACAGCTCCTTACTGATGTTTATTTTCTTCTTTCGACTGTGCATAACAAGTTTGATTTGTTCATTCAATTCATAAAATGCAATATCGAGTTTGTGATTTCCCTTGTGGGCTTTTATGGTTTTACTCAAATTCGACAACTTTTCCTTTTCAAACTGATTAATATTGATTTTTAAAGTGAGTTTTTTTGCATAGGTACTTATGGTATCCTGCAACTGTCGAAAATCGATAAATTGAACACGTGGATCACCCTTCTTTCCTGTATCCTGATTCATCCAACCAGGTCGTACAAAGGCCTTGACATGAACAAAATTATTTTCTACCAAATGATGGCGAAATTTTAAATACTCTTCTCCAAAAATTCGAAAGCTAAAGGTATCTTCAAAGTCCTCCAATTGAAATATTGCCCATCCCTTTCCGTTTTTGGATACCCGATGATCGACCTCCCCTATGATACCCCCAAATGTCAATTCCTTATTCACCAATGGAGCCAATTCGTTAAACAACCTAACGCGTGCATTGCAAAAATGAGTGAAACTATGAGAAAAATCATCTAGCGGATGCCCTGAAAGATAAATCCCAACCACTTCTTTTTCTTGCTTCAATTCGTGCAGTTTTCCCCATGGTTCACAATCTGGCATTTCCGGCTCGCTTAAAGATAACCCATTTTCGTCTCCAAACATGCTGACTTGAGATGAGTTTTGATGCTTCTGATAATTGGCCCCAAACCGAAGTACTTTTTCCAAAAAAGAAACCCCGTCCCCTTTGTCTTGAAAGTATTGCGCTCGGTGGTCGTCGCTCAAGGAATCTAGACCCCCCGCAAGGATCAAGCCATCAAATGTTTTCTTGTTGACAGCACGCAAATCCACACGCTTCACCATGTCGAAAAGTGAATGATATGACTTCTCTTTTCTGCCTTCAACTATACTGTCAACTGCCCCACGACCTACGCCCTTAATAGCTCCCATTCCAAACCTAATGGCATTGTCATTGTTCACTGTAAACTTGTAAAAAGATTCATTGACGTCAGGACCCAAAACTGGAATGCCCATGCGTCTGCACTCTTCCATAAAAAAGCTCACTTGCTTAATGTCGTTCATGTTGTTGGAGAGCACAGCTGCCATATACTCTGCTGGATAATTCGCCTTCAGGAATGCCGTTTGGTAGGCAATCCAAGCATAGCATGTAGAGTGTGACTTGTTAAACGCATAAGAGGCAAAGGCTTCCCAATCCTTCCATATTTTCTCAAGAATTTCTGCATCATAACCCCTATCTTTGCCGCCATTGATAAATTTTGGTTTAAGTTTTTCAAGTAATGAGAAAATCTTTTTCCCCATGGCTTTTCTCAAAACATCTGCCTCACCCTTCGTAAAACCAGCTAAATCCTGTGACAACAACATCACCTGCTCTTGATAGACAGTGATGCCATAGGTCTGCTTCAAGTGTTGCTGCATTTCTGGCAGATCATATTGGATTTTTTCTTCGCCATTTTTTCGACGAATAAAACTGGGGATATACTCCAAGGGTCCTGGACGATACAATGCATTCATAGCGATGAGATCCTCAAATTTGTTTGGTTTAAGCTCTCGCAAATAGCGTTGCATGCCTACACTTTCATACTGAAAAATTCCAACAGTTTCTCCGCGCTGAAACAAGCTGTATGTCGGCTCATCATCCAAAGGGAAATCATCTGGATTCAGACTCACATTGTGCCGATACTTGATTAACTTTACAGTGTCTTTGATCAGTGTGAGTGTTTTGAGACCTAAAAAGTCCATTTTCAATAGGCCTGCACTTTCCACAACTGCATTGTCATACTGCGTCACAACCAAATCCGAATCCTTTGCAGTGGCGACAGGCACCAAATTACTGATGTCTTCAGGGGTGATAATCACCCCACAAGCATGGGTGCCAGTATTGCGCAAAGAACCTTCCAAAATTTTTGCCTGATTCAATGTTTCTGCCTCTAAGTCATCTCCATTTGCAATGTCTTTCAATTGCTCTACTCGTTGAAATTCATCCGACCGAAGTTCTTCTTTCAAAGAGGTGATTTCTTTCGTAAAAATGGAGTTGAGTTTAACATTGGGTATCAGCTTGGCGAGGCGATCAGCATCGGCCAGAGGTAAGTCTAACACACGAGCAGTATCCCGAACAGATGACTTTGCTGCCATTGTACCATAGGTGACAATTTGGGCCACCTGATTTGACCCATATTTTTCGATCACGTAGTCCATCACTTTTGATCGACCTTCATCGTCAAAATCGATATCGATGTCTGGCATACTTACACGATCAGGATTCAAAAAACGCTCAAAAAGCAAATCGTACTCAATGGGGTCTATGTTTGTGATTTGTAAACAATAAGCAACCACCGATCCTGCTGCAGAACCACGCCCAGGCCCCACAGAAACATCTAATGAACGAGCTGCTGCAATCAAATCTTGGACAATCAAGAAATATCCAGGGTATCCTGTGTTTTCAATGACGCTTAATTCAAAATCAATTCGTTCCTGAATCCCTTTTGAAATCTCTCCATAACGAGACTTTGCACCTTGTTGGGTCAGATGCTTTAAGTATTTGTTCTCTCCCCTTTTACCACCATCTTTTTGATCGTCAGCTACGATAAATTCATCAGGAATGTCAAACTTTGGGAGAAGTACTTCACGCGCCAAAACAATGGGCTCTATTTTTTTGATAATTTCTTGAATGTTGTGAATCGCCTCTGGTAGATCTGAAAACAGTTCACTCATCTGTTGAGGGGACTTAAAATAGTACTCCTGATTCGGAAGTCCATAGCGATAACCTCGACCTCTTCCGATGGGTGTTGACTGCTTTTCTCCTTCTTTGACACACAACAAAATATCATGCGCATTGGCTTCCTCCTTCTTCAAATAATAGCAACTGTTGGTCGCTATTATTTTAACATTGTGCTTTTTCGCCATTTCAACTAAGGTCTTATTGACTCGTGTCTCATCCACCTGATTGTGACGCATAAGCTCGATATACAAATCGGATCCAAAATGCTCTTTCCACCAAAGTAAAGATTCTTCTGCCTGTTGTGCACCAACGTTGAGTACTTTGTAGGGCACCTCCCCATAAAGATTCCCTGTCAAAACCATCAAATCATCTTTGTAATTGAGAATTATATCACGATCGACACGAGGCACGTAATAAAACCCTTTGGTGTGGGCAATGGATGTCAGTTTTGCAAGGTTATGATAGCCTTTTTTGTTTTTTGCAATCAATACAATTTGATGCCCATCATCCCTATGTGAGCGATCAAGATAATTTTTACAAACATTGAGTGTAATGCCAATGATTGGTTTGATTGGCTTTCCATCACCCTTTTCAATCGATTTGTTATGTTGATTGACTGCTTTGACAAAATGAAAAGCCCCCATCAGGTTGCCAATGTCTGTGATTGCAACTGCTGGCATATTCATCGCTACTGCTTCCTCAACAAGTTTTTGGACAGAGATAGTGGACTGAAGCACCGAAAACTGTGTGTGGGTGTGTAAGTGGCAAAACGGAAGTGATTCAACATTCGATTCGTCTGACTTGATTTCTGATTCCGGTGGTGACTGTAGTGCTGCAGTTTCTTTATGAAGGTTTCGGTGTTTCAGCCCAACCAATGGAACAACTTCAGTATAGGTCTTCTGAATATCTTGCTTGGACTGTTGCAACTCATTGAGGGTAAATTTATTTTGCCGAAGCAATTCGAGAAAAGCTCTTGCTGTGGCTTCTACATCTGCAGTAGCATTATGTGCCTCATCAAAAGTGTCATTGAACAAAAAAGCATATAACTCATTGAGGGTTGGCAACTTAAATTTCCCTCCTCTACCACCTGGGAGCTGACACATTGCAGCAGTGTCTTCAGTACATGTATCTACAATCGATTTTGTAGTGAGAATATTCTCTTTACCTAAACGCAACAACTCGGCACCCATGATGTTGAGGTCAAATTTTAGATTGTGCCCAACCAAAAAATCAGCCTTATCAACAACTTCAATAAACGATTCAACCACCTGTTGAATAGCAACCCCATCTCTTGAGGCGAGATCTGTAGAAATCCCATGGACCTTTTCAGACTCAAAAGGGATATCAAAACCATCAGGATTAACAATAAAGTCATCATGGGAGATCATACGCCCATCCCATGCATGCAATTGCCAAGCAATTTGAACACAACGTGGCCAATTGTCACTGTCTGAAAGAGGGGCATCCCAGTTGGCAGGTAATCCCGTTGTCTCAGTATCAAAAATCAAATACATCTAAATCCCTTAAAGCTGGATAAAAATAAATAACTCAGTCTCCAAAACACTATATAAAAAGTAGAAGTTATTAACGCTTGTGAATTTCCAAAAAAAATGTACATTTGCCCCTCATTAATAACAGAGGTTTAGGACCTCACAAATTAATTTGATATGCCAGTACGTATTCGTTTACAAAGACACGGAAAAAAAGGAAACCCCATTTATTGGATCGTCGCAGCGGACTCTCGCGCAAAAAGAGACGGTCGATATCTCGAAAAACTAGGAATATACAATCCAAACACGCTACCAGCCTCTGTTGAGCTCAATTTAGATCGTGCCGTGGATTGGCTCCAAAAAGGTGCGCAACCATCTCACACTGCTCGCAATTTGCTATCTGAACAAGGTGCAATGCTCAAAAACCACCTGATCAATGGTCTAAATAAAGGTGCCCTGACGGAAGACGATGTGAATGCCAAGTTTGAAGCGTGGGTCAAAGAAAAAGAAGGTAAAAACGAAATGCTGAAGAAAAAAATTGAAGCTGAAGCTGAAGAGGCACGTACTGCTGTAATTGCTGCAGAGAAAGAAGTCAATATCAAGCGTAAAGAAGAAGCTGCTGCGCAAGTAAAAGCGCAAGAAGAAGAACCTGCTGCTGCTGAAAACGAGGATGCCCAAACTGATGCTGCTACTGCGCCAGAAGCACAAGAAGCCGAAGCTTCAGCACCAGAAACAGAAACGCCTGCTGAGGAAGCAACCCCTGCAGCAGAGGAGCAAAAAGAAGAAGCGCCAGCCGAAGAAAATGAAACTCCTGAACCAGCTGCTGAGGAAACTCCTGCTGAGGAAGTAAACCCTGCAGCAGAGGAACAAAAAGAAGAAGCGTCAGTCGAAGAAAATGAAACTGCTGAACCAGTTGCTGAAGCTCCAGCTGAGGAAGCTGCTGGAGAGGAAGCTGCAGAAAACAGAAAATCTGAATAGCAAATACAGTATAAATTCATGCGTAAAGAAGACTGCTTCTTTTTAGGAACAGTTGTCGCCAAATACAGTTTTAAGGGCGAAGTGTTGATCAAACTCGACACAGATGAACCTCAAAAATATTTATCATTAGCATCTTTTCTTATAGAGCAAAAGACAGGTTTGGTACCCTACTTCACAACAGCCGTAAAGCTACATAAAACGCAGCTCCTACGCGTATCGATTGAAGAAGTAAATTCTGAACAACAGGCCAATGAACTGATTGGAAAATCGGTGTACTTGCCACTCGATCAATTGCCTGCCCTGAATGATGACCAGTTTTATTACCATGAAATCATAGGTTTCGAAATCGTTGATACCACTCTAGGTTCGGTTGGAACAATTTTAAATGTCAATGATGCCAATTCACAAGTGTTGTTAGAGGTCGATCACTTGAACAAAAAAGTACTAATCCCTTTGGTCGATAAACTGATTCATAAAATCGACAAAGAAAAAAAACAGCTCCACTTATCTATTCCAGATGGTCTTCTTAACTTAGACTTCTAAAGGATGATGAGAAAGCTGTTTTTTGTGTTAGTTTTTGTTGCCACTAGTCATGCGCAAGATACCCTGAACCTGAAAGAGGTTGTGATCAAATCTCCTTTAATCTTATCTGAAGAAAGTTCTCTTTCAATATCGATAAACTCCTGGTCAGCCAACGGGCACTTTCGCTCCATCGAACAAGAGCTCAACACAGTGCCGGGTGTATGGCTCACAAACACGAGTAATGCAGCGCAAGATTATCGGATTGCCATACGAAGCTTTGGCTCCCGTGCTTCCTTTGGCGTGAGAGGAATTCGAATTTTTTTGGATGATATTCCCCAAACAACTCCCGATGGTCAGAGTCAAATCGATCACTTACCATTGCATCTTATTGGGCAAAGTGAGGTCATTCGTGGTCTTGCAGGGTCTAGACACGGAAATGCTGCTGGTGGCGTACTTTCATTTTTTACGACTGATTCCAACTCCTATAAAGCAAGCATCCGCTTGCAGCGCGGCAGCTTTGGTTTGTTGAATTCAGACGCTACAATCAATCAAAATCTATCCGATCATTCTTCCGTCACTGGGTCTTTAAATTATCAAAAAATGGATGGATTTCGCAACTATGCTGGCTTTGAAAACAAAAGTGCCTATGTCAAATTCAACCTACAAAAAAACAAAGCAGCACATACCATATCTATACTTCATTTTGACAGCCCTTATGCTTTTGACCCTGGTGGCCTTACCATTGATGAAGTCAGTGAGAGCAGGTCACAAGCACGAAAAAAAAATGAAACATATGCAGCAGGGGAAAGCGTTCGTCAATCTCAAATGACATGGAAATACAAAACCCCATTTCGAGGTGGAGAACTAGAATCAATCCTTCACTACAGCCCAAGGATTTTTGTTGGAAAACTACCATTTGAAAGCGGTGGCTTGGTCAACTTGAATCGAGACTTTTATGGTGGTACCATCCTTTATCATTCCTCATCAGACAGTCGATATGGCCAAGGGATTATAGGTCTTGATTTTCAAAATCAGAGAGATCATCGGAAACGATATGCCAACCTTTCAGGAACAAAAGGCAATCAGACAATGAATCAGGTTGAGCGTTTTAATGCAGCAAGCGCATTTGGGATTTGGTCCATTGCAGTTGGGAAATCTATGTTTGATTTTGGTCTTCGATATGGCAATAATTTGGTTGCTTTTGACAATCGTTTTCAAAGTAGCGAAGAAACATATCATCGTCAATTTAGCCGTTGGTCTCCTCATTTAGGTTTTTTATGGAAGCTGAATCAATCATCAACATGGTTTTTATCGTTAGGGTCTGGGTTTGAGGTGCCTGCGCTCAGTGAACTATCAGCCAACCCTTATGGCAATGGATTTAATCCAGATTTAAAACCGATGGTTTTTAATGGTTTGGATTTTGGGTTTAGATATAAGAAAGCCTCTTTCCGTTGGGAAGCAGTTGCCTTTTACACAACAGCAAGCAACGAATTGACTCGCTATGAGTTGGAAGACTATCCTGGTCAAAACTTTTACAAAAATCTTGGCGAATCAACTCGCTATGGAATTGAGGTGGATGCCTCGCTCTACGCTGATAAAAATCATTTGCTTCAAGGTGGTTTGTCTATCGCTTCCTATCGATTTGATGATGGGGGAACAGAAAAAACCCTTCCTGGCGTACCCTCAAGCACTGCAAACTTGGGGTGGACCTACAATAACAATGGTTGGAAAGTACTGATTGATGGGCGTTTTGTGGGAGAGTGTTTTGCAAATAATTCCAATACTGTTAGTATTGACCCTTATGGCCTTGCTCAATTGGAAATACACAAACAGTTTTATTTGGGAAGTGCTTTTATCGAGCTTGGCTGCTCTGTCTTCAACCTCACGGACACGTACTATTTTGACAATATTCGAATCAATGCATTTGGGGGTCGGTTTTACGAACCAGCTGCTGGAAGACATATTCTTTTTTCACTCAAAACAGTGTTTAAGTAACCCCATTATTCTTTGTTCTTTTTGTACACGTGTGGGTTTTCTCTCACTCCTTTTTTAAACATTTTTCGCAATCCCATTCGCAGTGTTGAATCTATTTTTAAGATTTCATTTTTAATTCTTTGATGTGGCCAACCCCTAAAAGTAGTGACATGAAATCGATCCGTTTCACGAAGTGGGTTTGGTGAGAAGTAATAGTTGGAAACACAGTTTCTTGATTGATCTACCTGCACAGGACGAACAGCATGCCATGACCCTTGATGAGTCGCCATTACAACAAGGCGGTTGAATTTTGAAGGAATTACAATTGGCTCTCCTTTCAAGCCATCAGGCCAAAGCTCCAAATCGCCCCCATAGTGGTCTTTCCAATTTGGGTTGACGTAATAAAGCAAGTTTAAAACACGCCAACGATTGCGATCTTTATCATGGGAGTTGTCAAGATGTGGGTTTAAAAACTGTCCTTTTTTCATTGTTGAAATCCCACCTGCGTAGAGATGTGTATCTGGCTCTAGGTTATCAATCCCACAGATGGACTGAATAAGTGAAACAACCTCGGAATCCTGAAAGGAATAGATCGCTTGCTCTAACAAAGGATTATGCCGATCCATTTGTGCAGCGATATGCTTGTTCTCTCGTAAACTTTTGTTGAGGTTCATCTGCTCTGGTCGCGGAAAAGCACAATGAATCTCTTTAGCGATATCGGCGGGTAGTAATTCATCTACAAAAAAATAGCCAATTCCATTTTTTGTCGCATCATACTGTTGTTTGGATTGTTGCTGTTGTTGCTTAAGCTGAGATAAGACAAGCGTTGCAAGAGTTTTTTTTGTGTGAATTGCGTTAGCCATGATTAGGTTTTTATTTACAGATAGAAAGTCAATTTGTAAATTTGATAAAATTATAGAATAAAGCAAACAATATAAAACCCTCAAAAAATTAATTAGGATTTTCAAGTACCTTGGGTGGGAATCGAACCCACACTTCCGAAGAAACTGGATTTTGAATCCAGCGCGTCTACCAGTTCCGCCACCAAGGCAATTTTCGATGGCAAATGTAGGAATTAATTTAACCCTTTAAAAGCAAAAATTATTTTAGAATTTATACTGACATCTAAAAAAATCATACATTTGCACCCCTGTAAATTAACAGAAACTCCAAAATGGCTAAAGTAAAAATAGAGGCGAAAATATTTGGGTGTACGCAAAGCATGGATCTTGCCAAGCTGATTGCTTACCATTATGGGACCGAATTGGGGAATGTTATTTTTTCACGCTATAGCGATGGCGAGTTTCAAACTTCCTTTGAAGAATCAATTCGTGGCAGTCGTATTTTTATCGTTGGCTCCACTCATCCAAGCGCTGAAAACCTAATGGAAATGTTGCTGATGATCGATGCTGCCAAGCGCGCTTCAGCCAGGCACATTACAGCTGTCATGCCATATTTTGGCTGGGCCAGGCAAGACCGAAAAGACAAGCCAAGAGTTCCAATCGGTGCCAAGCTCATTGCCAAACTATTAGAGTCTGCAGGAGCAACTCGTATCATTACGATGGACCTGCACGCCGACCAAATTCAAGGCTTTTTCGAAAAGCCAGTCGATCATTTGTTTGCTTCGACTTTGTTTTTACCTCATATCAAATCCCTAAACATTGATAACCTTACTATTGCTTCTCCCGACATGGGTGGTGCAAAGCGTGCCTATGCTTATGCGAAATTTTTGGAAAGTGATGTTGTGATTTGTTACAAACAAAGAAAAAAGGCAAACATTATATCTCACATGGAACTTATAGGTGATGTGAGTGGCAAAAACGTCGTGCTTGTCGATGATATGGTAGATACTGCAGGTACATTGACCAAGGCTGCCGATATGATGATGGAGCGTGGTGCGCTGAGTGTTTGTGCTGTGTGCACACACCCCCTACTTTCTGGTAAAGCCTATGAAAGAATTGAAAAATCTGCCCTAACCAGACTGATAACAACGGATACAATTCCTATTAAAAAAGAATCTAAAAAAGTGAAAGTAATCAGCTGTGCTGAGCTTTTCGCACAAGTGATGTACAATGTTCATCACAACAAATCGATTGCGAAAAAATTTATAATGTAATCTATTTTAAATATAAACTATGAAGTCAATTACGATCAAAGGATCTAAAAGAGAAAGCGTGGGCAAGGCATCGACCAAGGCTCTACGTAATGCTGAGAAGGTTCCTTGCGTGCTCTACGGAGGAGGCAATGCCATACATTTTTCAGCTGATGAATTGTCATTTTCCAAACTCGTTTACACGGGCAAAGCACACACTGTTGTGATTGAACTGGAAGATGAAACTTATAATGCAATTTTGCAAGATGTGCAATTTCACCCACTGTCGGATAAAATTTTACACATCGACTTTTTTCAACTTTTCGAAGGTAAGGAAATCTCAATGGATATCCCTGTAGAATTTGTTGGGCAAGCGCCTGGTGTTAAATTTAGTGGTGGGGTACTCAGTAAAAACAAGCGTAAGCTTCGAGTGCGAGCTTTACCAACCAACCTGCCAGATAGCATAATCGCAGATATTTCGAATTTGGAAATTGGAAATAAACTATATGTAACTGATGTCTCTGACGAAAAATTCACTTTTTTACATCCTGACAACACTGTTGTTTGTCAAGTGCGTAACTCACGTGTTTCGCTTATCACTGAAGTGGAAGAAGTGGAAGGTGAAGAAGTAGAAGAAGGTGCTGAAGGAGAAACTGCTCCAGCAGCAGAAGGCGAACCTGCACCCGAAGAGGGAAAAGCAGACGCTTAATCCATTCATTCTGAATCAAAAGCATCCCTGCAAAACGTTGCTTGGGATGCTTTTTTTATTTTTACAAAAAAAAAGATGCCCTTTTGGTCATTCAAGCGTAGTCAACAACATTCGATGAATTCATTCCTTATCGTTGGTTTAGGCAATATCGGAATCGATTATAAAAACACTCGTCACAATATAGGATTTACTGTCTTGGACGCATTGGCTACACAAATCGATGTTTCTTTTTCAACCTTTCGAAATGGCGACCTAGCTGAAACGAGTCAGAAGGGAAAAAAAATCGTTTTACTCAAACCTAGTACATTGATGAACCGAAGTGGGCAGTCTGTGCGTTACTGGGCGAAGCAGAAAAAAATGAATCCCCAAAACATTCTTGTCATCACTGATGATGTTCACTTAGATTTTGGATATCTACGACTCCGAAAACAAGGGTCTGATGGTGGGCATAATGGACTTAGTGATATTCAAGAAAAATTGGGAACCAACAAATACCCCAGACTTCGCATTGGTGTAGGATCCAACTATAGCAAAGGAGGACAAGCAGATTATGTGCTTTCTACTTGGAACGCATATGAGCAGAGGAATCTTCCACTGATTGTTGATCAGGCGGCCAAAGCAGTAATTCATTTTACATCCCAAGGCCTTGAACAAACTATGAACCTTTACAATGGTCAAGTAAAAGTGAACGAGGGATGAAAACCATTCATGGCATAGAAAACTTCCCTGCAATTGAAGGGTCAATCGTTACCATTGGTACTTTTGATGGCGTGCACTTGGGTCATCAGCAAATACTCGAACAATTGATCAATACAAGTCAGCAGTCAAAACTAAAAAGTGTTTTGCTGACTTTTTTTCCTCACCCTAGAATGGTGCTACAACCAGATATTTCTATGCGTCTTATCCAAACCATTGAAGAGCGCGAAAAAGCGCTCAGAAAAACAGGGTTGGACTATTTGTTGATTCACCCATTTTCTGAAAAATTTTCGAGACTCAGCGCCGATGATTATGTGAAACAAATCCTAGTGAAGAAACTCAATGTTCGAAAAGTAGTTGTCGGGTATGATCATCGCTTTGGTCGTAACAGAACTGCCAGTTTAGAAGACATGTATAACTATGGAGATATCTATGATTTTGAGGTGATCGAAATTGATGCGAAAAAAATAAAATCAACAGCTGTAAGTTCGACCAAAATTCGAAAAGCGATAGACCAAGGGGATATTGAACTCGCCAATAGCTATCTTGGCGACCCTTTTACACTCGAGGGGGTTGTTGTTCATGGTGATAAAAGAGGGCGTCAATTGTCCTATCCTACTGCAAATATCGAACTTCAAAACAAACATAAAATCATACCCAAACAAGGGGTTTATTTGATTCAATCAGACATTGACAATCAAGTTGTTTATGGAATGATGAATATTGGCACAAAACCAACTTTTGATACAACAAACCCTAGTATAGAGGTGCACTTTTTTGATTGGAATGACGATTTATATGATCAAACCCTGCAAGTGAAGTTGTTGAAGTGGGTTCGAGAAGAGCAAAAATTTGACTCAGTCGAGGAGCTACAGGCACAAATTCATGTAGATGAGAGATATTGTCGATCATATATTCCGAACTAGCGTGTAAGGTTTGAATAAAGTTTTACTTTTGCATAAAATTAAACTGCAATGCTCGACCTATCGGTAGTACGTACAGATAAAGAAACTGTCATCACAGCCCTTAACAAACGTGGCATAGATGCGAGTACTCTTATTGACAATGCCCTCTCAGCCGATGAAAAACGCCGTGGATTACAAACCAGACTCGACCAAAAACTCGCCCTGGCAAATGCTTTAGCCAGGGAAATTGGGGAGTTATATAAGATTGGAAATCCAGCGCAAGCCAATCAAAAGAAAGAAGAGTCTACAGCTTTAAAATCCGAAATAAAAGATCTACAAACTCAACTCTCGCAAGCAGAAAGTGAATTGCATGAACTGTTGTGTTCCATCCCAAATATCCCTCACTCTCTAGTCCCAAATGGGCAAAGCGAAGACGACAACGAAGAAGTTTTTCGTTCGAGGGAGGTACCAAGTCTCAGCGAAGATGCTCTTCCACACTGGGAGTTAGCTGCAAAATATGAGTTGATAAATTTTGAACTCGGCAACAAAATCACAGGTGCTGGTTTTCCTGTTTACACAGGAAAAGGAGCAAAACTCCAACGCGCATTGATCAGTTTTTTTCTTGATCAAAACGCAGCAGCAGGATATGAGGAAGTACAAGTCCCCCACCTAGTCAATGAGCAATCGGGCTTTGGTACTGGGCAACTCCCTGACAAAGAAGGGCAAATGTATCAGGTAGGCGCAGACAACCTTTACCTCATACCCACTGCAGAAGTACCGATCACAAATTTGTTTCGCAATGAAATTGTCAATGCTAGTGATTTGCCAATCACTCGAACTGGCTACACCCCTTGTTTTCGACGTGAGGCTGGAAGTTATGGCGCTCATGTTCGTGGTCTCAATCGCTTACATCAGTTCGACAAAGTCGAAATCGTTCGACTCGAACATCCCGACAATGCATATGATGCACTCGATCAAATGGTCGAACATGTCAAAGGCATTCTCGAACAGCTTGAGCTACCCTATCGGATTCTTCGATTGTGTGGTGGAGACCTCGGATTTACAGCTGCAATGACATACGATTTTGAAATCTATTCTGCTGCTCAAAAACGATGGCTAGAGGTAAGCTCAGTTTCAAACTTTGAAAATTATCAATCTACTAGGTTAAAACTTCGTTTTAAAGATAATGATGGCAATCGCAAGTGGGTGCATACCCTCAATGGAAGTGCCCTTGCTCTTCCACGTATTATCGCTGGTCTACTAGAAAACCATCAATCTGAAAATGGTATTCACATCCCTAAAGCTTTGGCTTCTTACACTGACTTTGGTACTATTCACTAATTGCTCTTATGCATATTCTCAATATCACCCTTAGTGTTGATCCAACTGTACAAGAGGACTTTGTTGCCTATGTAACAACGCAACTCATCCCAACAATTGATCAGAAAAGCTCCCTTTTCCGCATACACAGCGATGCCAATACACATCCCACTTTTGGACTTCAAATTGAGTTTTATTCTTCCAACATTCTCAAAGACTTTAAAAATAGTGAGTTGGAAAAAACCTATGGGCAACTCCAAGCCTCTTTCCCCAACAAATGGGTGTGTTTTGACACAGAACTTGAAAAACTAAGCCCTTGAGTGTTCGTCCAAAAAAACATCTGGGTCAACACTTTTTGATTGATCTCAACATTGCTAAAAATATCGCTGGTGCGCTCACTGGATTTGACTACCAAGATGTGTTAGAAGTAGGTCCTGGCATGGGGGTCCTGACCCAATATCTTATGCAAACCAAGCATACAATTCACGCCATTGAGGTGGATAACGAATCTGTAGATTATCTCAACACAAATTTCCCTAAACTAGAGCCAAATTTAATTTTTGGAGATTTTTTGAAATGCAATTTGGTCAAAGATTTTCCAAGTCCTTTGGCAATCATTGGAAATTTTCCATACAATATATCATCTCAAATCTTATTTAAAACCATAGAAAATCGAAAACAGATTCCAGAATTTGTCGGGATGTTTCAGAAAGAGGTTGCAGAACGCATTTGCGAACCCCCTGGCTCGAAAGCATATGGTATACTCTCTGTTTTGACCCAAAGTTTTTATGACACTGAATATTTATTTAATGTCAATCGATTTGTATTTGACCCACCGCCAAAAGTAGCATCAGCTGTATTGCGATTGCGCCGAAAAGAAACGACCTACTTAAACTGTGATGAAAGACTGTATTTTCGAGTTGTGAAAACTGCCTTTCAACAAAGACGAAAAACTTTACGAAACAGTTTAAAAACCTTTTCTTTATCTACCAATTTAAAAGAAGACACTATCTTTGAACAGCGTCCAGAACAATTGGGCGTTTCGGATTTTGTTCGCATCACAAATTTGATTGCTCATGACGCCATTTAAGCTTAGTGAAGAACTTATAGGTCAAATCAACAGTGATATAGTGGCTCAAAACAACAAGGCGCTACAAACACTTGTTAAAGAATACCATTACGCTGATTTGGCTGAAATTTTTGAGGCACTTCAAATCGATAAGGCTGTTTATTTGTTTAAACTGATTGACTCTGAAAAATCAGCTGATATGCTCCCCGAACTCGACGAAGATGTTCGCGAGAGTATTCTTGATGCATTGTCATCAGAGGAAATCGCAACAGAGATTGAGGAGCTCGATACCGACGACGCAGTAGATATCATCGCAGAACTTCCCGACGAGGTTCGCAAAGAAGTTATCAATCAAATTTCAGACATTGAACATGCTGATGATATTCGAGAGTTACTCACCTATGACGAAAATTCTGCTGGTGGCCTAATGGCAAAAGAGTTGGTTTGTGTCAACCAAAACTGGACGGTCACTCGTTGTGTGCGAGAGATGCGCTTACAGGCGAAAGAAGTCACTCGTGTTCATTCCATCTATGTAGTTGATAACGATGATGTATTGCTTGGACGATTATCTTTGAAAGATCTGCTTACAGCGAATGAAAAAAGCAAAATTAAGAGTGTTTATATTCCAAAAGTCGATTATGTTACAATCGATGAAGAGGGAGAGGAAGTCGCAAAAATTATGTCTAAATATGACTTAGAGGCAATTCCTGTAGTCAATGAACAAAAACAGCTTGTGGGTAGAATTACAATTGATGATATCGTTGATTTGATTAAGGATGAAGCAGAAAAAGATTATCAGCTCGCAGCGGGAATTTCATCTGATGTTGAAGCAGATGATTCTATTTTTCAACTCACAAAGGCACGACTTCCTTGGTTGATATTGGGCTTAATCGGTGGGCTCGGAAGTGTCTTTATCCTAGAGGGATTTGAAGGTTTTATGAGTCACCCATCACACAAGGCCTTATTCTTTTTTACCCCTCTGATTGCTGCAATGGCTGGGAATGTGGGTGTTCAATCATCGGCAATTATTGTACAAGGACTTGCCAACGATGTGGTCAAAGGAAGTTTGCTCAACCGCCTGCTAAAGGAAGTCGGACTGGGGTTGATAAATGGTGGTGCTTTAGCCTTGCTTGTCATCCTTTTTGGAGTTGCCACCCAACAGCCAACTGATGTTAGTCTGACCATTGCTTTATCGATGCTTTGCGTGATTATTGTTTCAGCACTGATTGGCACTTTTGTTCCTATTGTACTGAACCGAAGGGGAATAGACCCAGCAATTGCCACTGGCCCATTTATCACCACTAGCAACGACATCTTTGGCATATTCCTCTTTTTTTATATCGCCAAATGGTTTTTGGCTTAATTCCTAATGTCAATCACCATGCGCGTTCTACACCTAGACAATAATCATGATATTCTGGCAGAAGGATTGAGTGAAATTGGTTGTACCAATGACTTTGATTTCACAAGCTCCAAAGAAGATATTCTTTCAAAAATTGATACCTATGACGCCATTGTTATTCGCAGTCGTTTTCCAATCGACAAAGCCTTTTTAGAATCCGCAAAACACCTTTCTTTTATTGCTCGGGTAGGTTCAGGGCTTGAGAATATCGATGTGTCTTATGCAAAAGAAATTGGGATTGAGGTCATTGCCTCACCTGAAGGAAATGCCAATGCTGTGGGTGAACATGCTCTTGGGATGATTCTTACTCTTTTCAATAAACTTCCCAAAGCAGCACTGGATATCAAAAATGGAAAGTGGAAGCGTGAGGCGAATCGTGGTGAGGAGCTCAATGGGAAAACCATAGGATTGATTGGCTATGGGCATACAGCAAATCAATTTGCAAAAAAACTCAGTGGGTTTGATGTCACAGTTTTATGTCATGATATTTTACCCAACAAAGGCAATGCGTTTGCCAATCAAGTCGATTTAAAAACCTTACAAGAGCAAGCAGATGTTGTTAGCTTACACATCCCCCAAACTGCTGAAACCAAAGGGTTGATCGATGGTGAATTTATAAAAAAGATGAGCAAAGAGTTTTGGCTAATCAATACCGCTAGAGGAAATCAGGTGGTGATCAAAGACCTTATCGATGGACTAGAAATGGGAAAGGTTAGAGGTGCCTGTCTAGATGTGTTGCCATTTGAAAAATCATCTTTTGAGGGGGTTACAAACAATGCCCAACTCAAACAGTTGCAAGAAAACCCAAATATTATTCTTACACCCCATATCGCAGGTTGGACACACCAAAGCAAGCGTCAACTTGCTCAGGTTATTGTCGATAAGGTGAAACAGGGTTTTTTTAATTTTCCTTAGAAAAACAATATTTTAACGTCAAGTTTACAAGCTGAAGACCAATAGATTATATTTTTGCATTATGAAAAAGATACTTATTCTATGTACAGGTAACTCTTGTCGAAGCCAAATCGCACATGGTTATTTTACATATTTTGGTAAAGATGCGCTGGATGTGTATTCAGCTGGTATCGAAACACATGGCGTAAATCCTAGAGCCATAGCAACGATGGAGGAAGATGGAATCGATATTTCAGGACACACATCAAACCACGTGGATGAATACCTCCACATCCCTTTTGAATATATATTGACTGTTTGTGATCATGCACATGAACACTGTCCCTATATTCCTAGCCAAACAGCACTTCGCATACATCACAACTTTACAGACCCCTCCAAATTGGTGTCAGAAAATGAAGAAGAAATCAAAGCAGCTTTTGATGCAACGCGAGAAGAAATCAAAAACTTTGCGCTTGCGTTTGTGCAGCAACATAGACTCAAGGTGTCTAACGCATAACCATCTGCATTGTTTCTTGGGTTCGCTGCTCTAACAAAAGTTCGTGTTTACGCAACAAAAAAGCAGCACTTTCTGGCTGAAAATGCCGAATGGTGTACAATGAAACATTTTGTTTATGATCCACTTGAAATCGGCCGCGAAGTTCGTGAAGAAGTTCTTCTATTTTATCAAACTTATCAAAAACACAAACCGAAAAACTAATCGCTGAGTTTTGAATCAAATCAACCTTCATTTTATACTTGTGGAGCATGGCAAAAATATCACTGATGTTTTTTTCAATGATAAACGAAAAATCTAGTGAAGATAACTTGATTAATGCCAAATTGTTTTTAACAATATAACAAGGAACATGAGGGTCAATTGCAACCCCCTTACTCACTTTAGTTCCTTCACCTTTGGGATTGATAAACGATTTTACATGAAGTGGAATTTCTTTTCGCTGTAATGGCTGAAGGGTTTTGGGGTGAATGACTGATGCCCCGTAAAACGCCAGCTCAATTGCCTCTTGATAAGAGATGTGATGGAGCAGTTTGGTTGATTCAAAATGACGAGGGTCAGCATTGAGAACCCCTGGCACATCCTTCCAAATGGTTACAGAATTACCATTGAGACAATAAGCGAATATCGCTGCAGTGTAGTCAGACCCCTCACGACCGAGTGTCGTGGTAAAGTTGTTGTCATCACTTCCAATAAATCCTTGGGTAATGTAAAACTGACCAGGATTGACTTTTTCGCGAATGGCCTTTTCTGTTCTAGCCCAATCTACATTCGCATCGCGATAGCTGGTGTCGGTTTGGATGCATTCTCTTGCATCTAGCCAGTTGGCAGCAATCCCTTTTTCGTTTAAGAAGTGAGTGATGATCGTCGTTGATACCAATTCGCCTGTGCTCACAACCTGATCATAAACAAAAGAATAATTTGGAGATTTATTGTTTTTCAAAAAAGTACGCAACCGATCAAATCGTTTTTTGACCTGATCGAACACATCATGCTTTGGGGGATCGAAGATTTCATTCATAATCCCCAAATGATAGTCGTTGATTTCATTAAGTTGTGACTCGATTAGTTTGTCGTCATCAAAATATGCCTCAATAAGTTTTTCGAAAGCATTGGTGGTTTTGCCCATAGCAGACACCACAATCAAGGTTTGGGCATGACCTGTTTGTTCAAGCACACGATACATGTTGTGTATCCCCTCGGCATCTTTTACTGATGCTCCCCCAAATTTAAATATTCTCATCAGGATATTGATTTATAAATGTAGAAATTGCATGTTCATCCATTTGAGCTGTGCGCCAATCAGACAGTACTGCGGCACCTGTTTGCTCGTAGAAATCAATAGCAGATTGGTTCCAGTCCAACACAGCCCACTCCACACGACGTACTTGCAGAGAATAAGCATAGTGTATAAATCGTTTGTACAGGGCAAATCCAATGCCTTTCCCTCTGTAATCTACTTGCACGATCAAATCTTCAAGGTGCATGGTTTTTCCTTTCCAAGTCGAATAACGTGGATAGCCCAACGCCAAGCCTACAATTTGTTGATCCTCCTCGGCAACAAAGCACACAAAAGAAGGATGCTCGCCAAAGCCATCTCGAACCAAGTCTTCAGTTGTAAGAACGACTGCATCTGGCTCGCGTTCAAAAACAGCAAGCTCTTTGATGAGTGCTAAAATTGATTGTGCATCAGCCAAGGTCGCTTGACGAATAGTAGCCTGTTTTTTCATGGACTCAAAGGTAAGAATATGACAGCAAATACGTGTTCGAATCTTTTTGCTATTTGTATGTAATCTATAAGAAGAGTTTGTATTATTGCAAAAAAATTGGATTGAATCCATTTGGCAATGCTGGTCGTACCACCAAAAATGTACAGGTCCAGCAGCTTTCCAACCTTATAGATGCGAGCGAAAAAGTCAGTGTTTCGGGTCTCGCAGGGTCATCTTATGCCTTTTTGGTAGCTGCCATCTTTGAAAAGAGTAAAAAAACAATGGTTTTGGTCCTCGATGATAAGGAGAAAGCAGCCTATATATTTAATGATCTCGAGCGATTGCTACCTGATCAACAAGTACTCTTCTACCCTGCTAGCTATCGCCAACCCTATGAAATAGAAGAGGTGGACAACGCAAATGTGATGATGCGTGCAGATGCCCTTAAAAGATGTAGCACGAATCAAAAGCCAACTTTACTTGTGAGCTATCCCGATGCTTTGTTTGAGCAAGTCATCACAAAAAAAGAGTTGAAAAAAAAGACGTTAACAATACAACTGGGCGAAAATATTGGTCGAGACCTCATCAATGAAGCCTTATTCGCCTACGACTTTCAAAGGGTTGATTTTGTATCCCAACCTGGTGAATTTTCAGTAAGAGGTGGAATAATCGATATCTTTTCCTATGATAAAGATGAGCCCTATCGCATCGAGTTTTTTGGGGATGATGTTGATCGAATCAATTGTTTTGATATCGAGACCCAACTGTCGACAAAACTCCTCGAGAATATCGATATTGTTGCGCATTTGGAGCATAAATTACAAAGCGAAGATCGCCAGCCGATTTGGTCCTTTTTAGGGGATTCGACCACTTATTTTTTGCCTGCCATCGGAGATGTGATTGCAGTACTGGACAAGCTCTATGACAAGTCGATAGAGGCGCACGCTTCTTTGGAAAGCCCCATTAATCACTCCAATCCTGAAGACTTATTTGTGCGTGGACAAGATTTTGAAACAGCAATTGCCAATCGAACTAGCGTCCACTTTGGGGGTCAAAAAGAGTCGAATCACATTGCTTTTGACTGTCAGCCGCAACCGAATTTTAATCAAAATTTCGAGCAAGTCATCAAACATCTGACCGATAATGAATCACAGGGGTTTCGCAATCATCTTTTTTGCAGTTCACAGCAGCAAGCCGACCGATTTGTGAGAATCGCAGAAGAGTTGTCATCCAAAAAACTGTTTGAAATCCATATCATGCCCCTCTATCAGGGGTTTATCGACAATCAAAATCATGTCGCTTGTTATACAGATCACCAATTTTTTGAACGTCATCACAAATTCAGACTCAAAAATGGCTATGCAAAAAAACAAGCCATTAGTCTCAAGGAGTTCAACCAACTTAGTGTTGGGGATTATGTTACTCATATCGATCATGGGGTTGGTAAATTTGGTGGGCTCCAGCGCATCGAAGTTGATGGCAAGCTACAAGAGGCGATTAAACTCACCTACAGCGAACGTGATATCCTTTATGTGAGTATTCACTCATTGCACAAAATCAGTAAATACGCAGGAAAAGATGGTGCTGTTCCTAAAATTTACAAACTTGGGTCTGTCGCTTGGAAAAAATTGAAAACAAAGACAAAGAAACGGGTGAAAGAAATTGCCTTTGACCTCATTCAAGTCTATGCAAAAAGGAAACTTAAAAAAGGTTTTCAATGTTATTCTGATAGTTATTTGCAACACGAGTTGGAAGCATCCTTTATCTATGAAGACACCCCCGATCAGCGAAATGCCACAGTGGCAGTAAAAGAAGATATGGAAAGTGAACAGCCCATGGATCGATTGGTTTGTGGAGATGTTGGGTTTGGCAAAACAGAAGTTGCCATTCGTGCTGCTTTCAAGGCAGTGGACAATCGAAAGCAGGTCGCAGTACTTGTACCCACCACAATCCTTGCCTTTCAACATCACAACACCTTTTCTAAACGATTAAAGGACTTCCCTGTCAAAATCGATTATCTGAATCGTTTTCGATCAGCAAAAAACAAAAAGGAAATCCTTCAAGGGTTGGATGATGGGTCAATCGATATTATTATTGGAACGCACCAACTGGTGAACAAGAGAACCAAATTTAAAAATTTGGGCTTGCTGATCGTAGATGAGGAGCAGAAATTTGGGGTTAGTGTAAAAGAAAAGCTCAGGGCACTCAAAGCCAATGTTGATGTACTCACGCTCACTGCCACACCAATTCCGAGAACGCTGCAATTTAGCTTAATGGCAGCTCGTGACTTGTCGATTATCAATACTCCTCCACCAAACAGACACCCAATAGAAAGTCAGGTCGTTGGCTTTAGTGAACCCCTAATTCGGGATGCGATTATCTATGAATTGCAGCGAGGTGGGCAGGTATTTTTTGTACACAATAGAGTCGAAAACTTGGCAGATTTCACTGGCATGATTCAACGTATAGTCCCCGATGCTAAGGTTACAAGCATTCATGGCAAAATGAAAGGGTCATCGATCGAAACTAGAATGCGTGATTTTATTAAGGGCCATATTGATATACTGGTGGCAACAACAATCATTGAAAATGGGCTTGATGTGCCAAATGCAAATACAATTTTTATCAATAATGCGCATCAATTTGGACTGAGTGATCTTCATCAAATGAGGGGACGTGTGGGAAGAAGCAACAAAAAGGCCTTTTGTTATTTCTTAACAGCTCCCATATCAACACTAAACGATGAGGCTCGAAAACGAATGCGTGCACTTTCCGAACACACTGCTTTGGGATCTGGTTTTCAAATTGCCATGCGTGATTTGGAAATTCGTGGTGCTGGTGATTTGTTGGGTGGCGAGCAGAGTGGATTTATTAATGATATTGGGTTTGAAACATATCAGAAAATTTTAAAAGAAGCTGTTGAGGAATTAAAATCTGAGCATTTTCAAGAACTCTATCCAAATCATGAGCCAGCTCCAAAAGAAATACAAATTGATACCGACCTCGAAATTCTTTTCCCAGACACCTATATCAATAACGTACAAGAGCGATTGAGTTGTTATCAAAGCCTGAATGAAGTGTCAAATCAGTCTGCACTTGATCAGTTTGTGAATGAGTTGCAAGATCGTTTTGGCCCTTTACCCCCAACATCTCAGGCACTGATTCAAAGCATACAGCTCAAGTGGTTGGCAAACGAATTACATTTTGAAAAAATTGTTTTGAAAAAAAATAAACTCATCGGTTACTTTGATCTTTCAACAAATCAAGACTTCCTCCAGTCAGATCAGTTTCAGTTAATGATGAAACAGCTACAGACACATTCGAAAAAGGGCTTTTTGAAAGAGAGAAAACAAGGAGAAAACAATCGATTATTATTATCGTTTGAAAACGTCCATACGATAGAAGAAGCCCTAGATTCGTTGAAAGAGTTGCAGCCTATAACTGCTTGAGATCTTTGATGATTCGAAAGGCTCTATCAACCTGTTCTTCATTGACAAGAATTGTGAATTCATTCGAAGTTGAAATCACCTCGTAGATATTTATCCCCTCCCAAGACAGGCGCTGAAAAACAAAATAATAGATCCCTGGAACAGATACATTTTCAGTTGGCAACTTCACTGAAATAGAAGACAAGTCTGTTTCTTTATGAATACATGTTTCATTTGAGAAACAACTTTCAACCAGTTCGGCAAGGTTGCCGCTCACCACAACATTACATTCGTTGACGCCTCTTGAAGAGGTGTAAAAATTGTCTTTCGCATCAGAAATCCCAGCAACCAATTTTGCCTGAGAGGTCAAAAGTGTTGGAGAGGTTTTAAAGTTGTAATCAATGAGCGACGATCGAACTGTAATATCGCCAATGTTTCGCAACGTGCGTACAATTTTAAGAGAAGATCGAAATTCAAAATCGGAGGAAAGACGCTTCAAAGCCATAACAATGGCTCCATTTCTCACCTCTTTGTTCATCACACTGCTAATATCTTCGTTCATGATGCGAGCGAGAGAGGTAAGGTTGATAATACCCTGTGTTAGTGCGCTGACTAAAAAGGGTTTGCTTTTAATATATTCCTCGACAGCAGAAGATATTGTTTTCATATGATCTCTTAAATACATCGCGAAAATAGTAAATAATTAAACAAAATGTTATAAATAACACATTTATTAAAATGGTTAGAATGCATTTTCGATGATTTGAAGCTTGATGTTCTTCCCCTGACTGACAATACTTACGATATCAAACCTAACATTGACATCCAAGTTATTTGTACTGACAAAGTGGTCGGCAGCAACAATAAGAGAGCGCTGTTGTTTTTTTGAAACAAAGGATTGAGGGTCACCAAAATAAGTGCTTGTCCTTGACTTAACCTCCACAATAGCGAGTACTTCACCTTTACGAGCAATGATATCGACCTCCGATCTGCCAAAACGATAATTGCGTTTGAGGATGGTATAGCCTTTTTTTTGATAGCTTTCAACAGCAAGACTTTCACCCTGTCGACCAAGTTTGGTTGTGTTCATTTTGGGATTGTAAAGTTTGAAGATATAAAAAATCGATGAGAGGCAAGATTATTGCTTATTTTTGTGATGGGATTAAACGACTACATGCCACAACAGCGCTACACCATTACAGCAGCACTTCCCTATACTAATGGACCAATTCATATTGGGCATCTGGCTGGTGTTTATGTGCCCGCAGATATTTATGCTCGCTATCTGCGAATGAAAGGAGAAGATGTTTTTTTTGTTTGTGGAAGCGATGAGCATGGTGTTGCAATTTCTATTCGAGCCAAAAAAGAGGGGAAGACACCTAAAGAAATTATCGATCATTATCACAATATAATTCAATCTTCTTTTGATGATTTTGGGATTTCTTTTGATCATTATGGAAGGACTTCCGATCCGATTCATCATCAAACTGCAAGTGATTTTTTTAAAGCACTTTATGATAAGGGCGATTTTATTGAAGAGACCACAGAGCAATTGTACGATCAAGAAGCCGAACAGTTTTTGGCCGATCGGTTTGTGGTGGGTACTTGTCCACATTGCGGCCATGAAGAGGCCTATGGTGATCAATGTGAGTCTTGTGGGCGCTCGCTCAATGCGACTGATTTAATACATCCAACCTCCACTATTTCTGGTAGTGTTCCCATCACCAAAGCAACCAAACATTGGTTCCTACCACTGGATAGGTATCAAAGCTTTTTGGAAGATTGGATTCTGAAAGGGCATGCTGATGATTGGAAACTCAATGTATATGGACAAGTAAAATCCTGGCTTGACGATGGGCTCAAAGCAAGGGCAGTAACGCGAGACCTTGACTGGGGGATTCCAGTACCAGTGCCAGGAGGCGAAAACAAAGTGCTCTATGTTTGGTTTGATGCGCCTATTGGGTATATCTCTGCAACCAAAGATTGGGCACAGCAAAACAATACCGCCTGGGAGCCATATTGGAAAGACAAAAACACCAAGCTCATCCACTTTATTGGCAAGGACAATATCGTGTTTCACTGTATTATCTTTCCTTCTATGCTAAAGGCAGAGGGGTCTTATGTATTGCCGACCAATGTGCCTGCAAACGAGTTCCTAAACCTCGAAGGACAAAAACTATCAACCTCAAAAAATTGGGCTGTTTGGCTCCATGAGTATTTGGAGGATTTTCCAGGCAAACAAGATGTGTTGCGTTATGTTTTAACCGCCAATGCACCAGAAAACAAAGACAATGACTTCACTTGGCGTGATTTTCAAGCTAGAAATGACAACGAGCTCGTTGCTATTTATGGAAACTTTATCAATCGAATTGTTGTGCTCACCCATAAGTACTATGAAGGAGTGGTCCCTGCACCAAATCACAACACCCAAGTGGACGAAGAAACCCTTGAGGAGTTGCGTTCCTTACCAATCCAAATCGCAACTGCAGTGGAAAACTATCGCTTTCGTGAAGCCAGTCAAATCCTTTTGAAAATTGCACGCCTAGGCAATAAATATCTCGCTGATGAAGAGCCTTGGAAACAGCAAAAAACCAATCCTGAGCGTGTGAAAACCATCATGTATAATGGCCTACAAATTGCAGCTGTATTGGCAATTGCCAGCACTCCGTTTTTACCACAAACTGCCAACAAGCTCAAAACCATATTGGGACTTTCGCTGCAATCCAATTGGAGTGATATGACTCAATCCGAATTGGTAGCTGTTGGAACTGTCCTTGCCCCTAGTGAATTGTTGTTTTCAAAAGTTGAAGATGACGATATTCAAATCCAACTGGACAAACTAAAAAACCAGAGCATCTAGGCCCATGCTTCACATTGCCTTTGATGCTTGCTATGCCCACCCACTGCCTGAGAAGCACCGATTTCCGATGATTAAATATGAGTTGTTACCAAAGCAACTCCTGCATGAAGGCACTTGCGTAGCTGAACAATTTTTCAGTCCAAAACCCATTCACAAAGATATTGTGTTGCGAGTACACACGCCTAGCTATTACGATCAATTGTGTGGGCTAACATTGTCCAAATCAGAGGTTCGGGGTTTAGGCTTTCCTCTATCGAAAGAGCTTGTGCATCGCGAGCATGTCATCGCACAAGGAACAATCGATGGGGCTGCTTATGCCCTCGAGCATGGTATTGCGATGAACATTGCTGGAGGAACACATCATGCCTATGCCGATCGATCTGAAGCGTTTTGTATGCTCAACGATCAGGCCATTGCAGCGCAGTGGCTTCTTGACAATGAGAAGGCAAATAAGATATTGATTCTTGATTTGGATGTGCATCAGGGGAATGGAACTGCTGCCATTTTTTCAAATCATGAAAAGGTTTTTACCTTTTCTATGCATGGTGAAAAAAACTATCCTTTTCGCAAAGAGAAAAGCGATTGGGATATTGCTTTGCCTGACCAAACAGATGATGCCACCTATTTGAAAATCCTTACAGATAGTTTGGATGATTTATACCAAAACGTACAGCCAGACTTTGTATTTTATTTGTGTGGTGTTGACGTGATTGCGCAGGACAAGCTCGGAAGATTGGGCTTGTCGGTGTTGGGTTGTAAGGAGCGCGATGAGATGGTATTGCAATGGTGTCGGCGACACGCCTTGCCTGTACAATGCAGCATGGGTGGTGGGTATGTCCCTGAAATTTCGGTTTTAGTAGAGGCCCACGCCAATACGTTTCGATTGGCACAGGATATCTACTTTTAGGGCTAAAGCATCATCAGCTCGTCACAAAGGATTTCGGTGACATAGCGTTTGTCACCATCTTTGGTCTCGTAGGTGCGATGCACCAACTTGCCTTCGACTGCAACTTTTTTGCCTTTGGTTAGGTGTTCTTCACAGATTTCAGCAAGCTTACCCCATGCAACGATGGGGTGCCATTGGGTGTCTTCTTTGCGTTCGCCCTTTTCATTCGTATAGGTTGAGTTGGTAGCGATGCGAAAGTTGGCAACCTTACGCCCGCTTTCTAAACTTCTAATTTCTGGATCCGCGCCCAAGTGCCCGATCAATTTTACACGGTTTTGAATTTTGTTCATAATAGGAGATTTACGTTAAACATTGACGCAAAGTTGCAAGCTCCAATAGCAAATAGTCGTATGATAAATGTTTATTTACGGATATAATCGGTTATAAACGTTTAAACACGACTACCTAAGAATATGAAACAATTTTATTTGCTATATCTGCAAGAAAAATTGAAAGCTTCTCTTGTTTTTTTTAAATTTAAAATCCTAAATATCAATTATGAATTAAAAATCTACTATGGACAAAAGACAATGCCTCCAATGTCATGACCCCATAACTGGGCGAAGTGATAAACGATTTTGTGGTGATCAGTGTCGAAATATCTATAACAACCAAGAAAGACGTGAGCACAAGTTCAACGTTTACAAGATCAATAAACGTTTACTCCATAACTATAGTATATTAAAAAAATTAAACCCAAACGATAAAACCAAAGTCTCTCGCAAGAAGCTAGAAGACGCAGCATTTTCCTTTACCTACATCACAAGTATTTATCATACAAAAGCAGGAAAGACCTATTACTTTGTATATGATCAGGGTTATATGCGCCTAGGGAACGGTTGGTATATTTTGGTCAGGCGAAGAGAATAAGCTAACGCCAACGCTGGCTTCTGAGTTGAAGGGCAGCAACAACAACATCACGTCGGCTGATCTGACCAGCCAATCGACCATTGTTTAGCACAGGTAAACGACGTCGACTATTGGTGTGAAAATACAAAGCTGCGTCAAATATCGTACGATCATGGTCGATCGTATTCACAGGAAATGACATAAAATTTGATACTTGCTTTTCTAAAATCGGCATATTGAAGTATCTGCTTTCAGAGATTTGTTTCATAAAATCTGCTT
>CACNGE010000003.1 GCA_902619855.1 uncultured Bacteroidota bacterium
AATACCGAACAAATTGAGGGTGACATCAACACTGCTTTTCATGAGTCATCAGCTGTTTTTACCAAAGATTTAGATCGAGTTTATTTTACTAGAAACAACTACAAAAACGGTAAAAAAAGAGCAGATCGCAAAAACACTGTTCGTTTAAAATTACTGACTGCCACTGTCGATGACGATGGCAATTGGAGTGATGTGGAGGAATTGCCCTTCAACAATGACAATTACTCTGTCGCACATCCAGCTCTGAGCTTGGATGGAAAAAAACTATACTTTGCTTCAGACATGCCTGGCACCACTGGAGAATCAGATCTTTGGTATGTGGATATCTATAAAGATGGTTCATATGGTGACCCCATCAATTTGGGCCAAAAAGTTAACACAGAAGGGCGAGAATCTTTCCCTTATATCGCTGAGGATGGAGCCTTGTATTTCACCTCCGATGCACTGGTTGGCTTTGGTGGTTTCGATCTGTTTAAAGCCGAGTTGACCAACTCGGGGATTGCCCGAGCACCTGAAAATATGGGACTGCCAATCAATTCGGCAGGCGATGACTTTGGATTCTTGTTGCAAACAGATACCAACACAGGTTATATTTCTTCCAATAGAGACGGAAACAGAGGAAGTGCCTCAGATCAAATTTATTATTTCAAGCCGAGCAAATGTGTGGTGGAAATCACAGGGATTGTTACAGATACAAACACAGGCAACTTGATGCCGGGCGCAACTGTCAAACTTCTCGATATGGGCATGAATGTTATCGCAGAGCAAATCGTTCAGCAAGATGCTCGTTATTCTTTCCCAGAGGAAGTGGAGTGTGGACAAGCATACTATTTAGTCACAGAAAACGGGTTGGCATATTCCATCGCCGAAACAACTTTTGTTGCTCCAACAACCTCACAAACTGTCAGTGTTGACATGGCAATTGAAACCTTTTCGCAAGACTGTCCACCCTATGACTTGGGTTGTTTGTTAGGGCTCAATCCAATCTATTTTGACTTGAATAAATATTATATTCGTCCAGATGCTGAAATTGAGTTGACCAAGGTTTATAATGCGATGATTCGATTCCCAGAAATGATTATTCGCATCGAATCACATACTGACTCACGAAGCCCGCAGTCCTATAACTTACGCCTTTCTCAAAATCGTGCCACATCAACCAGAAACTGGCTGATTCAACGTGGCATTGCCCCCTCACGCTTGTCTGCAGTGGGCTATGGCGAAAGTCAGCTCATCAATCGTTGTGCCGATGGGGTTCCCTGTTCAGAGGCAGAGCATCAGCTCAATCGCCGATCGATGTTTATCATAGAGAATTATAGTATGTTGCCGACCAGTGGTACCACTTTTTCAAATCGCCCGATACAGCCTTCTCCCTCAATGGCTAGACCTGGAGTAAAAACACCAACGACAATGACCCCAATATCACCTCCGATACCACCAAGAGCGCAAAGTCGACCTCCAGCTTCACCCCCTGTTGTTGCACCCCCAGTACGAGCGAACACACCTCAACAAACCAATGTACCACAAGTCGTGGCACCAACACCTGTACAAACTACTCAACAGTCATCAGTCGTTGGATCTCAACCCAATGCTGCCCCCGATGAAGAACCAACAACGATTGTTATTAAGGTAAACCCTAAACCTACAGTTCAAAATACAGCAAACACCAATGCAGGTAGAGAGAATACAACAGGACAACCTAATATTCGTTCGGCTGATGAAGCACTTCAGATTCTTGAAAATCATCGAAATCAATCGAAATATAAAACAAACGACCTGAACCAAAACCGAGCCACAAAACCCAATGCAGACACACAATCGATTGTAATTAAAATTAAAGAAAACCCACCCTCACCACCAACAAAACCAATCCCAACATTGGCGAATTCACCCAAACCAAACGAAGTAATGAATCAAAATGCTCCGAAAGTTCGTTCGGCGGTGGCGGCACTTAAAATTTTGGAGAATTATCGCAAAAATAAACAGGGGAGTACACACAATGTAACAACACCAACAAAGACGATAGTCAAACCAAATAGTGATTTGTTACCTCAAAATTTACCCAACGAAAAAGCTCCAGCGGATACCTTAAATGATATTGTAGCTCAGATAAAAGCGAATAATAATATTGTTTCAAACGATATGCAAAGCATTTTGAACCAGTCAGAAGTCATATATGTTGTACAAATTGCTGCACTGATCAATAGACGTGATGTCAATCACAAAGTTTTTCGGGGCTTGGGGGGATTGTCGATTGAAAAGTTCAAAGAATTCCATCGTTATCTATATCGACCAACCACAAGCTATAAACAAGCAAAAATGGCAAAGCGACATGTGATTTCAAAAGGCTTTAATAAATCATTTATTGTGGCTTATGTCAATGGAAAACGTACATCGGCATGGGAGGTCGCAAGGATGAGCAACAATAACTAATGCAGTGAAATTATTGTTGTGAAGTTAAGAAAGCCCATAGCAGGGACACAAAGGATTGCCCTTCGATTTCATGATCAAACCACCCATGACCCCCATTCTCAACCTTATAATGTATCACTTTGGTATTATTGATTCCCTCTGAATAGATAAAGTGATAAACTGTTTCCTTTCCAAAAGCATAACTGCTTTCCTGTGCAACAGTAGAGGTTTGATTTACGATGTTCCAAAACGAAACCACCTCGTCTATACTAGCGATATCGGAAGAGCCGTAGTATGGCAAAACATCATCTGCAGTGCCATGAGCGATAAATACATTGGCAGGTGAGGGTGCACAATCTACAAGGTTGAGCTGTGCAGCAGATACAGCAGCAACACCTGCAATGGGTTCATTGGAAAAGCAGGCCAAGGCGTAGCTAAACATCCCTCCAGTTGAAAATCCAGCAGCATAAACATGCTCTGGATCGATTGACAGTTGTTCTTGTAGGTCTACGATTAGGGTTTCGATAAAGCCTATATCATCAAAATCTGTTTTATTATCTTCTGCAAATGGTGCTGCATTCCAAACCGAAAAACCAGACAACAGTAATGCTTGTGGGTAGACCAAAATCACGCCCTCCTGTTCAGCGACTTCTTGAAAGTTAGATTCAAATGTAAAATAATTTTTTGCATTTCCTCCAAACCCATGAAAATTTAGTAACACAGGATGCGCTGTTTCTTCATTATAGGAACTGGGAATATACAATTGGTACTCACGTTCTTCTCCATTGTGCTGGAGGGTTTGTGCTGACAATCCAGTGGTAGGGGTTAAGTTGTCATTGGGTTCACCTGCATCGTTTTGACTGGAGTTACAGCCAATGAAAATCATCATTGAAATCAAAAAAAACTTTTTCATCGTTTATTAACGGTTTAGGCTTTATGCGCGGTTTTTGGGCTTTTTATTTGGGATACGACCTTGGTTGCCCATCCCATCAAGATCAATTTGATCATAGGCATCTGCGTGCTCCTTTCTTTGTATGCGATGTTGCCGACCAATAATACGAAGTAAAAAATAGACATACACGATAAATACCGTAAGCCCCACAAAAAACATCACTTGATTAACCATCTTTTCGTCTTTGTCTTATGGCTATGGCAAAACCCAAAATAGTGATGGGCCAAAGACCCACATAAATCCCTTCCAATTGATGGCCTGAAAACCATAAATAGACAGAATACAAGAAGCTGAGAAAAGCCAATAGGATCGGATAGTATTTTTCTAAGAATTGTTTCATAGTTGTAAGGTACAAAATATTTATTGGACTAGTTTCGAGTTGAGCCTTTACGTAAGTCTCTTCGAATGTCTTTTTTGACTACTTTTAGATACTTTTCTCGTTTTTTTTGCGAAACAAAAGGCACCGACCAGAATTGTTTGGTTTTTAACCATAGTGACCAACGCCATCCAAAAACAAAACTGTAAACACCCATGACGAGTCGAAGTTTGACAGAATTCAAGTAGAGGGTACGCACAGGAAGCGAGGGAGCACCATGCGTGATATAGGTTCTGATTTTTTTATCCTTTAAAAAGGGTTTGGGATATGCATATGTTTTGGTAATGTTGACAAACTGATAGGCAAAACCAGGGGTCATCACTTCATCAAAAAAGATTTCTGTTCTGGGGGTCAAACGAAACCACCAAACTGGGGAAACGATATAAATCCACTCTGCCCAACTGACAAGCTCTTTGTATTTTGCAATCACAGCATCGCGAGGGCGAGTGAAGCTGTCTCGATATAAATCGATGATTTTTAATTCCTCATCGCTCGCTTCAATCTCTGACTTGATCGTCGAAAAAATCCCACTATAGCAAAAGGATTGTTGGTCAGGATGACCAATCACAATTAAATTTTTCATAGCTTATTTTCAACAAAAATAGTAAATAACTATTTGAAGAATATAAACGAGATGTTATATGATGTTGTTTTGGAGGTAGGCTGGCAGTTCTTTGATTGACGGAATACATCCATCGGGTTGAATAGTTGAGGATTCAACGAGCCCTTTTCGGTACTTGCCTGTTTGCACCAACACAGCGTGCATGCCCATTTGCATAGCTCCTCCGATGTCATTTATCAAATCATCCCCAACCATCAGCAGTTCGTCGGGATTGCAACCAAAAGTATCGCTGGCAAGTTCAAAAAATGTTGGATTTGGTTTTCCAACAACCACAGCTTGTTTTTCTGTGGCGTGTTCCAGTGCTGCTACAAAAGCACCACTGTCCAACAAAAGACCACTTGCACTTTGGTGATAACGACCTTTGTGCAGCGCGATGATTTCAGCACCTTCCAAAACTTGATTCATCAATTCGTTGAGTAAATCATAATCCCAACGATTCCCAATATCTCCAATGACGATGGCATCTGGGTTTTGCAAACAGTTTGTTGGGTAATCTTGCTGCGCTGCAGGGCGAAGAACCAAACGACAGCGTTTAAACCCTCGTTGATCGAGCAAAAGAACCCCTGCATAATTGGCACTCATAATCTCTTGTTCATCTACTTCAAGACCCAATCGGCGAAGTTTGGCAGTCAAGTCTTTTCGACACACGGTGGTATTGTTGGTCACAAAACGATAGGGAATTTGTCTCTCGTTCAACCATCGCAGGCAGTCTATGCCGCCAGCAATCAATTGCTGTTCGATATAAAAAACACCATCCAAATCAAATAATATACCTTTCATAACGACTCTGTGTTGTCTATCCTATATTGCTTATTTTTGTCGTATCGATTACAAAGATATGACGAATAAGTCTATGTTAGAAGGCGTACAAATCAGCACAAATGCTGGGGTGGCTCGGATTCATTTTGCACATGCCAAGCAAAATGCCTTTCCTGCCACTCACCTCAAAGACTTGAAAGAGGCATTTGAAAAGGTTTCCAAGGACAAAAGTGTTTATGTGATTGTATTGCAGAGTGAACCATCGATGGCCTTTTGTGCTGGCGCATCTTATGACGAGTTGTTGGCAGTCAACACACCTGAAGAGGGAAAAGTATTTTTTATGGGCTTTGCCAATGTGATTAATGCCATGCGTCGCTGCCCCCAGCCCATCATCGCAAGAGTTCATGGAAAAGCAGTTGGGGGTGGTGTTGGGTTGATTTCAGCATGTGATTACGCTTTAGCCCTTCCCACAGCAGAAGTTAAGCTTTCTGAAATTGCCATAGGGATTGGGCCCTTTGTCATCGCACCAGTAGTGCAGCGCAAAATTGGCACTGCTGCACTTAGCGAACTATCACTCTCATCCCACATTTGGAAATCGGTCAATTGGGCAAAACAGAAAGGTTTATATGCCGAAATACTTCCCACCCTCGATAAACTCGACAAGGCAGTTGATCAGCACGCAAAACGATTGGCAAGCTATGCTCCAGAAGCTGTAGCTGCACTCAAAAAAGAACTATGGCACAACACCGATGATTGGGATCATCGACTCTCTAGCAATGCCGAAATTACAGGACTACTACTATTGTCCAAGCAAACCCAACAAACCATTCAAAACATCAAAAACAATCAATGAGTACAATTCGCGTTACAAAGAGCTTTAGCTTCGAAACAGGACATGCCCTCTATGGCTATGATGGACTGTGCAAAAACGTACATGGTCATAGCTATAAGCTTCATGTCACAGTCGTTGGTCGTCCAATCGATGATCAAAACCATGTCAAAAATGGGATGGTGATCGATTTTAAAGATTTAAAATCCATCGTTAAATCCGAAGTCGTGGATGTGTTTGATCATGCAACTGTATTCAACAAAAACACCCCTCATGTCGAGCTAGCAAAAACCTTATCCGATAGTGGTCATAAAGTATTGTTGGTGGACTATCAACCCACAAGTGAAAAGATGGTGATTGACTTTGCTCATCGCATTGCTTCTTGTTTGCCAGCACACATCAAGCTGCATAATCTGCGTTTGCACGAAACTGCTACTGCCTATGCCGAATGGTATGCAAAAGATCAAGAATAATTATCTTTGCAGTCCATGAAAAAGAACATCTATTTTGTTTCTGACCATCATTTTGGTGCCCCTGACAGAACGTCGAGTTTGGTGCGTGAACGCAAATTTGTGAAATTGCTCGATGAGATCAAACCCAATGCAAGTGAACTCTATATTCTTGGTGATTTGTTTGATGTTTGGTATGAATACAAACACGTAGTTCCGAAAGGCTTTGTTCGCATTTTGGGCAAGCTTGCCGAGTATGTGGATGATGGCATACCGATTCATTTTTTTGTTGGTAACCACGATATGTGGATGATTGATTATCTAGAAACAGAAATTGGTGCAAAGGTTTATTATCACCCCAAAACGATATCACTTGGATCAAAAAAGATTTATGTTGGGCATGGAGATGGTTTGGGCCCAAAAGATAAGGGCTATAAGCGCATGAAAATAGTGTTTCGAAATCCATTTTTTCAATGGCTTTATCGCTGGCTTCATCCTGACTTGGGGATACCATTTGCACGTTATTTGTCTTTAAAAAACAAATTGATTTCTGGGAGAGAGGATCTAAACTATGATGGGCCAGAGAGGGAATGGCTTTTTCAGTATGCCAAACGAAAACTCAAGACCGAGCATTTCGATTATTTTATATTCGGACATCGTCATTTGCCATTGGAAATCTCCCTCAACCCCAAATCGACTTACATTAACATTGGCGATTGGATAACGCATTACACCTATGGGGTTTTTGATGGATTAAAATTGTCATTAAAACATTGGAAACCTACCGATGATTGAGCAAAAGGATCTTGGTTTTGAGCAGGCAGTTCTCATTGGGATAATTAATAAAAAACAAACAGCCGATCGCTTGGATGAATACCTCAACGAACTCGCTTTTTTGACACACACAGCAGGCGGAACAGCCAGTAAGCGATTTACCCAACGCATGGAAACACCTCACCCCAAAACCTTTATCGGCTATGGAAAAATGGAGGAGGTAAAGGCATATGTGAAAACCCATGACATTGGTACAGTTGTTTTTGATGATGAATTAACACCCGCCCAACAAGCCAATATCGAACAGCTGTTAAAGTGTAAAATTGTCGATCGCACAGGTTTGATTTTAGATATTTTTGCCCAAAGAGCCAAAACCAGTTATGCTCGCACACAAGTGGAATTGGCACAGTATCAATATCTGTTGCCCAGATTGAAGGGGTTGTGGACACACCTCGAACGTCAACGTGGAGGAATTGGGATGCGAGGACCTGGTGAAACCGAAATTGAAACAGACCGCCGAATTGTTCGTGACAAAATCTCATTGTTGAAGAAAAAATTAGTGACCATCGATCGGCAGATGGCTACCCAGCGTGGCAATCGAGGCGCATTGGTGAGAGTCGCTTTGGTGGGATATACCAATGTGGGAAAATCTACTTTGATGAATGTGCTGAGTAAAAGCGATGTCTTTGCCGAAAACAAGTTGTTTGCCACTCTTGACACAACAGTGCGTAAAGTTGTGGTTCGCAACCTGCCCTTTTTGTTGAGTGATACAGTTGGGTTTATTCGAAAACTACCAACCCAGTTAGTGGAGTCATTTAAAAGTACACTCGACGAGGTTCACGAAGCCGATATGTTACTGAATGTGGTTGATATTGCACATCCCAACTTTGAAGAACATATCGAATCGGTTAATCAGTTGCTTAGTGATATTGGGGCAATTGACAAACCAACCCTTATGATCTTTAATAAAATTGATGCCTATCAGCCAGAGCCATTGGATGATGACGACTTGACAACCCCTCGCACAACCAAGCATTATAGTTTGGACGAATGGCAACAATCATGGATGGCGAATACCCATGGGGATGCTATTTTTATCTCTACCCAACAGAAAATTCACATTGACAAACTAAGAGAGTTTCTTTACCAAAAAGTAAGAGAGATTCATATCACCCGATTTCCGTACAACCACTTTTTATACCCTGAAAGTTAAAGCGACACACGCACCCCAATACCAAAGACTTCACGAGCTTGAAGTGCTTGTACGGCATTGTCGTCGTAGACAAACTGCACCTCGAGTTGCGTACTGATAAGCTCATTGACTTTCATTTCAGCAGCCAAGGTGTAATCAAAATCGATGTTTTCGGGCTTGCCCAAGTAATCGCTGTAAACGGCCAATCGATTTTCGATAAATACATTTTTCATGGCTTCAAATTTGTAAAAACCAGTGATTGAGGCACCCAATTCAAAGAGGTGATTCGCCCCTTTAAACACACCAAAATATGTCTTGCCGTTTTCAAGATCAATGGTGAATTGTCTGCTAACAAAAGTAATTCGCTGTGTAAAGGGAGCGATGTTTACCCATGCATCTTTTGATTTTTTCCAGTACAAACCAATACCAAACTGCAAGTAGGCAGGGGAGAAAAAATGTGTTTTTAAACTGCGTGTCTCTTCGCCCTCACCATCTGTTCCAAAAACGTACCCACGAGTAATTTGTGATTTAAAATTCAAAATGGTGGAATAGCTCCAGGTATCCGAAAATTCTTTTCCCAATAGCGAATTGACCTCCAAACGATCATTGGTTTTCTTTAAAAACTTATCCCCTTCCAAATAGCTTAATCCATAGGAAGCTTTGCCTTTGGTGTCCCAAGACCATCCATTTTCTTTGTAATTGATTTCATAATCAACATCCAGGGCAAGTGACACATTGTTGATCCCTCCAGAAGCCCAGTTGCTAAAAGCAGACTGATTGAATAATAGTGCTGTTCTGCCCCCGTAAGACCAAATCCCTCCAACAGGATCTTTTAACTTGTTTTGACTCTCTTGGGCGTAGGCTAATGTGCTAAAAAAAAATAGAATTAAAGTGGATAGGATTTTCAATGGAGGGTTTATTAATTTTAAAATACTAACGTTTATAAAGTGGTACAGATGAACATGCTTCTCCGTAGGCAATGCGATTGGCATGGGGTTGAAGCACTTCCATTAATCGCACATAGACCCAATCGGGAACAGAACCATCACTACAGCCCTTGATGATTATATTCTTTTGTTTGTAGTTCTCGACTTTGAGTGTTGTCAAGGCCGATTCATAAGCCAAGGCCGTGGCAGCATCCTGATCTCCCAAACAAACCCCTGCTGCATGTGATTGCAAATGGCTAGTCATCAGCATGGCAGCCCATTGGGGAACAAGAGTGTCTTCTGCGATATGCAAACCCACATATTGCCCTTTATAAATTGTCCAGTCATGAGCAGCGATTGTTTGTCGAAATGGTTTTTCTCGTAAAATCTTTTCCTCGTTGAGGAATGATGATAGCGATACGATAGTCACTTCGGCATCTTTCACTAAGGTAGCGGGGTCAAATTGGATCAGACCGCTTTCTGCAACGCGGTTTACAATGCTCATCTTATAAAAATCCGAGTTCGAGTTTGGCTTCTTCACTCATCAAGTCTCGTGTCCAAGGCGGATCAAAAGTAAGTTCTACCTCAGCTTCTTTAACTTCGTCGATGGATTGGACTTTGTCTTTGACCTCTTGTGGTAGAGAGTCAGCTACGGGGCAGTTGGGTGTTGTGAGTGTCATCAACACTTTCACGTCTTGGTCATCATTGACAAAGACATCATATATCAGTCCAAGTTCATAAATATCGACAGGGATTTCAGGGTCGTATATCGTTTTGAGTACGCCAACAATTTTGTCTCCAAGTTCTTGTCCTTCCATCAGTTGAGTTGCGTTTGATACGCCAGGGCGTATAGTTTGAGTTGTTTGATCATTGATACCAATCCATTGGCTCGTGTGGGAGACAAATGATCTTTCAGACCAATTTGGTCGATAAAATCGGTATTGGCATCCAAAATATCTTGTGGGGGTTGGTTGGAAAATGTTCGAATAAGAATCGCAATAATCCCCTTGGTGATGACAGCATCGCTATCGGCAGTAAACACCACTTTTTCGTCAACCATATCTGCGTGCACCCACACTTTGCTTTGACAACCTTTGATGATGTTGTCATCGGTTTTGTGCTTGGTATCGATTAGTGGTAGAGACTTGCCAAGCTCAATCATATACTCATAGCGTTGCATCCAGTCGTCGAAGAGTGAAAACTCTTCTATGATTTCGTTTTGTACTTGCTCTACAGTCATACGTCAAAAATACAAATTAGCGTAACATGGCAATTGCTCGTTGAACGCCATTGACAAATATATCCACCTCGTCTTTGGTGTTATAAAACGCAAAGGAGGCACGAATGGTACCTGGAATCTTGTAATAATCCATAATCGGTTGTGCACAGTGATGACCTGTTCGAACAGCAATCCCCATCTTATCGAGGAGGGTACCAACGTCATAGGGGTGAAGCGAATCGATATTGAACGAAATCACAGCTGTTTTGTGTTTGGTGTTCCCATAAATACGTAAGCCCTCTATTTGATTGAGTTTTGCAGTTGCATAATCAAGGAGTTCCTCTTCATAGCTTTCGATCGCATCAAAACCGATGCTGTTCATATAATCGAGTGCTGCACCAAAGGCAATCCCTCCACAGATGTTAGGGGTGCCTGCCTCAAATTTGTGTGGAAGGTCAGCATAGGTGGTTTTTTCAAAAGTCACCTCATCGATCATTTCGCCACCTCCTTGATAGGGGGGAAGCTTATTGAGCCATTTTTCTTTTCCGTAAAGCATCCCCATTCCAGTTGGTCCACAAAGTTTATGTGCAGAAACTGTATAAAAATCAACATCGAGTTTTTTGAGATTAGGCTTTATATGCCCACAAGCCTGTGCGCCATCAACCAGCACTGCAGCACCAGTTTTATGGGCTTTTTTAGTGATTTCTTCAATGGGATTGATCGTACCTAATGCGTTGGAAACATGATTGACAAACACCAGTTTGGTTTTTTTGTTCAACAACTCGGCATAGGCATGCATATCCAGTGTGCCTTCGTCGGTCATGGGAATTACACGTAGAACAGCACCACTTCGTTCACACATCATTTGCCAGGGCACGATGTTGGCGTGATGCTCTAAGGCTGAAACAATCACCTCATCACCAGGATCTAAAAGGGTACCAAATCCAAAAGCAACGAGATTGATACTATGTGTTGTACCAGAAGTCAAAATCACTTCTTTTGATTTTGGAATATTAAAATGTTTTTGGATGGTTTTTCGTGCGTGTTCAAACTTATCTGTAGCCTCTTGACTAAGGGTATGCACCCCGCGATGGATATTGGCATTGTACTGTTGGTAATAGTCGGCAATCACATCGATCACTTGGGTGGGTGTTTGGGAGGTAGCGGCATTGTCGAGATAAACCAATGGCTGCCCATTGACTTTGCGCGAAAGTATGGGAAAATCGGTACGAATGTTTGTTAAATCCAACCCCATTGATTAGAGATTAAAACCGAGATGAACTCCTAATTTTTTTGCGATAAGGGCATTGATTCTTACTTTTACTGCTGGGATATTTACACTTGCCAAAACATTGTTGGCAAAAGCATAGGTTAATAGTGCTCGTGCTTCTTTTTTAGGAATCCCACGTGTTTGGAGATAAAACAGTGCTGTTTCGTCGAGCTGACCAATGGTACAGCCATGGCTACAACGCACATCATCTGCAAAAATCTCGAGTTGTGGTTTGGTATTTATGGTTGCCTTATCACTCATCAAGATATTGTTGTTTTGTTGAAAGGCATTGGTTTTTTGTGCTTCTTGCTCCACAACGATTTTGCCATTAAATACGCCTGTCGATTGGCCATCATAAATCCCCTTATACTCTTGATGGCTTTCCGAATGGGGATGTGCATGATGCACCAGTGTATGGTGATCCACCAACTGCTTGCCTTCCACTAGGGTAATTCCTTTCATCGTGGATTGAATGGCTTGGTCTTTATGATAAAAATGAAGATTGTTGCGAATAAACTGACCACCAAACGAAAAGGTATGCACTTTGGCATGCGAGTGTTTTTCTTGATGGATGTAAGTGCTATCGACCAATGAAGCTTCCTCACGATCGTTTTGGATTTTATAGTAATCCACTTGTGCGCCTTTATGCGTAAAAATTTCAGTCACCACATTGGTTAGTACTGCTGTATCGGACAAGCTTTGATGTCTTTCGATGATTTGTACTTCACTTTGCGCTTCTACCACAACAAGGTTGCGAGGTTGCAGCATCAGATTTTGATTGACTCCTGTCGAAAAATGGATGATTTGTATGGGCTTTTCAACTCGTTTCTTTTTTGGAATATGTACAAATGCTCCTTCTCGACCAAAGGCAGTATTGAGTGCAGCAAAGGAGTCTTCAGAATCGGCAACAGCGTTAAAATACTGGTCAATGACTTTTCGGAATTGGGGTTGACTTAGCGCTGCAGAAAGCAAGCACACATCCATTCCCTCATGCGTAGTTTCGGAGAGAAAAGAACTATATACTCCATCGACAAAGACAATTTTATAGGTATCAACATCGTGGAGGATAAATCGCTGCACATGTGTTAGGGTAACATTTTTACTTTTCTTTGGAAACACAGTAAAATCTGTTTTCACCAGTTTATTGAGGGGTGTGTATTTCCATTCCTCCATTTTTTTGGTAGGAAAGCCTTGTTGCTCAAAAGTCTCAATGGCAGTTGAGCGTAGTTTTGCCATACGCTTGGTGTCTTCCGAAGTAGAAGTCTGCGCCATGTATGAAGCAACAAGTTTTTCTTGTAAATCCATCAGATTGCTTGTTTGATCCAGTCGTATCCTTTTTCTTCGAGTTCGATTGCCAATTCTTTACCACCAGACTTCACAATCTTACCCTCGTGAAGTACGTGAACAAAATCAGGAACAATATAGTCCAGCAAGCGTTGATAATGCGTAATGACAATAATTGCATTGTCATCGTTTCGAAGCGTATTGACCCCATTGGCAACGACACGCATGGCATCAATGTCTAACCCTGAATCTGTTTCGTCGAGAATGGCGAGTTTGGGTTCGAGCATCGCCATTTGAAAGATCTCATTTCGTTTTTTCTCACCTCCCGAAAACCCTTCATTGAGTGAACGTGACAAAAACTGCGTATCGATGGAAAGCAATTTTGCTTTCTCCTTTATTTTTTTCAGCATCACATTGGCGGGCATTTCTTCAAGCCCTTGCCCTTTTCGGGTTTCGTTGATAGCTGTTTTGATAAAGTTTGTCACTGTTACACCAGGGATTTCTACTGGGTATTGGAAGGACAAAAAGATACCCAAGTGAGCACGCTCATCGGCGCTCAGATCACTGATTTCTGCCCCCTGATAGAGAAGACTTCCTTTGGTGACTTCATAGTCCTCATGTCCTGCAATGACTGTGGAAAGTGTACTTTTCCCTGAGCCATTGGGCCCCATAATTGCATGGACTTCTCCCGGCTTGATGTCGAGGTTGATTCCATTTAAAATCCCTTTGCCTTCTACTTGGGCATGGAGGTTGTCTATACTCAGCATATTATTCTGTTCGAATTTCTATCATTTGATTTTCAAATGGGGTTGAAGGTGCAACAGAGTCAATATCTTTTATCGTGATGATTTCTGGCCATCCCTCAGAGTTGGGGTTTTTTGAAATCAGGCCTTTAATATAGACTTGCACCATGTCAAAACTATCTTTTTGAATGGGTGCGACTTGGGTGTGAAGTTCGTGTAGTTTGTCATCCACCTCTACCCCATAAATTTCACTTCCTGTGTTGAGCACAGCGTTGTTGTCATAAAACAAAAACTCACCTGTAATACTTTCGGCTTTTGATTTTGGTTGGGTAGTACATGCTGCTACGAATAGCAGCACAATAATAAGTTGTAGGTTTTTTTTCATCTTTTTGAATTTATCCAACAGAACCTTCTAATGAAATCTCGAGGAGTTTTTGTGCTTCAACAGCAAATTCCATTGGGAGTTTATTTAATACATCTTTACTAAAGCCATTGACGATAAGTGCAATTGCTTTTTCGGTATCGATGCCACGTTGGTTGCAGTAAAAAATTTGGTCTTCACCGATTTTGCTTGTTGTGGCTTCGTGTTCAATTTGGGCACTTTTGTTTCCGGCTTCTATGTAAGGAAACGTATGTGCCCCACATTTGTTGCCCATCAGCAGTGAATCGCACTGCGAAAAGTTACGAGCATCATCTGCTCTAGGGCTGATTTTGACCAGACCACGATAACTGTTTTGAGAAGTACCCGCAGAAATTCCTTTGGAGATGATGGTACTTTTTGTGCGTTTGCCTAAGTGTACCATTTTGGTACCTGTATCGGCTTGTTGGCGATTGTTGGTCACAGCGATAGAGTAAAACTCCCCAATGCTATCATCGCCTTTGAGGATACAAGAGGGGTACTTCCACGTCACTGCCGAGCCTGTTTCCACTTGTGTCCATGAGATCTTAGCGCTTTTGTGGCATATCCCTCGTTTGGTAACAAAATTAAACACCCCACCTTTGCCATCGGCATCACCAGGAAACCAGTTCTGTACAGTCGAGTATTTGATTTCTGCATGGTCATGCGCAATCAGCTCCACCACAGCGGCATGCAATTGATTTTCGTCTCGAGCAGGGGCAGTACAACCTTCAAGGTAACTCACATAACTTCCCTCATCAGCGATGACGAGTGTGCGTTCAAACTGACCTGTGCCTGCCTGATTGATACGAAAATAGGTTGAGAGTTCCATTGGGCAACGAACCCCTTTGGGAATATAGCAAAACGATCCATCAGAAAATACTGCCGAGTTGAGGGCTGCGTAATAATTGTCTTTGCGTGGCACCACTGTTCCGATGTATTTGCGCACCAGGTCTGGATATTCTTTAATCGCTTCCGAAATAGAACAAAAAATGATTCCTTTCTCGGCAAGGGTTTCTTTAAATGTTGTGGCAACGGAAACAGAGTCCATAACGATATCGACTGCCACCCCTGAAAGTCTTTTTTGTTCTTCGACGGGGATACCGAGTTTTTTGAAGGTGTCGAGTAACTCAGGATCTACCTCGTCCAAGCTGTTGTATTTGGGTGCTTTTTTGGGCGCTGAATAGTACGAAATGGCTTGAAAATCTGGCTTGGGATAGTCCACGTTTGCCCAGTCGGGCTCTTCCATGGCACTCCATGCCTCATAGGCTTCTAGTCGCCATTCAGTCATCCAAGCAGGCTCGTTTTTGCGTTTGGATATCGCACGAACAACCTCCTCATTCAGTCCTACAGGAAAGGTATCCGATTCGATGTCGGTGTAGAATCCGTAGGCATACTCCTTGGACTCGAGTTCTTTTTTTAATTCTTCTTCTGTATAGGCCATAGCAAACCTGTTTTTTTATAGCGAAAAACTCTCACCACACCCACAAGTGCGATTGGCATTGGGATTGTTAAAAACAAACCCTTTACCATTGAGACCACCTGAATATTCAAGGGTTGTACCCACTAGATAAAGAAAACTCTTTTTATCAACAACGATACGTACATCATTGTCTTCAAACAGTTTGTCATCTTCTCCTAAGGCATTGTCAAACTTCAAATCGTATGACAGACCCGAACAACCACCACTTTTGACACCCACACGCACAAAAGATTCGCTGAGGTCGTAGCCATCTGACTCCATCATCTGCTTAACTTGTTCTCGTGCTTGTATAGATACCTTTATCACAATGATAGTTCTAAGGTGTTTTTCGAATACAAATATAGTATATTCTAAAGATATAATCGCCAATAGCAGGCTTTATACAATTGCACTTCGTTTTTTGTCGATTTTTATGTTTTATTTTTCTGTTTTTTTAGTTATTTTAAAAGTAATTTAAAAATAAAAAAAAGAGGTCTCATTTTTAATTTATGATCGTATGCTTGGTCATCATGACTTATGACTTAAATGCGCTTAAAAAACCCTAATTTTGCTGCATGTTAGAAGACAAAAAAGCATCCAAAACCCCACTCGATAGCTTGGGGGAGTTTGCCCTCATCAAACACCTGATCAAATCGGCAACTGCTGCCTTGCCCTCCACTGTATTGGGCATAGGCGATGATGCTGCTGTGATCAATCACGAGGGTGAAATGGTCGTTACGACCGATATGCTTATTGAAGGAGTGCATTTCGATTTGGCCTATATGCCACTCAAGCATTTGGGGTATAAAGCAGTGGTGGTCAACCTTTCAGATATCTATGCAATGGGTGCTGACGCCACACAAATATTGGTATCAATAGCAGTGTCCAATCGCTTTCCGCTCGAAGCTGTTGAGGAGCTGTATGCAGGCATTCACTTGGCGTGTAAAACCTATGGTGTGGACTTGGTTGGGGGCGATACCGCCTCTTCCCAACAGGGCATGCAGTTGTCTGTTACTGCCTTGGGCGTAGCTCCCAAAACAGGGGCAGTATTGCGCAGTGGTGCTGGCGAAAACGATTTGTTGGTGGTCAGTGGAGACATTGGAGGAGCGTATATGGGTTTGCAGGTGCTGGCTCGTGAAAACGAGGTGTTTAAAGCCAATCCCCAACACCAACCCGATTTGGAGCCTTACAGCTATTTGGTGGAACGACAACTCAAACCCGAAGCACGTAAAGATGTAGTGCAACTGCTGCAAGACTTAAAAGTACAACCCACCTCCATGATTGATATCAGTGATGGTTTATCGTCAGAGGTGATGCACTTGTGTAAGCAAAGCGGCATTGGATGTCGGGTGTATGAAAATAAAATTCCCCTCGATCCGCAGCTGATAAGTGTTTGTGAGGAATTTACCCTCGACAGCACGACCATCGCACTGAGTGGTGGTGAGGACTATGAATTGCTGTTTACGATCAAGCCATCTGACTTTGATAGCATCAAAGGCAATCCCAATTTGACTGTCATTGGTCATATGACTGCTGAGGGGGATGTCCCTTCACTGGTCACTCGTGCCGAAGAGGTGATACCACTAAAAGCACAAGGCTGGAAGGCGTTTTAGGGATTCATTAACGCTTCAATTTCCTCAGCCTCGATTGGAATGTTTTTCATCAAGTTTAGGGGTTCGCCTGTTTGTTGTACCACCACATCGTCTTCCAACCGAATGCCAAACCCCTCTTGGGGGATATAAATCCCAGGTTCGACAGTAAAGACCATATTGGCAGTGATGGGTTGGTCGAGCAAGCCATAGTCGTGGGTGTCAAGGCCCAAATGATGGGAAGTGCCATGCATAAAGTATTTTTTATAAGCAGGGTTTTTTTCGGTTTGATTTTGTAAATCAGCGCTATCCAACAGCCCTAATGCCAATAATTCGGCAGTCATCAATTCGCCCACTTCCACATGGTATGCTTTCCAATAAGCACCTGGAACAAGTCGTTTGGTGGCTTCGTTTTTGACTCGCAAAACAGCATCATACACATCGCGTTGTCGCTTGGTAAATCGACCAGAAACAGGAATCGTACGTGTCATATCAGAAGAGTAGTTACCATACTCAGCAGCCACATCCATCAGCAGCAAATCGCCTGCTTTACACTGTTGGTTGTTCTCGATATAATGCAACACATTGGCATTGGAGCCTGAGGCAATGATGGGTGTGTAGGCAAAGCCCTTTGAACGATTACGAAGAAATTCATGCGAATATTCAGCCTCAATTTCATACTCCCAAACCCCTGGTTTGACAAAGCCCAACACACGTCGAAACCCTTTTTCAGTGATTTCACATGCAGTTTGTATATGTTCAATTTCTTCTGGATCCTTCAAAGCTCGTAGACCCTGCAAAATTAAATTACTTTTTTCATAGTTGTGTGTGGCAAATTTGCCTTTACACCACTCAATAAATCGATCTTCTCGCGTTTGGGTTTCGACCTTGGCACGATAGTGCTCGTTGGTATTGATGTATATATGTTCAACTTCTTTTGCCAAAGCCAAAAAATGTGATTCAAATTCACTTGTCCACTTTACAGTTGCAATACCCGACACTTTGGTCGCTTCGGCTTGGGTGAGTTTATGGCCCTCCCAAACAGCTATATGGGCATTGGTTTCTCGCACAAATACGACCTCTCGCAAAGCGGGGTCTTTGGCGTCTGGGCATAAAACCAAAATGGTTTCTTCTTGATCGATCCCAGTGAGGTAAAACAAATCTCGGTGCTGCGCAAAGGGCAAGGTGCTATCTGCACTAACAGGGTAAATGTCGTTTGAGTTAAACACTGCAATGCTATTGGGCTTGAGTTGTGCCATAAAACGCTGACGATGTAGCGTAAAGACACCATGATGTAGGCTTATATATTTCATATGGTAAAGTAAAAAAAATTTATCTTCACAGTAAAATTCTTACCATGAAGCTTCTATTTTTTTTATTAGCCCTGGCAACAGTTGTTGCACAACCGACTCCCACTCCTGCCCATGAGTTGCTGAACTCCACAAGCAATCTTGATCGTTTGGTCAGCAGATCACTTGTTGCGAAACTTCCACTCACAAACATCGGTCCCAGTGTGATGAGTGGTCGAGTAACAGATATCGACGTCAATCCCAAGGCACCCCATGAGTTTTATGTTGGTTATGCGTCAGGCGGATTGTGGTACACCAACAACAACGGCACGACCTTTCAGCCTGTGATGGACAATAGTCCCACCCAAAATATTGGAGACATTGCAGTACACTGGCCCACACATACGATTTATGTTGGTACAGGCGAAAACAACTCCTCTCGCTCGTCCTATGCAGGGATTGGTATTCTTAAATCAATGGATAAAGGAGCATCTTGGCAACAAATTGGCTTGGCAGATTCTCATCATATCGGCAAAATCGAAATCAATCCCGCCGACCCCAACGAGGTTATTGTTGGGGTAACAGGACATTTGTACTCAAGTGATAGCACTCGTGGGATTTACAAAACCACTGATGGCGGAAATACCTGGAAGCAAACACTTGCACTACAAGACCCAATTGGGATTATTGAAATCAGTGTTGCACCAGAAAACTTTGGAGTTCAATACGCTGCTGCATGGGAAAAAGATCGGAAGGCATGGGATTTTGTTGGCAGTGGTACAGGCTCAGGCATTTACAAAAGCATAGACAGTGGCGATAGTTGGAAGCTTATCAGTTCATCGCAAAATGGCTTCCCCCAGGGCGAGGGCGTTGGACGTATAGGAATTGCTGCTTATGATGCGAAAACCATTTATGCCATCGTTGACAACCAAGATCGAAGACCAAGAGAAGCTAAAGTAAAACAGTCATTGACCAAACAAGACTTTCAAGGCATGTCCTTAGAAGGCTTTTTTGCAGTCGATCAAAAACTCCTAACCGAATTTTTAGAAGAAAATAATTTTCCAAAAGAGCACACAGCCAAAAGTATACGCACTTCTGTTCAAAACGGAAAGCTAAAACCATCTGATTTAGCACTCTATCTTAGCGATGCCAACAGCGACTTGTTTGACACTCCAGTTGTTGGAGCACAAGTCTTTCGTTCCGACGACGCTGGTCGAACATGGGTCAAAACCCATAAGGGATACCTCGATGATTTGTACTATAGTTATGGTTATTATTTTGGGATGATTCATGTAACACCCACAGACGCCAATCGCATATATATCTATGGTGTTCCCTTGTTGACTTCATCAGATGGGGGACAAGCATTTGAAAGCATAGATGCGCCCAATGCGCACGTCGATCATCATGCATTGTGGATAAACCCCACCAACCCCGAACACTTGATCAATGGCAATGATGGCGGAGTTAATATCAGCTATGATGGTGGTCAAAACTGGATCAAAAACAACCAACCCTCAGTGGGTCAGTTCTATACAGTTTATGCCGACCAACAAACCCCTTACCACGTGTATGGTGGACTGCAAGACAATGGCGTTTGGGAAGCCCCACACACCAGTCGTGAAAATGTAGCTTGGCATCAGTATGGGCACAACAATTGGACTGGAATTATGGGTGGAGATGGCATGCAAATTCAGGTGGATCAAGACAATGCAGATATTGTTTATACTGGTTATCAGTTTGGGAATTATTTCAGAATCAATCGCGAAACCAAAAAGCGTACTAACATACAACCCAAACACAAGCTTGGTGAAGCACCACTGCGGTTCAACTGGCAAACACCCATTTTGCTATCGCCTCACAACAACGATATTCTTTATTTTGGGAGCAACAAACTCCATCGATCCCTCAATCGTGGCGATGATTACATTACAATCTCAAAAGATTTGACAAGTGGAGGGAAAAAAGGAAATGTTCCCTACGGAACACTCACAACTATTGACGAATCTCGATTTGAGTTTGGAAAACTGCTTGTTGGATCGGATGATGGTCACATTCATGTATCTACAGACAGTGGCGCATCTTGGCAGCGCATCAGCGACGACTTGCCGCAAGAACTTTGGGTGAGTCGCGTTCAATTTTCAAAGCACTTACCCACTCGAGTGTATGCCACCCTGAATGGGTATCGATGGGATGACTTTACACCCTATGTATATGTGTCAGATGATTTGGGTCAGTCTTGGCGGAGTCTGGCAAAGGGACTTCCCCTTTCTCCTGTCAATGTAGTTCGAGAAGACCACAACGATGCTGAAATCTTGTATGTTGGAACTGATAATGGATTGTTTGTTTCAATCAATGGTGGTGGGGCTTGGCATATGTTTGATGCTGATTTCCCACGTGTGGCAGTTCACGATTTGTTTATTCAAGAGCGAGAAAACGATTTGTTGATCGGCACACACGGACGTTCGATTTACCAGCTAGAATTGGAGCCCATTCAGGCTTTAAAGTCTATGGCTCAACAACAAGTGTTTGTAGTCCAACCAAAGTCAATCAGGCATAGAAAAAATTGGGGAAGAAAGTATCGGGTCTGGTCAGAAGCAATCACACCAGATTTTTCTTGGGTGTTTTATGCTGCCAATCCTACTAAAGGCAAATGGCAGTTGACTTCAGAAAAAGATATTGTTGTTTATGAAGAAGACATCGAACTAACAACAGGTCTTCAGTCGATTCCTTATGATTTATATTTTAAAGAAGAGCAAGTCAACAAGTACAATCGCAAGCATAAAGCCAACCTCACAGCTGCTGATGATGAGAAGACCTATTTACCAATCGGGAACTACAAATTGCTGTGGAATGACAAACAAATCAGCTCCTTAGAAATTGAATAATTTGTTTGATAATGCTTCAACGATTTTGATTAAAAAATACTCAATTCAGGTCAAACTTGTTAGAATCATTCAAAATCATCAAAAACCTTTGGCTTTCAGACGTGCAGCACCTAATTTTGTATGAACATTTAGCAAATAACTATGGGGGTTGTCCTGTCTTCTACGATACTGCGAAAGTTTGCGATGGCATCGTCGGGTTTATTTTTAATGCTGTTTTTGCTTCAGCATTTCGCAATCAACATTACTTCTGTTTTTAGTGAAACCATCTTCAATCAGTTTTCTCATTTTATGGGAACCAACGCCATCGTGCAGTTTGTCCTGCAACCCATTTTGATTTTAGGAGTGATTTTTCATTTTGTCATGGGCTTTATCCTCGACATTCAAAATCGCAGGGCACGTGGTACTCGCTATGCAGTGTACAAAGGAAGAGCAAATGCGAGTTGGGTTTCTAGAAATATGCTGATTTCAGGGGGGACAGTACTTGCCTTTCTCGCCTTACACTTTTACGACTTTTGGGTACCTGAAATGAATTATAAATACTTCGAGTTTTTACCTCAAAATCCAGACCGATACTATGAGGAGTTGGTGCATAAGTTTGAAGACCTCACACGAGTGATTCTCTACGTGATTTCCTTTGTTTTTTTAGCACTTCACCTCTCTCATGGCTTTTCATCTGCCTTTCAGTCCATGGGCTTTAACAATAAATATACCCCAGTCGTGAAATCTCTTGGGAAAGTCTATTCGATTGGGATCCCTGCTGGCTTTGCTTTTATTGCGATTTTTCATTTTTTAAATCACTAACATGACCAAACTAAACGCACAAATCCCCAAAGGTCCAATAGCTGATAAATGGACAAATCATAAAAACAATATTCGTTTGGTCAGCCCTGCAAACAAGCGATTGATCGATGTGATTGTCGTGGGAACTGGTTTGGCAGGAGGTTCTGCTGCTGCTACCCTAGCCGAACTGGGATACAACGTTAAGGCATTTTGTTTTCAAGATTCGCCACGGCGGGCACACTCTATCGCTGCACAAGGAGGAATCAATGCAGCCAAAAACTATCAAGGGGATGGAGACTCGGTCCACCGCTTGTTTTACGATACTGTAAAAGGTGGAGACTATCGGTCGAGAGAAGCAAACGTATATCGACTGGCAGAAGTCTCTGCAAATATCATTGATCAATGTGTCGCACAAGGTGTTCCCTTTGCGAGAGATTATGGTGGTTTGCTCGACAATCGTTCGTTTGGGGGTGTACTCGTTTCAAGAACGTTTTACGCCAAAGGACAAACAGGTCAGCAGTTGCTCCTCGGGGCTTATTCAGCCATGAATCGTCAGATCGGACGTGGTAAAATAAAAATGTACAGTCGCCATGAGATGCTCGACCTTGTCAAAGTCGATGGTAAGGCTAGAGGAATTATCACTCGAAACTTGGTAACTGGCGAAATAGAAAGACATGCTGCACATGCTGTTGTGATAGCATCAGGGGGTTATGGAAATCTTTTCTATTTATCAACCAATGCGATGGGAAGCAATGTCACTGCTGCCTGGAAAATTCACAAGCAAGGAGCCTATTTTGCCAATCCTTGCTTCACGCAAATCCACCCAACTTGTATCCCTGTTTCTGGAGATCATCAGTCCAAATTGACACTGATGTCGGAGTCTTTACGTAACGATGGACGGATTTGGGTACCCAAGAAAAAAGAAGATGCAAAGGCAATTCGTGAAGGACGCCTCAAACCAACAGACTTGACAGAGGATGATCGAGACTATTATCTTGAGCGTCGCTATCCTGCTTTTGGAAATCTTGTTCCAAGAGATGTTGCATCTCGAGCAGCCAAAGAAAGATGCGATGAAGGCTTTGGTGTTAACAAAACAGGAGAGGCTGTTTTTCTAGATTTTGCTGCAGCCATTGAGCGATATGGCAAAGAAAAAGCACACGTAAAAGGACTGGATGAAAACGACAATGCACTTGTACAAAAACTTGGCAAACAAGTCATCAAAGCCAAATATGGCAACTTGTTTCAGATGTATGAAAAAATTGTCGATCAAAATCCATACGAAACCCCTATGATGATCTACCCAGCTGTTCACTACACCATGGGAGGTGTTTGGGTTGATTACAACCTGATGACAACAGTACCAGGTTGCTTTGCTATAGGGGAGGCCAACTTTTCTGATCATGGTGCCAACCGACTTGGTGCCTCTGCATTGATGCAGGGCTTGGCAGATGGTTATTTTGTATTGCCATACACTATCGGAGATTATTTGGCAGATGATATCCGTACAGGATCAATATCTAACGACACCCCTGAATTTGAAAAAGCAGAGACGAATGTGCGAGCACAAATCGATGCTTTTATCAATAACAAGGGAACAAAAACGGTTGATTATTTCCATCGAAAACTCGGAAAAATTATTTGGAATAAATGTGGAATGTCACGCAACAAAAAAGGACTTGAAGAAGCCATAGCACAAGTCAAAGCACTGCGCGAAGAGTTTTATAAAGATGTTTTTGTGCCCGGCACTGCCGATTCATTTAATGAGCCATTGGCAAAAGCCCTTCGAGTAGCAGACTTTTTGGAGTTGGGAGAACTCTTTGCCAAAGATGCCTTGGAACGCACAGAATCTTGTGGAGGTCACTTTCGAGAAGAATCCCAAACACCCGAGGGTGAAGCGCTTCGAGATGATAAAAACTTCACGTTTGTCTCTGCATGGGAATACAAAGGAGAACCGAGTAAAGCCAAACTGCACAAAGAGGACTTGGCTTATGAAAACATCGAATTGAAAACACGTTCATACAAGTAACAATGAAACTAACATTAAAAATCTGGCGACAAGAAAATGCCACTGCAAAAGGGAGTATGCAAACCTATTTTTTGAAAGGCGTGTCTCCTGATATGTCCTTTTTGGAAATGATGGATGTGCTCAACGAACAGCTGATGGAGCAAAGAATTGATCCTGTTGCTTTTGACCACGACTGTCGAGAGGGCATCTGTGGTTCGTGCTCGATGTTTATCAATGGCGAAGCCCACGGACCTGATCGATTGGTCACGACTTGCCAGTTGCACATGCGAAAATTTAAAGATGGTGACACGATCCATATCGAGCCTTTTCGTGCAAAGCCTTTTCCTGTGATCAAGGACTTGGTTGTTGATCGCACTGCCTTTGATCGGATTCAGCATGCTGGTGGTTTTGTATCTGTCAATACTTCTGGAAACACCCAAGATGCCAATGCAACACCTATTGAAAAAGCAGATGCTGATAAGGCCTTTGATGCAGCCACTTGTATCGGTTGTGGGGCTTGTGTTGCAAGCTGTAAAAATGCCTCTGCCATGTTGTTTGTCTCTGCGAAGGTGTCACAATACGCCTTACTTCCACAAGGGCAAGTTGAAGCGACTGATCGTGTATTAAATATGGTTAAACAAATGGATGAAGAGGGCTTTGGAAATTGTACCAATACTGGGGCTTGTGAGGTGGAATGTCCCAAAGGAATTTCACTGGAAAACATTGCCCGTATGAACAGAGAATATCTATCGGCCAATGTGAAGGGGTAATCATGAGAAATTTTTCCATGAAAACCCTAAACACTGTTTTAGTACAACTCAATACCATTTGGCATCACCCTCTCGCCAATCAAGAGTTGATTGCTGAACATCTAAACCAACTACAAAAAAGTGTTTAACTCATTGTTCTTCCAGAAACTTGGGCAACGGGCTTTACGATGACATCCGATCAAGTTGCAGAAACCTCTGATGCTCCATCAGTCAGATGGATGCAACAACAAGCAAAAAAGCTCAATGCAGCAGTTTGTGGTAGTTTGTCAATTCAAAAGAATCAAAAGTTTTATAACCGATTTTTCTTTGTGCACCCCGATGGTCATATAAATACTTATGATAAATATCATCCGTATACCCCCTCGGGCGAGGCACGTGTGTATGCGGCTGGAACAAAGCCTATTACTTTTTAAATACATAGGTTGGAATATTCTCCCAATCATCTGCTATGACTTGCGATTTCCAGTCTTTTGTCGCAGCAACGACGATTATGATTTACTGATTTGTGTAGCCAATTGGCCAGCTGCTCGCATAGAAGCTTGGGACACACTTTTGCGCGCTCGCGCTATCGAAAACATGGCTTATTTAATTGGGGTTAATCGCATTGGTCGAGATGCGTATCGATTAGATTATCCAGGACATTCTGCTGCCTATAACGCCTTGGGTGATTGTGAAGGAATCGCAGATAAAAACCAGTTTCTAACCCATGTTGTGCTCGATCAATCGAAACTAATAACAACGAGAGAAATACTCCCATTTTTGGAAGATAAGGATGCCTTTACTCTAGAACAAACCTTTCCTGCAACTCCCAATTGGAACGCACGTCGAGAATTGGCTCGTGATGGTATACCTTTTCAGGCGCACTTCGATCGAGAAAACGACCAGTATCCCATTGCCCATTTTTGTTTTCATCGACAATCAACCGCACATAGTATTTTTTTGGTTGTAGATTGGAAAAAACAACACGTCTTTGCGGTGCTGATATTGGCAAACTACGAATAAGGTTTTCATTTTCGTCTGTGAGTTGTACGATAATAGGATAGCTGGGTACGCCTACAAGCTGAAGATAAACACTACCATAGTCAGCAGGTTTTTTGGTGCGCAACACCAGTTGTAAACTGTCATTGACTTCATCGAAAAAATCAGTAATTGCACCTGGAAACACATCCAATTGATAGTTTTCATTTGGTAGGATATCAAAGTCAAATAGAACCCGATGTGGGTCTTCAACAGAGACATAAAATGGAACAGGGATAGAGTCACGATCGCGTAAGTTAATACGTGATTTATCAATCGTCAAAATAGGTGTGGTGGTTTCAATGCGAAGGGTGTCATCAAAATGTAAAACCCCTTTAATTGTGGAAGAGATTGTAAGAGAGTCCAATTCAGCTTTTCGGATTTGATGAGTAGTTTGTACTTTGAGCGTATCACGAATGATATCAAACTGCAAGGAGTCAGCCGAAAAATGCTTGTACCAAACATAAAGGGTATCAGATTTTTTGTCAAAAGACTGAATAGTTTGGACGCTATCAGGGAGGTTTATCGGCAAAACCTTAAGACCAGTGGCGTCGCCAAAATAACCTATCCCAATTCGATTTTGACTAGCTTGAAATGTTCGCCCTACAGAAAAATTGGTCTTTTCTCGAAACAAGTCCAAAAGAAAAAGACTATCTGTTGGCAGATCGATAAAATCATTAATAAAACCAATATCATCAGCGTTTTGATCAAAGGTGTAATTGTTTGCGATGTCTTTTTGTGCAATAAGTAAATATCGCCCAGCGCGGACATTACTAATTTCAAAGACCTCCAAACTGTCCAATGTATTAGTCAAATAGTCTGGGGGTTGCTGATAAATAATCGAGTCGTTATATGTACTATCCACTGCATAGAGCATGACAGACACAAAGTTTTTTGTCTTTCGTCCAAAGGCATTGCCAATCCTACCACGCACTTGAAGGGAATCTACATAATCACCAGTGGAGAAGACATAGCGAAAGTATGGATATGGATTTCCTTCGTTGTTATCGACGATGCTTTGTCCAAAATTGAAATTATAGGTGGTGTTTGGACGTAGCGTGTCCATGAGTTCGATTTGCACATACTTTGCAGCAGAGCTTTGTGGCGAAATGATATATGCAGCTGGGTCAAGTGGCGGCGAAACAATAAGTTGATCTTTTAGCTTTTTGAGTTTCACATATTCATCAAAATACATACGAATTCTCTCTTTGTTGAAATGAGTTGTGTTTAACTCTGGATCAGCGCGCAACAATACAGGTGGGGTTTCATCTTCGGGCCCACCAGTGGGATTTCCACGCTTGGCACATTGCACAAACCACAGCACAATAAACCCCCAAAAAAGTACTGAAAATCTATACTTCATTAGTTACAAAGAAACGACTATTTTCAGGACTAGGGAAGGGGTGACATGGCAAATGCAATCGTAGCCATACAAACGTGAACGCTCTCGAATGGCAATTCACTTATGTAATGGAGCTAGAGAGTGGTCTTTGGAGGTACTGCTCGCCGACAGCCAAGACAGTATGTTGGAAAAAGGGTCTGCAGGAAGTCATTAAAAATAGTAACCATGGGGCATAAAATCGTCTTCTAATTTACAAAAGAAAGCTTATTTTTGCGCCATGGCTGAAACAGACCAGTTCAAAAAAGTGATTGCCCATGCCAAAGAATATGGGTTTGTCTTTCCGTCGAGCGATATTTATGATGGCCTCAGTGCGGTGTATGATTATGGGCAACAAGGCGTACTGCTGAAAAACAATATTCGCAACTATTGGTGGAAATCCATGGTGCAACTCAATGACAATATCGTTGGCTTAGATGCTGCGATCTTTATGCACCCCACCACATGGAAAGCATCAGGTCATGTGGATGCCTTCAACGATCCGTTGATTGATAATAAAGATTCCAAAAAACGCTATCGCGCCGATGTCTTGATTGAGGACTATATTGCCAAATTAGAGGTTAAAATCGAAAAAGAAGTCAAGAAAGCTGCCAAGCGATTTGGGGATGCTTTTGACAAAAGGCAATTTGTGTTGACCAATCCTCGTGTGGTTGGGTATCGAGAAAAAGCAGCTGCCATCAGTACTCGAATGACAAAGTCATTGGAGACAGAAGACCTCGCTGACGTGAAAGCCCTCATTGAAGAATTGGAAATTGTTTGTCCATTTTCTGGTTCAAAAAACTGGACAGATGTCAAGCAGTTCAACTTGATGTTTGGCACCAAGCTTGGCGCATCAGCAGATCATGCAACAGACCTTTACCTACGTCCAGAAACAGCTCAAGGGATTTTTGTCAACTTTTTGAATGTACAAAAATCCGGGCGCATGAAAATTCCCTTTGGGATTGCCCAAACGGGAAAGGCATTTCGCAACGAAATTGTGGCACGTCAGTTTATCTTTCGCATGAGGGAATTTGAGCAAATGGAGATGCAGTTTTTCATCCCACCGGGATCTCAGAAAAAATGGTATGACCATTGGAAAAAAACACGCCTCAATTGGCACTTGTCTTTGGGAATGGGTGAAGAAAACTATCGATTTCACGATCATGAAAAACTAGCACACTATGCTGACGCTGCATGTGATATTGAGTTTAAATTCCCATTTGGATTTAAAGAACTAGAGGGCATACATTCACGCACCGATTTTGACTTGGGCAGTCATGAAAAATATTCAGGTAAAAAATTACAATATTTTGACCCAGAGCGCAACGAAAACTACACGCCCTATGTTTTGGAAACTTCAATCGGATTGGATCGTATGTTTTTAGCGTTGTTTTCGCACAGCTTGCAAGAGGAGCAATTGGAGGATGGCAGCTCTCGAACGGTCTTGCGCTTACCAGCTGTGTTGGCACCGACTCAGATTGCCGTTTTACCACTTGTCAAAAAGGATGGTTTGCCCGAGCTCGCCCGTGATTTGGTTACGAATTTAAAATGGGATTACTCGACGGCTTATGACGAGAAAGATGCGGTTGGTCGTCGATATCGTAGACAAGATGCACTTGGCACGCCTTACTGTGTAACGGTCGATCACCAAACCTTGGAAGACCAAACAGTTACCCTACGCGATAGAGACTCCATGGTGCAAGTTCGGGTACCAACAAAAGAATTATTTCAACACTTAAACACTAAGTTAAACATCAAAAATTGGTTGTAGAAGGGAATTAGAATCTTCTTCCAATAGCAAGACCAAGCTTAAAGTGCCCACCTGGATTATTTCCAATTTCATCAATGTCATCAAGGTATCTACCTCCCCCAATAAATGTTTCGATAGTGTAACCACTTCTGGTGATCCATTTTTTGCCAATCGAAGCGCCAATTGAAAATCTGGAATAGACTTCATCGCTTTCTCGGCCATTGAAAAATTGACCTATTTCATAATTTTGAACTCTAGCAAAAGAGCTAAATAATTCAACAAAAGTTCCTTTAGCACCAAAATCTTGACGATTTAAAAAATACATTCTGTAAAATGGAGAAATAGCAAATTGGCGATTGACACCAAATATTCCCTCCTCATCAATAGCTGCTAAAATACCAACGCCATAACTGGAATTCGAGTCTATAATTTTTTCATAAAAAAAATGGACACCAGGAACAGTGATGATATCACTAACTACTAGTTTAATTTCATTATCTCCATAACTCTCAGCGGATTCAAACGAGCTGTTTTTTACAACCTCAACTTTGATGATCCTTTCTTCCTCTTTATCTTCAGATTTTAAAGGCACTTTGGGAACATCTGGTACTTCTTTTTCTTGGGCGTTTATCACAGCAAGCATAAAAAATATGGGGATAAAAAAAAGGAGTCTTTTCATTTTTTTGGTTTAAGATGGATATAAAAATATAAAATTGTATTGTGACTTTGTATTTTAGCAAGAATGAAGATCATCTCTTATAACGTCAATGGTATTCGCGCAGCATTGCGCAAAGATTTTTTGGAGTGGTTAAATGCAGCTTCGCCTGACGTTCTCTGCTTACAAGAAATCAAAGCCACTCCCGAACAGTTTGACCCAAGTGTTTTTGAAGACTTAGGGTATCACCACAATTATTGGTATCCCGCCCAAAAAAAGGGCTACAGTGGGGTAGCAGTATTGTGCAAACAAAAACCCAAAGACATTGCCTTTGGTACAGGTATCGCTTATATGGATGCTGAAGGACGCAACCTCCGTGTCGATTTCGAGGATGTTTCAGTCATGAGTTTGTATCTGCCATCGGGGACGAATCCTGAACGGTTGGCGTTTAAGTTTACCTATATGGATGACTTTCAGACGTATATTAATACGCTCAAAAAATCGCACACCAATCTGGTGATTTGTGGAGATTATAATATCTGTCATGAAGCCATCGATATTCATGATCCTGTGCGCAATGCCAAAGTTTCTGGTTTTTTGCCAGAAGAACGCGCATGGTTGGACGCGTTTATCAAACAAGGCTTCACCGATTCTTTTCGGCATCTCAACAGCGACCCCCATCATTATAGTTGGTGGAGCTATCGCTCCAATGCTCGTGCCAACAACAAGGGGTGGCGCATTGACTATGCGATGGTTTCAGAGCCTTTGACAAAACATATAGAAAGAGCATTTATCCTTCCCCAAGCTGTCCATTCTGATCACTGCCCAGTTGGCGTAACACTGAGTTTGTAAATTATGAAATATACTACCATACCTCACACAGACATTGAAGTGAGTAGAATATGCCTAGGCACAATGACTTGGGGCAATCAAAACACTCAAAAGGAGGGGTTTGAACAAATGGATTATTCCCTTTCGGAAGGGGTAAATTTCTTTGACACAGCAGAATTGTATCCTGTACCTGCAAATGCCGATACCTATGCAGAAACGGAACGCATCATAGGTAATTGGTTTGCTGCTCGAAACAATCGTGAACAGGTGATTTTGGCCACCAAAATAGCGGGTCCAGGCACTTATACGGCACATATTCGTAGCACTGGATTTTCGCCAGAAAGCATACATCAGGCATTGGATGGGAGTTTGCAACGACTCAAGACCGACTACATCGATTTATACCAGTTGCACTGGCCAGAGCGCAATTCCAATTTTTTTGGAACATTGGGGTATTTTCCACAAAAGAATGAAGAGTGGAAGGAAAATTTTGAAGAGATTTTACACACCTTACACCAGTGCATTAAAGCAGGTAAAATCAGACATATTGGACTCTCGAATGAGTCTCCTTGGGGTGCGATGAAATACATTGCGCTATCAGAATTCAAAGACCTTCCTCGAATGAAAACCATTCAGAACCCCTATTCGCTTCTAAATCGAAAGTTTGAAGTGGGCAATGCCGAAGTTGCACATCGTGAGCAGTTGGGTTTATTGGCTTATTCGCCTATGGCTTTTGGGATTTTGTCGGGAAAATATCGTGGTGGAAAACTCCCAAAAAATAGCCGTCTTCAGTTGTTTCCAAGAATGTCACGATACAATAGTGAAGAGTCCCTACAAGCTACTGAGCTTTACGCTGAGATCGCTGAAAAACATGGCTTGTCGCTGGCACAAATGTCCTTGGCTTTTGTCACCGACCAACCTTTTGTGACCTCCAATATCATCGGAGCGACGACGATGCTACAACTCAAAGAGAATATCGCATCGGCAGCACTGACTTTATCAGAGGAAACTCACGAAGAAATCGATCTGGTTCACAAGCAGTTTTCAAATCCAGCGCCTTAGAACAACAGCTCCACCAATCCTCGAATATTATCAAGCGCAATAACTTCGAGTTTGGAGGTTGGGAGTTTGCTTTTTTGAGCCATGATTAGTGTTTTGAATCCAAGTTTTTCGGCTTCTTGCATACGCTGTTCCACTCGTGGAACATTGCGTAACTCTCCCGAAAGCCCTACTTCAGCAGCAAAACAACATTTTTCAGGAATTACCACGTCCAAACTACTCGACAGTATGGCAACAGCTACTGCTAGGTCGAGTGCGGGATCTTCAATCCGTATGCCCCCTGCAAGGTTGAGAAACACATCTTTTGCACCCAGCTTGAATCCTGCCCGTTTTTCGAGAACTGCCAACAACATGTTCAGTCGTTTGACATTAAAGCCAGTGGTGCTTCGCTGCGGGGTGCCATAGACTGCAGAGCTTACCAGGGCTTGACATTCAATCAACATGGGTCGCATCCCCTCGAGAGTGGCTGCAATTGCATGACCACTTTGATTGCGACTTGTTGAGGAAATCAATAATTCACTGGGGTTGTGTACAACGCGAAGCCCTTTGGATTCCATCTCATAAATCCCCAAATCCGAGGTCGATCCGAAGCGATTTTTGTGCGTACGCAAAATGCGATACATATAGTTTCGATCCCCTTCAAAATGCAATACCACATCGACCATATGCTCAAGAATTTTGGGGCCTGCAATCATTCCATCCTTGGTGATGTGACCAACGACAAAAATGGGGAGATTAATCTGCTTGGCAAATCGCTGTAGCAAGGAAGTGGATTCTCTCACTTGTGATACACTTCCAGCACCACTGTCAATCAAATTGGTTTGTAAGGTTTGAATGGAATCGACAATCAAAAGTTTGGGTTTGAGTTTTTGTGCTTGTGCAAGGATGTTTTCTGCATTGGTTTCGTTGAGCAAATAACATTGTGAATTTCCACTGCTAATTCGATTGCTTCGCAACTTGATTTGTGTGAGGCTTTCCTCCCCTGATACGTAGAGTGTTGGGTAGTCAACTTCCAATGCCAGTTGGAGGAGCAGTGTGGACTTACCAACCCCAGGTTCTCCAGCCAATAATACCAACGACCCAGGTACCACTCCACCGCCCAAAACTCGATCGAGTTCTGCATCTTTTGTCGCCAGGCGTATCTGTTGACTTTCAGAAACCTCTTTAATGGGAATTGGAATACTTGCTTGTGATTCTTTGGGTGCTTGCCAGGGTTCGGTTTTTGATTTTTGCAAAATCTCTTCTGCTATGAAATTCCATTCTTTGCAAGCATGGCATTGCCCTTGCCATTTGCTATACTGTGCACCACAGTTTTTACAAAAAAAAGCTGTTTTTACTTTCGCCATCGTCTTCCGAAAGATACTTATTTTTTTCTGTTGACAACAGGCAAAAAGGCAAAAGATAAACCACCAAAAATGAGAATCATAATGGTTTGGGTTGACCATGCAATCCACCCATAGGCAAGCGCCATTTCATAGGACATACCATAGTGGTTGAGTACTGTTGCGACTGCAAGTGGATACAATCCAATTCCACCATTGGTAACAGCAATCGAAAGCCCTCCTGCGACAAAACCTACAAGGATAACCTCGAGCCCGAGAGTAGCTGAAAGAGGTATTGAAAACTGAATCACCCAAAACATCATGATATACATCACCCAAATAAAAATGGTATGTGCCCAAAATGCATACGCATTCGAAACAGAACCAATCGATAAAATACCTTGATAGATATTGAGAAAAAAGATTTTTATACGATCCAAAAAAGGAAATCGCTCGCTATTGATGAGAAAAGGAAACATCATGATCGCAACAATCAACGCTATAATGATGTAAAAACTCATGAGGAGTCCAGATGATTGGCTGAGTTCAGCTTTAACCCAATCTCCACCCATGTAGATCGCTGAGAAGACGAGCAACAACATGATAACAAGATCGATAACACGTTCGCTAATCACTGTTCCCGCTCCTTTGGAAAAAGGAATTTTTTCGTAGGCAGATATGACTGTCACTCGAAGAATATCTCCTGAGCGGGGGATACCCAAGTTTGACAGATAATTGACCAGTACCGAACCTATGAGGTTTATCAATTTTGGATGATAACCCAAGGGGATGAGTTGATATTTCCATCGGTATGCGCGAGATAGATGACTCATAACGCCAAAGATGACAGAAATCAAAATGGGTAAGGGGTACGCTTGCCGAATCGTTGACCAAATCTGTGAGCGTTGATCCGCAGTGATTGAGCTTAGTGAGTAGTAGATGAGAAAAACCCCAATCCCTAGTGGAATGATGTTGCGTAATGCGGAAACGAGAGGTTTAGACAAAACTATTGTAGGGTGTTGGTTTTTGTATTGGGGAAGATGATTTTAGGATCAAAGTTTTTTGCCTCTTCAACAGTCATTTGGACATAGCTGATGATGATAACGATATCTCCTTTTTGGGCTTTACGCGCAGCAGGGCCATTGAGGGTGATCTCCCCACTGTTTTTCACCCCTTCGATGATATAGGTTTCTAGGCGCTCACCATTGTTTACATTGACAACATTAACCTTCTCACCTGCAATCAAATCTGCTGCATCCATCAAAACAGGATCGATTGTAATGCTACCCACATAATCCAGCTCTGCACCAGTGACGGTGACACGATGAATTTTGGATTTAAGAACTTCGATTGTCATGCTGCAAATATACTTAATTGAGAGAGATATTATCTATCAATCGGGTGCCTTCAACAACAACAGCAACAAAGGCGCGATAAGACACCCCTTTTCCCTTTGATTGCACAAAATTCAAGTTGTGTTCTGCAACGATTTCGAAGTACTGTAGCTCCATTTGAGGGGTTTCGGAGAGTTTTTGAATAGCCATCTTTTTTAGTGCATCGATAGTATGGGATGAAAAATTGGATTTAACGATTTGTAAAGTCTCATAAATATGTTTGGCGTTTTCCCTTCCTTCGTCAGACAAGCGACTGTTTCGAGAGCTCATGGCAAGTCCATTGGCTTCGCGAATGGTAGGCACACTTCGTATCTTAATTCCCAATGGTTTTGCCAAAAGAGAAACAATTTGCAATTGTTGAAAATCTTTTTGACCAAAATAAGCAACATCAGGTTGAACGAGTGTAAACAAACGTTCAACGACTGTTGCAACACCATCAAAATGCCCAGGGCGATATATTCCCTCCATGGGTTTGTCCAATCCTTGTAATGCATACTTTTTTGCTTTGGCACCATCTGGATAAATGGTTTCAACACTTGGGATAAACACACAGATGTTTGGGTCTATCGCATGTATTTTCTCAATATCAGCATCGATTGTTGATGGATAGTTTTCTAAGTCGTTCTTGGAGTCAAATTGGGTTGGATTGACAAAAATGCTAATAAATGTCACAGCATTTTCTGCATGTGCTTTTTGAATGAGTTTCAGATGCCCTTGGTGCAAAGAACCCATAGTAGGAACCAGACCCCAACTGCGATTGTTGTATTTTTTTCTTTGAAAGAGACGCAACTCTTCTGTCGTGAAGACTTTTGGCATTTAGAAAAGTTTAACACCTTCCGTTAGGAATTATGGGCAAACTTCGGTATAATTTTCGTAATTTCGCATACTCCAAAAAGAATAATCTTTGGGTTTTATGACAGATAAAAAAATCCTATTCGTTTCATCTGAGGTGGTTCCTTATCTACCAGAATCGAATTTATCAACGATGACCTTCTCTCTTCCTAAAATGGTAAATGAGGTTGGTGGACAAACCCGAATTTTTATTCCAAAGTATGGTTTGATCAACGAACGTCGCCATCAGTTGCACGAGGTAATTCGTCTTTCAGGAATGAATCTTGTGATCAATGATATCGATGTGCCTTTAATCATAAAGGTTGCTTCTATTCCAAAAGAACGCATGCAGGTTTATTTCATCGATAACGAAGATTACTTCAAAGGAAGACAGTTGGAAAAAGATGAAAATGGAAAGTTGTATAAGGATAATGATGAACGAGCGATCTTTTTTGCTAAAGGTGTGATTGAAACAGTCAAAAAACTCAATTGGGCACCCGACATTATTCATGTGCAAGGTTGGATTGCAATGCTGATGCCACTTTATTGCAAGCATTATTACAAGGATGAACCAATTTTGGCCAACACCAAAGTCGTTTCATCAATTTTTAATACACCATTTGAAGAGCCTCTTTCTTATAACCTGATTAAAAAATTAGCCTTTGATGGCCTAGATGGTGAGTTGACAAAAGATTTGAAAATACCCAATTTTTCTGCTCTCGCAAAAAATGCGATAGCCAATTCCGATGGTTTGATTATTGCAGATACTGACATCGATAAAAGTGTGAGGAAAGAAATTTTATCTTCCAACAAACCCATACTTCATTGCTCTTCCAAAGAAAGTTTTGAGGAGGATTATAATGAATTTTACACAAACCAAATCCTAAATTTAGAGAAATGAATCTCAAATTTTCCGTTGGGTTATTTGCCATTTTAATCTTTGTCTCCTCTTGTGAAAAAGAATTCAATGATCTAGGGGCATCGCTACTTCCATCAGATACTTTTGTCATTGAAAAAGAAACTGCCCCAGTTGGAGCTGAGCACAAGTCGATTGAAGTCGTTCGAACAGACAATCTGTCTTTTTTTTCTTTGGGAGAGTATGAAGATGCTGTGTTTGGAAATACCAAGGCGAGCTTTACGACTCAATTGAGCCTAGCCACAACATCAACCGGAACTTTTGGAAGCATTAATCCGGACACCGAAACCAATGGAGTCAGCTCAGACTCGACTAACAAGAATCCACATGATGAGCAAGAAACAGTCACAGAAGTGTGGTTGGAAATACCATTCTACACCAATCAACGCGATCGTGATGGTGACGGCGTGATTGATTCCCTTGACGCAGACCCCGATGATCCCCAAAGTGACTCAGATGGCGACACACTCACCGACATTGAAGAGTCAAGATCAGCAAACCTCGATCCACTCAACCCCGACACTGATGAAGATGGTCTGAATGATGCGGAAGATGACGAAACAATAAACCCAGATGCCGAAGCGAATGTTTATGAAATTGACTATTTGTTCGGCGATACTGATCAAGAGCTACATTTTCAAGTCAAAAAATTAGATTATTATTTATCGACGCTTGATCCAAATAATAATTTTGAAACAGATAATATGTTTTATTCTGATAAAGACTTCGATCTAGACGGATTGACTTCAAGCATTTTGTTTGATGACAAAATAACACTTGATTTAAATGAAATCGTTTATTTCAAAGAAGATGACCCTGAAACTGATGATGTTGATGAGTCAACTGAAGTAGATCAACGACTTACCCCACGCGTTAGAATCCCCTTAGACACCTCTTTTTTTCAGCAGTATATTATTGACAAAGAGGGGGACGATGTAATCATCGATAATAATCGTTTTCAAGAATATTTTAATGGAATTGTGATCGATATGCAACCAACCAACTCATTACTGATGCAACTCAATTTTGCAGCTGGGCAGATCAAAATTAATTACGATTATAAAGAACTAACGCTTAGTGATGGTGGAGATGCAGCAAATGCAGATGACTATGTTTCTCAAGACAGTTCATCCACGTTTAGCATCAACTTGGGTGGGGTTCGATTTAATACTATCATACAATCGGCACCCGATTCCGAAATTCAAACAGTATTAAGTGGAAACGATGATGGACAAAGCATATACCTCAAAGGGGGGTTAGGTGTTTTCTCGACTATTGATTTATTTGCAGGTGCTGATGGCCAATTGCAACTGGAAAACCTTCAAGCAAACCCTTGGCTGATCAATGAAGCCAATCTCATTTTACACGTTGACCAGCTGAAAATTAATGCATTGGGCATTAAAGATTTACCCAACCGTTTGTACTTGTTTACTGAGAGCGATGGCTCACCCCTTGAAGATTTTTTAATCGACGTAAGTGCTGGCTTATATCCTGAAGACAACAAAACAACTTTTGGGGGTCTTGCACAATATGATGACGAAGGCGAGGTAACTTCATATAAATTTGTGATTACTAAACATATCAGCAACCTCATTCGCGAGTCTGTAGATTTCGAAAACGTGCGTCTGGGATTGAGCACGAGCGCGCCATTTATCAACACCCAAATTTCAGATGTTATTTCTCCAACAGAGTTTAGTATTCCTCAATCTACAATCAGCACCCCAACGAGTGTGATTCTTGCAGGACCAAACCACAGCAACCCTGATCTTCGGTTACAATTGGAGTTTTATTATACTGCCTACGATTAGTTGCTTAAAACATCCTGCTCTTTCATAAAGATTGATTTAGAAAGCAGTGTGAAGAAAATGATTTTTTACAGCTTTTTTCGCAATCGAGCCACAGGAGCTCCTATAATATCTCGGTATTTGGCAACAGTGCGACGGGCAACTGGATAGCCTTTTTGATTGAGTTGTTTTTTCAGCTCCTCGTCAGTAAGAGGGCTGGTTTTGTCTTCTGAATCAATGATTTCTTCCAAGGCTTTTCTGATTTCTATAGAAGACACATCCTCTCCTTCACTGTTGGTCATTCCTTCAGAAAAGAAAGATTTGAGCAGTCGGGTGCCATAAGGGGTGTCTACGTATTTGCTATTTGCGACCCTAGACACTGTTGAGATATCCATCTGAATAATGCTTGCAATATCACGTAACACCATTGGTTTGATTTTTTGCTCATCACCAGATAAAAAATAGTCTTTTTGATAATCCATGATTGCATTCATAGTGATGAATAGGGTGTGGTTTCGCTGCTTAACTGCATCAATAAACCATTTGGCAGCATCGAGTTTTTGCTTGATAAACAAAACAGCTTCTTGTTGTTCTTTACTTTTCACAGCCGACTCTTTATAGCTTTCCATCATATTTTTATAAGAGGCTGAAACATGAAGTTCAGGAGCATTCCTTCCATTTAGGGAGAGTTGCAATTCCCCTTCTATAATTCGAATTGTAAAATCGGGGGTGATATGACTATTGATTTTGGTTGATGATGCATACGAAGCCCCCGGCTTTGGATTTAGTTTTTCAATCTCAGCGATTGCATCTTTCAGTTGATTTTCATCAATGCCTAGTGTACTCATCAATTTATCAAAATGCTTTTTTGAAAATGGTGTAAAATGAAACTTGATGATGTTGTAGGCAAGCGAAACTTCAGGAGATTGAGATTTTCGTTGAAGTTGAAGTGCCAAACACTCTTGCAAGTCCAATGCACCAACGCCCGCTGGGTCGAGTTGTTGTACTTTTTCGAGGACTTTTTGCACCTGATTTTCTTCCACATATAAGTTTTCTGTAAACGCTAAATCATCGACAATGTCAAGTAAGCTCCTTCGGATATATCCTGTATCATCAATACTGCCAATCAAAAACTGAGCAATTTGACTATCGGTTTCATCCATGCTAAATGTTCGCATTTGATCCATCAGAAATTGGGTAAAGCTAATACCAGCGGCATAGGGCACCTGTTTGTCATCATCATCATGGCTATGGTTGTTTGTATTGAGGCGATAGGAGGGGATTTCATCATCACTCAGATATTCATCGACGTTGATATCTGTTTCTATGATATCGTGATCATCATCATGCGTGGTGTCAAAATCTTGATTTTCAGTTGCTTCTTTTCCAGCTTCAAGTGCTGGATTTTCCTCTAGTTCTTGTTGTAGTTTTTGTTCAAAAGAAAGTGTAGGCAATTGAATCAGTTTCATCAACTGAATTTGCTGAGGCGATAGCTTTTGGGAAAGCTTTAAATTGAGTTGTTGTTTTAACATGACTATTTTACTATCCTAAAGGTACAAAAACCTTGTCAGATGAAAACTGTTTTAGAAGGATGCGTTTTGGGGGGTACGTGGAAAGGGAATCACATCACGGATGTTGGACATTCCTGTTGCAAATTGAACCAAACGCTCAAATCCCAATCCAAATCCAGCATGAGGGGCTGTTCCAAATCGGCGCAAATCCAAGTACCAGTCGAGTTCTTTTTCTTCAATGCCCATTTCAGACATTCGTATTTGCAACACATCAAGTCGTTCTTCTCGTTGTGCACCACCCACCATCTCACCAATGCCAGGAAATAACACATCCATTGCACGAACAGTTTTTCCGTCATCATTAAGGCGCATATAAAATGCTTTGATTTTGGCAGGATAATCAAACAAAATCACAGGGCATTTAAAGTGTTTTTCGACCAAGTAGCGCTCATGCTCACTTTGCAGGTCAACGCCCCATTCATCCACAGGAAACTTGAACTTTTTCTTCTTGTTTGGCTTTGAGTTTCTCAAAATATCAAAGGCTTCAGTGTACGATAGTCGAACAAATTGATTGTCGACAACAAAGCGAATTTGCTCGAGTAAACCCATTGATCGTCGCTCGATTTGTGGTTTTGTTTTTTCTTCATTCGACAAGCGTTGATCCAGAAATCCCAAATCGTCCTCACAATTGTCGACAATATACTGAAGCACATATTTGATGAAGTCTTCAGCCAAATCCATATTCTGATCGAGTTGATAGAAAGCAACTTCGGGTTCAATCATCCAAAACTCAGCCAAATGCCGAGAAGTATTCGAGTTTTCTGCTCGAAATGTAGGTCCAAAGGTGTATACCTTACCTAGTCCCATTGCGTATGTTTCGGCTTCTAACTGACCAGAAACAGTAAGGTTTGTTTCCTTGCCAAAAAAGTCTTTTGTAAAATCTGTATCCCCTGCTTCGTTCAGGGGTGCTTGTTTGGGGTCTAAGGTACTCACACGAAACATTTCACCTGCCCCTTCGGCATCACTTCCTGTGATAATAGGGGTATGAACATAATAAAATCCTTCCTTCCTAAAATAGTCGTGAACAGCGAATGACAGCGCAGAGCGAACCCTCATCACTGCCGAAAAAGTGGAGGTTCGGACACGAAGATGTGCATTGTCTCTTAAAAACTCAAAACTGTGTTTTTTTGGTTGGATGGGAAATTGATCGGGGTCAGAGTCGCCAATGACTTTCAGATGACTGACTCGTACTTCGTATTTCTGCCCTTTTCCTTGGCTTTCGACTAGTGTTCCTTCAATTTGTAAGGCAGCACCAGTTGTGATTCTTTTGAGCAGATTTTCGTCGGTATTTTCAAAGTCCACAACACACTGAAGGTTGTTGAGCGTTGATCCGTCGTTGAGCGCAATAAAACGATTGGCACGAAAGGTGCGCACCCAGCCCTGCAAAATCACTTTGTGTAGTAGATGATTGCCAGAGAAAAGTTCTTGAATCGTTTGCGTATTCATCAAATCAAATTTCGGCTACAAATATACTTCATTTTACAAGCAAGTTCATCAGCTATTTTCATCCTCTTTCAATAGATCAATACTGGGTTTTTTGAGAGTTCTCTCGTTTGCGATTCTTTCCTCCAGCGACAACAACAGCGATGGCAAAAGAATAAGGTTGGCCAACATGGCAAATAGCAAGGTTGCTGACACCAAGCCTCCCAAAGCTACAGTACCACCATAACTCGAAATCATAAATACTGAAAATCCAAAAAACAAAACGATAGAAGTGTAAAACATACTCACTCCTGTTTCGCGAAGTGCCAGATAAACCGACTTTTTTATTTTCCATTTGGTGGCTTGGAGTTCTTGTCGGTATTTGACCAAATAGTGTATGGTGTCATCTACAGATATCCCAAAAGCTACACTAAAGACCAATATGGTGGATGGTTTGATGGGAATTCCCAGAAAACCCATCATCCCTGCAGTGAGGATTAAGGGGATAATGTTTGGAATCAAGGAAATGAGAATCATTCGAAACGAACGAAACATGTAGGCCATAAATAAGGCAATCATCAATACTGCTAAGGAGAGTGACAAGACTAGGTTACGAATCAAAAACCGAGTTCCTTTTAAGTACCCAAGCGCTTTTCCAGTGACTTCTGTTTCAAATCGGTCAGCTGGAAATAGTTCTCCAACAACTGCCAACAAATCACCCTCAATTTCTTCCATTCGTTCTGTGTTGACATCTTTGAGCATTGTGCTTACACGAATATACTGACCAGTGCTATCAACCAAACTTTCGGCCATGCCTTCGGCCGATATACTGTTGTTGACATAAGACCCAATAAATGAATATTCTTGCCTTGTTGGCATCGAAAAATAACGTTGGTTGCCATTGTAATAGGTTTGCTTTGCATACTTGGCTACATGGGCAATAGACAAGGGCTCGGAAAGCTCAGGCACAGTTCGAATGTGCGATGCCAAACGTTCTACTCGGTTGAGCGTTGAGAGTTGCGTTGCACCATTTCTTCTTTTGGTGTCAACCATAATCTCTATGGGCATGATTCCACTCATTTCATTTTCAAAAAACCGAACATCTTTGAAAAACTCGGCTCCTTTTGGAAGGTCGTCGATGATGGTGCCAGAAAGTTTAATCTGGTAAATCCCAATAATACTCATCATCAGGGAGATGATAAACACAAAATAAACAGTCACACGACGATAACGAACCATATCTTCCATCCATTCAATAAAGTCGTTCATCCAGTTTCGGTTGAGGTGCGCTAGATGCTTTTGATTGGGGAGACTCATATAGCTGTAAAGAATAGGAATCACAAAAAGCGACAACACAAAAAGAAGCATGATATTGACAGAAGCCACCAAGCCAAATTCGATGAGAAGTTTGCTGCTGGTCAAAGTAAAGGTTGCAAACCCAAGGGCAGTGGTCATATTGGTCATTAGGGTTGCGTTTCCAATTTTAATAATGACACGATGAAGAGACCTGGCTTGATTACCGTGTTTTTTGACTTCTTGTTGGTATTTGTTAATAAGGAAAATACAATTGGGAACGCCAATCACAATCACAATGGGAGGAATCAAAGCAGTGAGCACTGTGATTTCAAATCCAAAAAAGCCCAATATCCCAAAGGCCCACATTACGCCAATGACGACCACGACCATGGAAATAAAGGTTGCTCGATAGGATCGAAAGAAGAAAAAGAAAATCAAGGTCGTAACCAGTGCCGCAACAATAACAAACATCCGAATCTCACTCAAAATGGTAAAGGCATTGATTGTCCGAACATAGGGCATCCCCGAAATGTGAACGTCCAAATCAGACGCTGCTTCAAAGGCACTGACTTTGGGCAAGAGTTCATTATTGACAAAAAGTTCTCGCTCTTTGGCGTTGACAACTTCTCTTTTGAGGGTGATGATTGTCAGGTACACCTCTGTATCAGGGTTGAGAAGAACCCCATGAAAAAAGGGTGATTGCTCAAGGAGTTTCTTTTCGAGCTTGTCCACTTCCTTTTGGTTACGAGCCAATTGATATGGGACATCTTCCACCTCAAAGCTTTGTTGTTTGGTGTTTTTCCGAAGCTGTTTCAGGTTACCAATTCCTGTAACAGCGGCAACTGCATTTAGACCTTCAAACGATTTGGTGAGCGAGCTCCATTGTTGAATCTTATCGGGAATGAACAAAGTAGAGTCTTGAACTGCCAAAACGATGAGGTTGCCTTCATCTCCAAAACGATCGACAAATGACTGGTACTTTAGGTTGAAAGCGTGGTTATCGGGGAGGAGACTTGCTTCATTAAAACTAAAGCGTATGTTCTTCCACTGAAATCCTAAAAAAATAGTGGTCGCAATAATCAAAAGGATGCAAAAAACCCTATTGCGAAGAATTAGCGATGCAACGGTGCTCCAAAACCGAGTCTTAACCCATTTGATCATAGCAATTGAAGAAGTATTTCTGTTTTCAGACCGTCATGATTTCATCCTCTTTCGAAGCGTATTTATCATCTATTTTTTTGATGTAATCATCGGTAAGGGTTTGCACATCAACTTCAGCATTGCCCAATTGGTCTTCAGAAAGCTCTGTTTTTTTCAGTTCGTTGTTTGCCTCTTTACGCGCATTTCGAACCCCTACTTTTGCATTTTCTGATTCTGCCTTAGCGAGTTTGACCAACTCTCTCCTTCTTTCTTCGGTCAGTGGTGGGATATTGATAATCACCGACTCACCATTGTTGGAGGGGTTAAACCCAAGGTTTGCAACAAGAATGGCTTTTTCGATTTCAGAAATTTGTGTTTTGTCCCATGGCTGAACGGACAAGGTTTGCGCATCAGGGGTATTGATGTTTGCCACCTGACTCAGTGGGGTTTGCGTCCCATAGTATTCTATTTTCACAGAGGATAACATTGCAGGATTCGCTTTGCCTGCACGGATATTGATAAAAGCCTTATCCAGGTGTTCTAGCGATTTTTCCATAGCCTCTTTGGCAACATCCATGATAAAGTTAATGTTTTCCATAATTTCTAATTTACCTTAGTTCCGATATTTTTACCTGCAACAACCTGTTCAAGGTTGCCAGGAGTGTTCATGTCAAACACAACAATAGGCAATTCATTTTCTTGGCTAAGAGTGAAGGCAGTGCTGTCCATCACTTTGAGTCCTTTTTGAAGAACATCATTAAAACTAATGGACTCAAATTTAACAGCATCTTTATTTTTTTCTGGGTCATCATCATAAATACCATCCACGCGAGTTCCTTTCAATATAACGTCTGCTTCCACTTCAATTGCTCGAAGTACAGCTGCAGAGTCGGTTGTAAAAAATGGATTTCCAGTACCTGCGCCAAAGATAACCACACGTCCTTTTTCCAAGTGGCGAACTGCACGCCTTTTGATATATGGCTCTGCTATCGCTTCGATTTTCAGGGCTGTTTGCAGTCGCGTTTGTACTTCAGCGTCTTCCAAAGCGCTTTGCAAGGCAAGACCATTGATGATGGTTGCCAGCATGCCCATATAATCTCCTTGTACACGATCCATCCCGTTACTGGCACCAGCAACACCCCGAAAGATATTACCACCTCCGATTACAATGGCAACTTCTACTCCTTGCGCAACAACATTTTTGATTTCACTGGCATAGTCCGCCAAACGCTGTGGGTCAATCCCATGAGAGCGCTCACCCATAAGTGCCTCTCCACTGAGTTTTAAAAGTATCCGTTTGTATTGCATGGATTGTATTTGTGCAAATATAACCAAAAACAACCTTGCATTACGAGCAAAAAAAAACCTCGAATTTCCGAGGTTTTATTTTTCTTTAGTTGGCAAAGTTTTACACTAAAGCTAGACGCTTAAAACCAGTCACACTTAGATCAGTATCAACCGACTTCACATAGTCGCTCACGCTTTGCTTTGCATTCTTGATATAGGCTTGATTGACCAAGGTGTTATCTTTAAAAAATCGCTTGAGCTTCCCTTTGGCGATATTGTCGAGCATCGCCTCTGGCTTTCCTTCCTGGCGAAGTAGGTCCTTTGCAATCTCGATCTCTTTCTCAACTGTTGCTGCATCAACACCTTCTTCATTTAAGGCAATGGGGTTCATCGCAGCAGCTTGCATCGCCACATTTTTGGCAGCTTCTGCCGCACCATCAACACCAGCCGATAAGCTTGTTAGGGTTGCAATTTTGTTTCCAGCATGGATGTATGAACCAACAAAGACTCCTTCAAGACGTTCAAACCCTCCGATTTCGATTTTTTCTCCAATTACACCTGTCTGTTCTGTGAGTTTGTCAGCAACAGACATTCCGTTGAAGTCAGCAGCCAAAAAACTATCCAAACTATCATGACCCAAGGCCACATCTGCCAATTGGTTGGCAAGCGATACATAGCTTTCGTTTTTGGCAACAAAGTCCGTTTCACAGTTAACCGATACAATGACACCAACAGTTGCTTCATCATTGACTCTTGCAATAACAGCTCCTTCAGAAGAGTCACGATCCGCACGATTGGCGGCTACTTTCTGACCCTTCTTACGCAGAATTTCTATTGCGGAATCAAAGTCACCCCCAGCTTCGACCAAGGCTTTTTTACAATCCATCATTCCTGCTCCTGTTGCTTTTCGGAGCTTGTTTACATCAGCTGCACTTATTTTTGACATTATCAGTGATTTAGGCGGACAAAGCCGCAATTAATTCTGCTTTTTTCATTTTACTATAACCAGTCACACCAGTTTTTTTGGCAAGTGTCTTGAGTTCGGCGACTGTTTTACCACTCAAATCATCTGCAGATGCTTCCTCTGCTTTTTTCTCATCGGCGGCAGGAGCTTCTTCAGCCACAGCTTCTTCTTTTACTTCAGCTGCTGGCGTTTCTGCAGGTGTTTCTACTTCTGTTTCAGCTGCTTCTGGAACCACTTCACCTTCAGTTTGAGCTGCATTAGCTTCGTCACGTTCCTTTTGACGTTCACTAATTCCCGCTGATATGGATTGTGTGACAATACCTAAAATTTTATCAATTGATTTAGACGCATCGTCGTTTGCAGGAATTACAAAATCAACATCACGAGGGTCAGCATTAGTGTCGACCATCGCAAAAATGGGAATGTTGAGTTTTTTTGCTTCGCGAACAGCAATGTGCTCTCGACGTATATCGACAACAAAAAGCGCACCTGGTAAACGAGTCATTTCCGAAATCGAACCGAGGTTCTTTTCGAGCTTGGCACGCATACGATCGACTTGTAGTCTCTCTTTTTTGGAGAGGGTGTTGAATGTACCATCTGTTTTCATTCGATCAATCGCAGCCATTTTCTTAACAGCCTTTCGGATCGTTACAAAGTTGGTCAGCATTCCTCCAGGCCAGCGCTCAGTGATATAAGGCATATTCACTTCGCTTGCCTTTGCAGATACGATATCCTTTGCTTGTTTTTTTGTCGCTACAAATAAGATCTTGCGACCAGAAGAAGCAATTTTGTGCAGTGCTTGCTGCGCTTCCTGGATTTTAGTAACGGTTTTATAAAGATTGATAATGTGGATACCGTTGCGCTCCATGTGAATGAAGGGCGCCATATTGGGGTTCCACTTTCTTGTAAGGTGACCAAAGTGGACACCTGCTTCTAGTAAGTCTTTGACTTCTATTTTTGACATTGTTGTTTTCGTTTACGTTCCCTGATTAGCAATGAACAAGCGGCGAAAATCGGCCTTCCTCATTTAGATGCTAAACTAATGGCAACAAATTATACACTAATTAATGAACTTATTGATATGCCAATGCTAACAAACAGTTAACGTTTGGAGAATTGGAATTTTTTACGGGCTTTTTTCTGCCCAAACTTTTTACGCTCAACCATGCGAGGATCTCTTGTGAGTAATCCTTCTGGCTTTAATGCTGAGCGGTGCTCTACATCAACGGTACACAAAGCACGTGAGATGCCAAGACGAATCGCCTCAACTTGCCCAGTTGGACCACCACCTGTGACAGAAATATTGAGATTGTATTTCCCCAAAGTGTCAGTCAGTGTGAATGGCTGATTAACTTTGTACTGGTGTGTTGCCGTTGGAAAATAGGCGTCTAACGCTTTGTTGTTAATGGTTATTTCACCTTTTCCCTCAGACATATAAACGCGAGCAACTGCAGTTTTGCGACGACCAATGGTATGAATCACTTCCATAATTACTTAAGTTCGTTGATGTTTACATCGGTTGGTTTTTGGCCACCATAAGGATGTTCAGAACCAGCAACAACATGGAGATTTCGGAACAATTCCGCTCCAAGTTTGTTTTTGGGAAGCATACCTTTAATAGACTTTTCAACCAATCGAGTTGAATTTTTTTCGTGGATTTCACCAGCAGTCAAACTACGCTGACCACCAGGATAGCCTGTGTGGCGGATGTAGGTTTTTTTATTCCATTTATCGCCAGTGAGCTTGATTTTATCGGCATTAAGCACAATAACATTGTCACCACAGTCAGCGTGTGGTGTAAAACTAGGCTTATATTTACCACGTAACAATTTCGCAACCTTAGACGAAAAACGACCTAAGATTTGATCAGCAGCATCAACCACAACCCACTGTTTATCAGCGTTTTTCTTATTGATTGATACGGTTTTGTAACTTAATGAGTCCACTTTTTTTATTTAATACGTTGTCAATTTCCGCATTCAGTTTATTGAAAACGGGCTGCAAATGTACAATTTATAGAGTAAAAAGCAAACAATTATCAAAATCAATGTGCCTCAAGCCAGTTGGTGCCTGTTCCCACATCGACAACAAGAGGAACTTGGAGTTTGTAGGCCTGTTCCATTTCGGTTTTTATCATTTTTGTCAATGCATCGAGCTCTGATTTTTTCGCATCAAATACCAACTCATCATGCACTTGCAACAGCATTTGTGACTTATAGTCTTTTAGTTTTTCATGAATCCGCAACATTGCAATTTTGATAATATCCGCTGCACTTCCTTGGATGGGCGCATTCACGGCGTTGCGTTCGGCGGCACTGCGAACAATACTATTTTGTGAATTGATGTCTCTCAAATACCGCCGGCGACCCAAAATGGTTTCGACGTAGCCATTTTCTCTTGCAAAATCGACTTGCTTTTGGATATAGGACTTCAGCTGTGGGTAGGTTTCGTAATAAGCATCAATCAATGCTTTTGATTCCTTTCGGCTCAAATTCGTTTGATTACTCAAACCAAAAGCAGATACTCCATAAATTATGCCGAAATTAATCGTTTTGGCTTGGCTTCTTTGCTCTCTGCTCACCTCTTCCAAAGCAACATTAAAGACCTTGGCTGCAGTACTGGCGTGGACATCTTTTCCTTTTTGAAAGGCTTCTTGCATTTCTTTATCGTCACTCAAAGAAGCAATCACACGCAATTCTATTTGTGAATAATCTGCTGCGAGTAAAACATGTTCTTTATCTCTTGGTATGAATGCTTTTCGAACCAATTGACCTCGTTCTGTCCGAATTGGTATGTTTTGAAGATTGGGATGATTGCTACTCAATCGTCCTGTGGCAGCCACTGCTTGATTGAATATTGTATGGACACGATCTGTTTTGGGATTGACCTGTTGGGGGAGTGCCTCAATATATGTGTTGCTTAATTTTTTGACAGATCTCCACTCCAAAATATCAGCAACGATTGCATGGTCTTTTGCCAAATTAGACAAAACGTCTTCCGCAGTTGAATATTGACCTGTTTTGGTTTTTTTGGGCTTGTCAACCAACTTGAGCTTGTCAAATAAAATTGGCCCTAGCTGTTTTGGCGATGCCAAGTTAAAGGGTTCGCCAGCTTGCTCATAAATTTGCTCTTCAAGTGTAGCTGTTTCTTTTTGAAATTGTACTGCCAATTCGTTTAAATAATCGACGTCAATATGTATCCCTGAGCTTTCCATGTCAGCCAACACATTGACCAAAGGCAATTCGATTTTGTTGAACAAATCGATTACTTCCTTTGATACCATTTCAGTGACAAAATGATTTTTAAGTTGGTAGGTCACATCTGCATCCTCTACAGCATATTCAGTTTGTTTGTCGAGGGGCACATTTCGCATCGATCCTTGGTTGGGTCCTTTTTTACCAATTAGTTCTGTTATAGGTTGAGGTTGATAACCCAAATAGTTTTCTGCCAAAACATCCATATTATGACGTACATCGGGATTGATCAGATAATGTGCAATCATGGTATCAAACAGTGGTGCTTGTACATTCATACCATATTGCTGCAGCACCTTGATGTCATATTTGAGGTTATGCCCAATTTTCTCGATTTCGGAGCTTTGGAAGAAAGGTGCAAAATAGGCAAGTTTTGTTTCACATGCAGTGCGATCTTCAGGGAAAGGCAGGTAATAACCAGTTCCTTTTTTCCAACTAAAGGCGATACCTACCAGCTCGGCAGTGAGTTCGTCTAGACCTGTGGTTTCTGTATCAAAGCAGACCGATTTTTGTTGAAGCAACCACTCCAACAACATTTCTTCTTCTTGGGGTGTTTGTATGGTTTGATAGAGGTGCTCGGTTGTTGAAAGTGTTTTGAGGCTCGACTCTGAAACCATTTCACCTTTTCCTGGCTGATTGAACAAATCATAGGCAGCAGGAGCAGTTGTTGTGGATTTGTTGGCGGGGATTTCCGTTTCTTCTGCTTCAGAAAAAATTTTTTGAAGCCGATTGCCAAGTTGACGAAACTCCAACTCCTGAAAAATCTTCAAAACTTTTTCAGTATTCGGCTGGTCTAGGATATATTTTTTTTCATCAAAACTCACAGGAACATCCAATAGAATACGAGCGAGTTTTTTGGAAAGGATTCCTAGTTCCTTGTTTTCTTCGATTTTTTCTCTGAGTTTTCCTTTGATTTCGTGTGTATTGGCGAGTAGATTTTCCATCGAGCCATATTGTACCAAAAATTTTCGAGCAGTTTTATCACCAACACCTGGCAGACCTGGGATATTGTCAACCGAGTCACCCATCATCCCCAAGTAGTCAATGACTTGCTCTGGGTGTTCGATATCAAACTTTTCTAGCACTTCCTTCACTCCCCAAATTTCAATGCCATTTCCTTTGCGCAAGGGGCGATACATAAAGATATTGGGGGAGACAAGTTGTGCAAAGTCTTTATCAGGAGTCATCATATATACTTCAAAGCCTTCGTTTTCAGCTTGTTTGGCCAGTGTTCCAATAATATCATCGGCTTCGTATCCTTCTTTTTCGATGACAGGAATATGCATGGCTTCGAGCAGCGCTTGAATATAAGGTACAGCAATGCGAATCGCTTCAGGTGTTTCAGCACGATTGGCCTTGTATTCTGTGTAGATTTCCGATCGATCGACAGAGCCCCCTTTGTCAAAAGCAACAGCCAAATAGTTGGGTCTTTCTCTGTTGATCAGATCAAATAAGGAGTTTGTAAACCCCATAATGGCACTGGTATCCATGCCTTTGGAGTTTATTCTTGGGTTTTTGATAAATGCGTAGTAACCTCTAAAAATCAGGGCGTAGGCGTCTAGGAGGAAGAGTTTTTTTTCGTTTACCATTGTTGAAATCAAAAGTATGAATTATTCTTATGATTTGACAGCTTGTTTGTTACGATTGAGGTCAGAATTTTGCACTTTTGGAGCATATTTTGACACAAAATATTATTTTAGCATATAATGACAATCGAATAACAGCTCTCATTATGTCAAAATTTGGAGACATTATTGACGCTAAAATCCCCATCCTTCTCAATTTTTATTCTGATTTGGATGACGCCTCTGTGGAAATGCACGCCGTTCTTCGGGATGTTGCAGCTGCGATGGGGGACAATGGTAAAGTCATTAAAATTGATATCGAAAAAAACCCCAAACTCTCAGAAGCATTGCGTGTGCGAGGCTTACCAACTCTGATGATATATAAAGGAGGTGAAATGGTTTGGCGACAAAGTGGTGATCAAGACGCAAACACCATTATTTCATTGATGAATGATTTTGTTTAGTCCAAATTTGAAAACGGCGCAATAGTTTCATTATAAGTTTCCTCAAACGCCTCAGAAAACACTAGGTCATTTTCATTTCGTTTCACGGTCGATACCAAGCTTTTGTAGGCCTGAATTTCAATACCAATCTCCATTTCAAAATAAGATAGTTGATCATCCTCTAGTGTCAAGAATCGTTTAAGTAAGTCGATGTATTGCTGTGCAATTTCAGTGCTCAACTCACGAGCAAATTCAACTTTATCCGAATCATAAAGAGCAGCCACAAAGGGGGTGAACTCCGTGTAAAAATCATATTTCCCATAGATATAGCTAAAGGGCATTATCGACTCAAAAAATGAATCGAACAAAGCTGTCATGCTTTTGTGATCTTTGGCTTTTATGATTTCAGTGAGGAGAGATTTATATCTTTCCACATTTGCGACTATGTCTTCCATCAACATCAGCTGCTCATCTCGATTCCACTGCGCATAGTAGCGCATATATTCTTCGTAGCCAGAGGCGATTGTTGTTACAATTTTTCGGGCTTTATCAAGTGCCCCAGCACGATAGTATGCTGCTGCAATTGGAATGACTAGGCTGTAATAACCAAAGGTTTCTATCGGCATTTTTTCCATCGCCAAATCGAGGACTGTTATGGCTTTTTCTTTTTGCCCCTCGTCAATTAGGGTTTCTGCCAATCGGGTGATGTTTGATCGGAATGAAATGCTGTTTTTTCTTGTTTCCGGGTCGTGATAAATGTCTTTACTATCTGAGTTGCCCCAATCCCACTTCATGACGATGTCATACATGATATCAGTGTCAATCCGACCCATTTGGTAAGGATTGTTTGGGTCGATTGGGGTTTTGATGGGGACGAGTTTATACACCAATCCATCGAGTTGCAGGTAGTCTTTCATCCAGAAATACTCACTGTCGTCATAGCTACCACCTGTAAAATAAATTGGTCGTTCCCAGTCGTTATTGTGCAGGATATCCAGCATCATCAATCGGTTTTTGTAGAGCCCTGAGTTTGGGAGATCAATGTCGATATATTCCACTATCAAATCAGCATCTTCGGGCTTGACCACACCACTTTTCAATACATTTTCCTTGTTGACAGGCACCCGAATTTTATTGGTGGGATAATAAATCATCTGTTGGGTTGACTTGGGAATGTTGGTGGTTGAAACCTCGTATTGTTCAAGTAAAAACTTATAGCGTGTACGCGCTTGATCGCTACTGACCCAACGCATAAAATCGTTGAGAGACCAGCGTACAGAGTCGAGCAATTCCTCATGTTTGATATAATCTCTTATCCCATAGGCATACTGACTGTGCTTGAGTTGTGAGGGGATTGGAGAGCTGGTGTAGGTACGTCGTTTGAGTTGATCGATATACCAGTCTGTAGCGAGCAGTTGCGTATTAATGCTACGTACATCGGTGCGGTATCCCTCAATTTCTTGTGCATACCAAATGGCAAAAGTGTCATTATCGCCTATGGTAAAAATCATTGCATCCACATCTTCTTCAACCGAGTCTAGATAGGCCTTGGCAGTCGATTGTGCAGTATATCGACCCGAGCGATCGTGATCGTCCCAATTTTGAGATGCCAGCAGCACAGGCACACACAGTAAACTCAATAGACCAACAATCGGAAAAGCCATTTGAGGACGTACATAAGTTTTTAGTCGTTCGAATATCGAAATAACGCCCAAGCCGATAAATATGCTAAAAGCGTAGAACGAACCGACAAGTGCATAATCACGTTCTCGTGGCTCAAAAACTCTTTCATTGAGGTAAACTTTCAGTGCCAGCCCTGTAAATAAAAACAGTAACAACATCACCCAAAATCGTTTAGGGTCTTTACGATATAAAAAGGCAAATCCCAAAACACCAAACAAGAGTGGTAACATATAGTATTTGTTTTTTCCTTTATTGTTTGCCAGTTCGCTTGGCAAGTTGTCCTGTGGTCCCAACCGCCAGTTGTCGATAAATGAGAACCCACTGATCCAATTTCCATTGATGGGGTCTAATTTGCCTTGCAAATCATTTTGGCGACCTGAAAAATTCCACATAAAATAGCGCCAATACATATATCCCATCTGGAAATCAAATAGATATTGGAGGTTGTCGAAAAATGTTGGTTTTTCCACGTCGAGATAGGCGGCGTATGTGGTTAAAAATTGGTGATAGTCCTCGATATCCACTTGTCCTTCGTTCCATTCTGCAATAAAAGAATTGATGGTTTCGACAAGTTTTTCTTCACCTCGGTATTCGGGTTTGATGTCAAAATCAACAGTGCCATAATAGGTCATATAGTTGACAGCATTCCCACTGCTCCACATCCTAGGAAGGATACCTTCGTGCTTGCTGTTGCTATTGATGCGTGCCTTTTCCCACTCATTGACGATGACGTAGCGTCCTGTTTTTAGATTTTTTTCATATTTGGGCTTATCATCAACATAAGGGGTTATTTCGTCTTGCCCAGCATACATATCGGTAAACATTGGGCCATAGAACAAATGCGTGTCTGGATATTGTTCAAGGTTGTAGTAGGCCAATAAAGCACGTGCATCAGCAGGGGCATTTTCGTTGATGACTGTATTGGCATTGGCACGAATGGGCAGCATGAGCCAAGAGGAAAATCCAATCAAAATAAAAAGAACACACAACAGCGCAGTATTGACTTGTACCCAAGCCTTTTGATGCGTCAACCGAAGTGTGTAAACAAAAAATAAAACCAAAGACAGCCCTGCTACAATGGTACCAGAGTGGAATGGCAAACCGATTTCATTGACAAAAAACACCTCGGCATATCCAAAATAAGCTAGCGTGCTTGGGAGTAATAGTTTAAAGATAAATAGCAGTACAGCCACAGAACACACATTGGCAATGATAAAACCCTTGGGGGTAACAGTTTCTGCAGTTTTAAAGTAGTACAGCATTCCGATGGCTGGAATTGTCAAGAGTCCCATAAAGTGAACTCCAAAGGATAAGCCAACGACAAAAGCAATCAGTACCAACCAGCGATCACCACTCGGCTTGTCCATGTCGGCTTCCCAACGAAGACCCAACCAAAATAATATCGATAGGATACAAGTTGCCATGGCATATACTTCTGCCTCAACAGCGTTGTACCAAAAACTATCAGTATAAGCAAAACCAAGTGCTCCGATTAAGCCAGCAACCAAAACAAGGATTTGCGTATAGGAATCATCTTTTTCAAAATCCACCAAACGACGAGCAATGCCAGTAATGGTCCAAAACAAAAACAGTACAGTAAAGCTACTGGCAATCACAGACATCATATTGACTGACAAGGCAATGTATTCTGAATTGGGTGCTAGTATGGCAAATACTGCACCAACCATTTGGAAAAAAGGCGCCCCTGGCGGATGACCAACTTGCAACTTGGCAGCAGTGGCAATATATTCACCACAATCCCAATAGCTTGCAGTAGGTTCAACAGTTAGCAGATAGGAGATGAGTGAAAAAGCGAAAGCGAACCAACCCAATCTCAGGTTCCAGATGCGAAAATTCATTTTTGTTTTTTGGAACTACGAATGTACAACTTTCTTATTGGGTTGAGAAATCAAAAGAGAAGTATTGGCGTTCTCAAACTTTGTTTTATTTTTGCGTCTCAATTGGCCTATGGTGTAACTGGCAACACGTCTGATTTTGGTTCAGAAGAGTCTAGGTTCGATCCCTAGTAGGCCAACGAAAATCTCGTCTTCAGGCGGGATTTTTTGTTTTTAGGAAGGGGTGGTGTACTATGTCACGCAACAAGGCAATCAAAGCAAAACTTGAAAGAAAGAGATAAGTCATCCATGGCCAGTAGATGATGGACAATGACGAAGGAATCATCAACTGAAGAACAATTACTGCTGCGATGATACGAAACAACTCAAAACCAATACTCCAAAGATGACGATCCATTACACTCGTATATCCAAAGATGGAAACGAACAAGGTGATTCCCAAGACCATGGCTTGATTGCTTTGTAACGAGCCATACGAGTAGAGAAACAATAATAATAATGATAAGGTGGAAACAAAATGAAACATTGCCCAAAACTGTGAGAGTCTACTGTGGAAGGGGGCATATTTCGTTAGTTTAGACACATCTGTAATCACTTCTCTGGGGATTGACCTTTTGACATCTGCTGGACGCCAACCTGTGGGCATTAACCACAAACGCAGTTTATCACGCCATTTTTTGGTGTGCCATGCATCAATAGCCAACCCCCAAAGGTGTTGGAAATTGATCCATAGAGGATTCCATGATTGCACTGGCTTGAGTACCCCATACACAGGTGGTTCGTCATCAAGTTCCTCCTGAAAAGTACCAAACATCCGATCCCAAATACAAAAAATGGCACTTAGATTTTTGTCAATATAAATGGGGTTGATGGCGTGATGTACCCTGTGTTGGGAAGGGGTAACAATGATATACTCTAACCAACCGAGTTTACCAATGTGTTGGGTATGATACCAAAACTGGCCAAATAGGTGTAGAGGTGCCAAGACAGCAATGACTTCCTGTGGTATGCCCAAGACAGCTGCGGGGATAAAAAACAAGGCACTATAACCAAAAATATTTGAAACGCTTTGGCGTAATGCACATGCCATGTTAAACTCCTCACTACTGTGATGAATGATGTGTTGATTCCAGAAAAAATTGATTTTGTGATTGAGGCGATGCGACCAATAGGAAGCAAAATCGATGCAGATAAAGGCCACCACATAAAGCCAAACACCAGCCCCGATTTGGGTGATGGCAAGTTGCTGACTCAACCATGGATAGGAGATTAAAATCACCACCAACCCAAGGGTATCTTTTAAGATATTTGTCAGTCCAGAACTCAAGCTCGAAATGGTGTCCATAAATACATAGGTTTGTTTACCAGTTGTATAGCCATAAGCCATTTCAACAAGCAGCAACAACATAAAGCATGGAATGGCAATCAATAAAGCGTTGGCATATGCTTCCATAGTCGCGAATGTAAGAATTTCAATGAGTTAGAAAAAGTTTGCTCGGTTAGTGAACTGAAATTACTTTAGAAATAATTTGGGAGACAAAGGCAAAACACCTATATTTGCATCAACATTCTGATCAACAATTGGGAGACTCTAATGGTCCCCTTTTTTTTTAAATGGAATTTAAAGAACACACACATCAACTGGTCGATGAGGCATTGTCTCTCCAGCCCGATTTGTTTTTGATTGATTTGCACATTGACGATCACTCGAGAATTCAGGTAGTTTTGGACGGAGACAATGGGGTGAGCCTACAACAGTGTATCAAAGTCAGCCGTTACATTGAGAACGAACTCGATCGTGAAATGCATGACTTTTCGTTAGAAGTTACTTCTGCAGGTGCTACTCATCCATTACAAATGGCACGTCAATACAAAAAGAACATTGGACGAAAATTGGCAGTACATACCATTGATAACAACAGTATCAAAGCGACACTTACAGAGGCAGATGATGAGCAAATCACCCTTGAATGGAAAGCTCGCGAACCTAAACCCATAGGTAAGGGCAAACACACAGTGGTCAAGCATTTGCAAGTACCCTACAGTCAAATAGAAAAAGCAACAGTACAAATCCAATTTAAGTAATACAAAATGGAAAATCTCGCATTAATTGAATCATTCTCCGAGTTTAAAGACGACAAACTAATCGATCGTGTGACCCTTATGGCCATACTAGAAGAAGTGTTTCGTAATACACTTAAACGTAAGTTTGGAACAGATGACAATTTTGACATCATTATCAATCCAGACAAGGGAGACTTGGAAATCTGGCGCAATCGAATCGTTGTGAAAGATGGAGAAGTGGAAGACGAAAATGAAGAAATTGAGTTGACTGAAGCTCGAAAAATAGAGCCAGACTTTGAAGTTGGTGAGGATGTATCTGAGGAAGTAAAACTCTCAGATTTGGGTCGTCGTTCGATCCTCTCTCTTCGTCAAAACCTCATTGCTCGAATCCATGAGCATGACAACACCATCATCTACAAACAATTTATTGAACTGGTTGGAGAAATCTACACAGCCGAAGTCCATCACGTTCGCAATCGTGTTGTGATTTTGATCGATGATGATGGCAACGAAATCATATTGCCAAAAGATCGTCAGATCCCCTCTGACTTTTTCCGCAAGGGCGATAGTGTTCGAGGTGTGATTGAAAGCGTTGAACTCAAAGGAGCAAAGCCAAGCATTGTACTATCCCGTACCGATCCAAAATTTTTGGAGAAGCTCTTTGAACAAGAAATTCCAGAAGTATTCGATGGCCTTATTACTGTTAAAAAAGTAGTTCGTGTGCCTGGCGAAAAAGCAAAAGTTGCAGTAGATTCTTACGATGATCGTATCGATCCAGTGGGAGCTTGTGTTGGAATGAAAGGATCTCGAATTCATGGCATTGTACGTGAACTTGGCAATGAAAACATTGACGTCATAAACTTTACCAACAACAACCAATTGATGATTACACGTGCTTTGAGTCCTGCAAAAATTACAAACATGACAATCGATGAGGAAAAAAAGACGGTTGAAGTCTTTATGGACCCATCAGAGGTTTCCAAGGCGATTGGTCGTGGCGGATTCAACATCCGATTGGCTGGTCAACTCACTGGCTACGAAATTGATGTGTATCGTGAAGGAGCAGAGGAAGACGTCGAGTTGACTGAATTTTCTGATGAAATCGAAAGCTGGGTTATCGAGGAATTCCGCAAGGTTGGACTGGACACAGCGAAGAGTGTTTTAGAACAGGAGGTGAATGACTTGGTCAAGCGAACCGACTTGGAAGAAGAAACAATTGTAGAAGTGCGCAACATATTAAGTGCAGAATTTTCGAGTTAACGGATTGAAATCCCTATTTTTGAACATCAAACACAAATATGTCAGAAGTAAAAACCATACGAATTAATAAGGTTCTCCGCGAGTTAAATATATCATTGGATCGAGCGGTAGAGCAACTGGCAGCGCATGGTTTTGAAATAGATGCCCGTCCGACTTCTAAGATTTCAGAGCAGGAATACCAATTATTACTGGATGCCTTTCAAACCGACCGAACCAAGCGAGAAGCTTCAGAGGAAGTTAGCGAAGAAAAGCGTAAGGAAAAAGAGGCCATCCGACAACGAATAGAGGAAGAAAAAGAGACCAAGGCACAAGTCTTTCAGGTACGTACTGAACTTAAAGGACTTCGAAAAGTTGGGAAAATTGATTTGGAACAACAGCCTGAAGACAAACCTGAACCAAAAACGGAGACTGAGCCACAGCCAGCTGAGGAGAACGTGCCAGAGGAAATAGTAGAGGAGCCAACCAAAAGCACGCCAGAAGAAGAACCTAAACCAGCAGCCAAAACAGAAGCAACCCCCGAAACCCCAGAAGAGGAAGGGACTGATAAGGTTACAACTATATACAAAAAATTAACAGGTTTAAAAATTGCAGGGGATAAAATTGATCTCAAAAAATTTGAAAAAAAACCATCACCCTTAAGTACAGATCAAATCGATCGCAGACGACGACGAAAACGAATCACAAAAAACACAGGTCTTTCAGCGCAGGGTAAATCAAATAAACCCAAGCCAAAACAGCAAAAGCAGCCTGCTCACGAAGAGCCAAGTGATGAAGAAATCCAAAAGCAAATTCGTGAAACCCTAGAAAAATTACAGGGTAAAACGACCAAATCCAAGGGAGCGAAATATCGTCGTGAAAAGAGAGACTCGCATCGTCAGAAAACAGAGGATGACGCAGCACAACAAGAAGCGGAAAGCAAAGTGCTTAAAGTAACAGAGTATGTCACTGTTGGAGAAATTGCCACAATGATGGAAATCAGCTCCACCGAAATCATTTCTGCCTGTATGACCCTAGGCATAATGGTGACAATGAATCAGCGACTCGATGCTGAAACCCTTTCGATTGTTGCAGAGGAATTTGGTTATCAAGTTGAATTTGTCACTGCCGACATTGAAGAAACAATTGAAACACCCGAAGATAATCCTGAAGACCTATTGCCACGTGCTCCTATTGTAACAGTGATGGGCCATGTTGATCATGGAAAAACCTCATTGCTTGATTATATTAGAAAAGCAAACGTCACTGCCGACGAATCGGGAGGAATCACCCAGCACATCGGTGCATATAGTGTTTCATTGGAAAGTGGACAAAAAATTACTTTTTTAGATACGCCAGGTCACGAGGCATTTACTGCCATGCGTGCACGCGGGGCGCAAGTAACCGACTTAGTTATTATTGTTATTGCTGCTGATGACGACATCATGCCACAGTCCAAAGAGGCAATTAGTCACGCACAAGCTGCGTCTGTACCCATTGTCTTTGCAATCAACAAAATTGACAGCCCCAACGCAAATCCAGATAAAATTAAAGAGAGTTTGGCAGGAATGAATTTGCTAGTAGAGGACTGGGGTGGTAAAATCCAATCTCATGATGTGTCTGCAAAAAAGGGTACAGGAATCAACGAACTACTAGAAAAAGTAATGCTTGAAGCTGAATTATTAGAGCTCAAAGCCAACCCATCAAAAGCGGCACAAGGAACGGTGGTGGAGGCCTTTTTGGATAAGGGTCGTGGTTATGTTTCGACCATACTCGTGCAAGCAGGAACACTGCGCATTGGAGACTATATTTTGGCAGGTCAGTACAGTGGTAAGGTACGTGCGATGCAAGATGAACGTGGAAATGAATTGACTGAAGCAGGGCCATCCACACCAGTGTCTTTACTAGGACTGGATGGCGCACCGACAGCTGGTGACCGATTCAATGTGTTCGAAGAAGAAAAAGAAGCAAAACAAATAGCAGCAAAACGAACCCAACTGGTTCGTGAGCAGTCGGTTCGAACACAACGACATATCACTTTAGATGAAATTGGAAGGCGAATTGCGCTCGGAGATTTTAAAGAGCTCAACATCATATTGAAAGGAGATGTAGATGGATCAGTAGAAGCGCTGACAGATTCGTTCCAAAAATTATCGACAGAAGAAATACAAGTCAATATCATCCACAAAGGGGTCGGTGCAATCACAGAATCTGATGTGTTATTGGCATCTGCCTCTGATGCGATTATAGTCGGATTCAATGTTCGTCCTGTGGGCACAGCCAGACAACTGGCAGACAAAGAGGAAATCGATGTGCGAAGTTATTCTATTATTTACGACGCCATCAGCGACTTGAAAGAAGCGATGGAAGGCTTGTTGTCGCCAGACATGAAAGAAGAGGTGCAAGGTGATGTTGAAATTCGTGAAACGTATAAAATATCACGCGTTGGAACCATTGCTGGTTGCATGGTTATGGATGGAAAAATCACACGCAATTCTTTGGTTCGTGTAATTCGCGAAGGTGTGGTCGTGTACACAGGTGCCCTAGCATCCCTAAAGAGATTTAAAGACGATGTTAAGGAAGTTACAAAAGGGTATGACTGTGGCTTGCAAATCAAGGATTTTAATGATATCAAAACGGGCGACAACATAGAGGCCTATATCGAGGTTGCTGTGAAGAAAAAACTCAAGTGATTGACTCAGGGCTTGAGTAAGAAAGCATCTGGAAATTTTATTCGAATCTTATCTAGAGTTTTAACTCCTTCAAGACGACTACCAAACATGCCTGTTCGGATTTTGTAGTTTGGGGTTTCGAAAGTGAGTTTTGCATTTTTTTCAGCAAATGACTTGGAAAAAGAGTCCAAAAATACTTGTGCCATCTCGTAACTTCCTGAAAAAATTTGAATTGTAAATTGATTGTTTTTCAAGCGCTTTTTGTCGAGCGACAATTTGCGTTCGAGAACACCATCTAAGTTTTGAGGTGTCTTTACAATCAAAGCGTTGTCTTGGGCATATATACTGCTAGCAAACAACATCAAAACAAAAAAACAAAAGGACTTCAAATCAGCCATATTCTGCAAAGAAAAGATTGCTGGTAAATTCTCGCAATTTTTTGGTCAAATTTGTTTAATAATGTCAAAACAGAAAAAGTATAAATAACTGATTTTAAGCTAACTAAATAAGTAATTTAGAATAATTATAAATTTATAATTCATGTGGTTTTAATGTTTTTAAAATGGGGTTTGTGATGTAATTTTGTGAACAGAAAAAAAGGTGTTTTCCTTTGACCAACAACAACCTAAACATGACTAGGGTTTTTTACCTAAATGTTCCTCAAATTCGCACTCTACTCACCATCGTGTTGGCTGTAGCTCTCGCCCTTCCAACTTTTGCACAAGAACCTGATATTGACAAAGGGAAGTCTTTGTTCAATATGAATTGCGCAGCTTGTCACAAGCTCAACAAGCGTGCTGTTGGACCTGCTTTGGCAGGTGTTTCTCAAAAATATGAGAAGGAATGGCTGTATGCATGGATTAAGAATTCTATGGCGATGGTCAAATCGGGAGATCCCCAAGCTGTTGCAATTTATGAGGAGTACAACAAGTCTGTGATGACTGCTTTTCCGCAACTAAGTAATGAAGATATTGATAATATTCTAGCATATACAGACTACACACCTGCTGCTCCTGCAACGCCAGCTGTTGTAGCTACGACAGTTGTCTCAGGAACAGATGACACGACCTCAACATTGCTGTTGGGTGTCTTGGTTCTTGTGCTGGTTGTGCTTGTAGTGATGCTGTTTTTGGTGACGCAAACATTGCGTAAAATTGCGATTGCAAATGGCATTGAAGTTGAAGCCAGCAAGTCAAAGCGCAAACCTCTTTGGGAGGTGTATATCAACAACTCTTTCTTGGTGTTTAGCACAGTGATTTTATTGTTGTTTTCTAGTGCCTATTTCGCCTACGGTTACTTGATGCAAGTGGGAATCGATCAAGGGTATTCGCCTGTACAGCCAATTCATTATTCACACAAAATCCACTCTGGCGACAATGAAATTGAGTGCAAGTACTGTCACTCATCTGCTCGGGTATCCAAGCATTCAGGGATCCCATCTCTTAATGTATGTATGAACTGTCACATGAATATCGCAGAGTATAATGGCGAGGAAGATTTGGAAAAAGGTTATACAAAGGAATTTTATACAAACGAAATCAAAAAACTGTACAAAGCAGTTGGCTGGGATGAAGAGAACCAACGTTATACTGGCGAGACACAGCCAGTCAAATGGGTTCGGATTCACAATCTCCCTGACTTTGTATACTTTAACCACGCGCAGCACGTTGACGTTGCTGGCATCGATTGTCAAAAATGTCATGGCCCAGTGGAAGAAATGGAAATCATGTACCAACATTCGCCCCTCACAATGGGCTGGTGTATCGACTGTCATAGAGAGTCAAACGTCGATTTGGAAAACAATGAGTATTATGAGAAAGTTCATGCAGAACTCTCAAAAAAATATGGTGTAGAAAAACTCACAGTTGCTCAAATGGGTGGCTTGGAGTGTGGGAAGTGTCACTATTAATCATAAACAAAGATGGCCAACCATAAAAAATATTGGAAAAGCACAGCTGAGCTAGACAGCAACAATGCATTTGTCGAAGATCTCATGGGGCGTGAGTTTGTTGAAAAGCTACCTGAAGATGCCTTTCTGGGCAATGAGCAAGTGATGAATGACTCTAAAACCAATCGACGAGATTTTCTAAAGTATGTTGGTTTTAGCACTGCGGCAGCATCATTAGCTGCATGTGAGGGGCCTGTTCATAAATCAATTCCTTATGTTGTTCAACCAGAAGAAATACGCCCCGGGATTTCAAACTATTATGCAACTACTGTTGCTGATGGATTTGACCTCGCGAGTATCCTTGTAAAAACAAGAGAGGGAAGACCAATTAAAGTTGAAAACAATACTGACATTCCTGCGAGCTATGCTGCAAACGCACGTGTGCAAGCTTCTGTCTTGTCGTTGTATGACAACCTTCGTTTGCAGGGACCAACACAGTCTGGAAGTCCTATTGGTTGGGCAACACTACTTCAACTTAGTCGCCAACAGCTCGACAATATGCAAAGTCAAGGCGAGCAATTGGCCTTGTTGACACGTTCTTATGCTAGTCCTTCCACCCAGCATTTGATCGATCAAATCACATCCAAGTATGACAACATCAAACATATTACCTATGATTCAGTGTCATCATCTCATGCATTAGATGCCTTTGCAAAAGCATATGGACAGCGAGCACTTCCTACCTATGATTTCTCGAAAGCAGAGACAATCGTTTCTTTTGATGCAGATTTTCTGGGTGATTGGCAAGGAGGAGGGCATGCACCTGGGTATGTAAAAACACGATTGCCTGTCAAGAAAAATGGCAAGGCAAAAATGTCAACACACTTCCAGTTTGAAGCCATTATGACCCTTTCAGGAGCAGCTGCCGACAAGCGAATGCCCATGACTGCTGCTCAACAACAGCAAGTACTTGCAGCAGTGTATGTCGAGTTGACAAATGGGCAAGCCACTGCAGATCAAGCCACAGTGGAGATGGCCAAAATCATTGCAAAACATTTGCGTAAAGCTGGAAAAAATGGAATCGTTATTACAGATTTACCAAGTACTGAAGCACACCGAGTTTCCTTAGCCATCAATGAAAAAATTGGATCTGTTGTCATCGACACCAAACACACAACTACCACTCGTCAGGGCAATGCGCTTGAGGTCTCACAACTTGTTGAGGATTTGAACAGTGGAGCAGTGCAAGGGATTATTATGGCAGATGTAAACCCTGTATATACTTTAGCTGAAGGAGAACAGTTTGCTGCTGGATTAGCGAAAGCCAAATTCTCTTTGTCATTTAGTATGAAAAATGACGAAACTGCATCCAAAGCTCAATGGGTGGCAGCGATTCCTCACTATCTTGAATCGTGGGGTGATGTGGAATTCAAAACAAATCACTTTGGTCTTACGCAACCAACAATTCGGCCCTTGTTCGACACCAAACAATTTCAAGATGTGTTGCTCACATGGTTGGGGAAAGACATGACCTACAGAGATCAATTGCGATCTTATTGGGAGAAAAATATTTTAAGTGGAACATCATGGAATAAGGCCTTACATGATGGGTTTTATGTCAGCGATTCTTCCACCAACAGAAAGCGTTACAACGATTCAGTTGCCGATGCGATTGGCATCCTTTCTACTGCAAAACAAGAGGGTTATTCACTTCATCTGTACACCAAAACAGGACTAGGGGATGGGCAACAAGCCAATAATCCTTGGCTGCAAGAGCTTCCAGACCCAATCACTCGTGTGACGTGGGACAACTATTTAACGATTTCAAAGCCGGATGCAGCAGCACTCGGCCTGTGGAATGAAATCCAGTCAGATGGGTCATTAAACGGCGGATATGCCAATATAACTGTAGGGTCTTCAACACTCAAAGTACCTGTGCTGATCCAACCAGGTCAGGCCAAAGGTACTGTTGGTTTGGCATTTGGATATGGCAAACAAGCTGGGTTGAAGTCTGAAATGCAAGTGGGTGTCAATGCCTATACACTATACAATGACTTCTCTAAAGTTCAGACAGTATCAATTGAAGCAGCTGAAGGCACGCATGAGTTTGCTTGTACACAGTTGCAAAACACCTTGATGGGCCGTGAAGATATCGTAAAGGAAACAACACTCGAAATTTTTAATACCAAAAACAGGGACTACTACAACGCAGTTCCAGTGGTTAGTAAAAACCATATCGAAACCAAAGTCACTTCTCCAGAGGTTGATATTTGGGATCAATTTAATCGTTCTGTTGGGCATCACTTCAACTTATCGATTGACTTGAACGCTTGTACAGGTTGTGGGGCATGTGTAGTGGCATGTCATGCAGAAAACAATGTGCCTGTTGTTGGCAAGCGAGAAATTCGCAAATCACGTGATATGCACTGGTTGCGAATCGATCGATACTACTCCTCCGAAGAAACTTTTGAAGGAGATAACACAACAGTGAATGAAATCAGTGGACTAGGTGAGTCGCTCACGACTTTTAGCTCTTTGGAAGAGCCATCTAACAATCCTCAAGTAACATTTCAGCCGATTATGTGCCAGCACTGTAACCATGCACCTTGTGAAACGGTTTGCCCAGTGGCTGCCACCTCACATGGTCGTCAAGGTCAAAATCACATGGCATACAATCGCTGTGTTGGAACACGATACTGCGCCAACAACTGTCCGTATAAAGTCAGACGATTCAACTGGTTCTTGTATAATAATAATGACGAATTTGATTTCTACATGAATAATGATTTGGGTCGTATGGTATTGAACCCAGATGTAGTTGTTCGCTCTCGTGGAGTGATGGAAAAATGTTCGTTGTGTATTCAGAAAACACAAAAGACAATTTTGGATGCCAAGCTCGTTGGGCGTGACATTGCTGATGGGGAGTTCCAAACAGCTTGTTCAAGTGCCTGCTCGAATGGCGCAATAACATTTGGCGACATCAATGACAAGTCGAGCCGTGTATCCAAGTCATTGAAGAGTGATCGAATGTATCACTTGTTGGAAAGCGTAGGTACAAAACCAAATGTGCAGTATCAAGTAAAAGTTAGAAATACAGAGACATCATAAACCAATAACTATGGCCTCGCATTACGAAGCACCAATACGAAAACCACTCGTCACCGGGAATAAATCATACCACGATGTGACTGTTGATATCGTTGCTCCTGTTGAGGGCAAAGCCAACAAGCAATGGTGGATTGTTTTTAGTATTGCATTAGCTGCTTTTTTATGGGGGATTGGTTGTATTATTTATACCATATCAACTGGTATCGGCGTTTGGGGGCTGAACAAAACTGTTGGATGGGCTTGGGACATCACCAACTTTGTATGGTGGGTTGGAATTGGACACGCAGGAACTTTAATCTCTGCTGTACTGTTATTGTTTAGACAAAAATGGCGTATGGCCATCAACCGATCTGCTGAGGCGATGACCATTTTCTCTGTGATTCAAGCAGGGTTGTTCCCCATCATTCACATGGGTCGTCCATGGTTGGCATACTGGGTTTTACCCATTCCAAACCAATTTGGGTCACTATGGGTCAACTTCAATTCACCTCTGCTTTGGGATGTATTTGCGATTTCGACCTATCTGTCTGTATCACTTGTGTTCTGGTGGACAGGTTTACTGCCTGACTTTGCGATGATTCGCGATCGTGCAGTCAAGCCATTTCAAAAGAAAATTTATGGTCTACTGAGCTTTGGTTGGAGTGGACGTGCAAAAGACTGGCAACGTTTTGAAGAGGTTTCTTTAGTATTGGCAGGATTGGCAACACCTCTGGTTCTTTCTGTTCACACTATCGTATCATTTGACTTTGCTACATCTGTGATTCCTGGTTGGCACACAACCATTTTCCCACCCTATTTTGTGGCTGGTGCAATCTTCTCAGGTTTTGCCATGGTGCAAACGCTGTTGATTATTATGCGCAAAGTCATTAACCTTGAAAATTATATTACCATCCAGCATATCGAACTGATGAATATCGTAATCATGATTACAGGTTCGATTGTTGGGGTGGCGTATATCACAGAGCTGTTTATTGCTTGGTACTCGGGGGTTGAATATGAACAATATGCATTCCTCAATCGTGCAACTGGACCTTATTGGTGGGCCTATTGGGCGATGATGACCTGTAATGTATTCTCTCCACAGTTTATGTGGTTTAAAAAATTAAGAACAAGTATTATGTTCTCTTTTATTATATCCATAGTCGTAAATATAGGGATGTGGTTCGAGCGCTTTGTAATCATTGTAACCTCTCTGCACAGAGACTATCTCCCATCTTCTTGGACAATGTTCTCGCCAACCTTTGTTGACATTGGAATTTTTATTGGAACAATAGGCTTCTTCTTTGTTTTGTTTTTGCTATACGCACGCACTTTCCCAGTCATTGCGCAAGCAGAAGTCAAATCGATTCTGAAATCCTCGGGTAATAAATACAAAAAAATAACAAGCGATGAGTAGTAAAGTAATTCACGCCGTTTATGATGACGATGATGTGTTATTGCACGCTGTCAAAGACGTCAAAGCAGCAAATCATCACATTGAGGAGGTCTTTACGCCATTTCCTGTCCACGGGCTTGATAAGGCGATGGGTCTTACACCCACGCGCATTGCGATTGCTTCCTTTATGTTTGGTTGCTTGGGCTTGTCGATTGCCATTTGGCTCACAAACTATATTATGATTGAAGACTGGCCGCAAAACATTGGTGGTAAGCCCAGCTTTTCATACCTAGAAAATGTGCCAGCCTTTGTTCCTGTTTTATTTGAGATGACGATCTTCTTTGCAGCTCACCTGATGGTGATCACTTTCTATTTGCGCAGTCGATTATGGCCCTTCAAAAAAGCAGAAAATCCAATGCCATCTACAACCGACGATAAGTTTCTGATGGAGGTTGCTGTTGGTGACAGCCAAAAGAAACTCGTTTCCTTGTTGAAAAAGACAGGAGCGATCGAAGTAAAAGTACACGAAAAAAAGGGGGAATCATGAAAAGAAATCTAGGCCTTATATTCTTTGGATTGGCGCTGTTGAGTGTCGTATCATGCTTTGACCCATCCCAACCTAACTATCAGTATTTCCCTGATATGTATGAGTCTGTTGGCTATGACACCTATGCCGAAGCACCCTTTTTTAATGGCACTGCAGCACAGCTTCCTGTTGAAGGATCAATCCCAAGAGGTTGGCAACCCTATGACTATCCAAACACAAATGAGGGTTATGAGCTGGCAAAAGCCGAACTCACCTCACCCCTCAAAAAAACAGATGGACATCGTGCCGAAGGAAAAGAACTCTATGCGATTTATTGCGCAGTATGTCACGGTTCTAAAGGTGATGGACAAGGGATTTTGATGAAGCGTGAAAAGTTTTTAGGGATTCCAAGCTATGCCGATCGTGAGATCACCGAAGGCAGTGTGTATCATGTGTTGATGCATGGCAAAAATGCGATGGGGTCACACGCGAGTTTAATCGATGCAGAAGAGCGTTGGCAGATTACCCAACACGTCATGCATCTAAGATCGCAATTAACAAAGTAAGAATGATGTATAGCTTTTCTAAAAATCTAAAAATTTTCTCTCTCAGTCTGATGGTTGTTGGTGCAATGGCTTTGGGAATCGGATTTCTCTCTGCCCCAACCACAGTGGAGGAAGCCAAAGCAATGGTAGCAGATGCCCATGGACATGGCGGGCATGGTGATCACGACACCCATGCCGATGATCATACTGTGGTGCATTTAGACCAAGCTCACCACTCGGATCGTCCCGACGACCATGCCAACCATGACGACAAGAACTATGAGGCTTATGCTCATAGCGATAGCCACGATGCTCATGGTGGAGGACATGGCGATAGCCACGACAAACATCTCTTGCATCAGCTGCAAAATCGCCCATGGGCTGCCACTTATGTAGCTGCGCTATTTTTTATGATGATTGCTCTTGGAGCACTAGCGTTTTATGCGATTCAACGAGCAGCGCAAGCAGGTTGGTCGATCCTTCTGTTTCGCGTAATGGAGGGTATTACCGCATATCTTCTCCCAGGTTCAATCATCGTATTTGTGCTTCTTATTCTTTCGGGTCTTCACCTCAACCACCTATTTGTCTGGATGGATGCCGAGGTTGTTGCACATGACGAAATTATTCAAAACAAACAAAGTTATCTCAACGTGCCTTTTTTCCTCGCACGTGCCTTGTTCTATATTGTTGGATGGAACCTTTATCGATTCTATTCTAGAAAATTTTCACTGGCGCAAGACAATGATAATGGGATTGGCTATCACAAAAAGAATTTTAGACTTGCGGCAGGCTTCTTGGTGTTTTACATCGTCACAGAGTCAATGATGTCGTGGGATTGGATCATGTCTGTCGATCCGCACTGGTTTAGCACCTTGTTTGGATGGTATGTATTTGCGAGCATGATCGTAACTGCAGTAACTGTTATCGCTATGGTAACAATTTATCTCAAATCCAAAGGCTTATTAGAGGAAGTAAATGACAGTCATATTCACGATCTTGGAAAATTTATGTTTGGATTTAGCGTGTTTTGGACCTACCTGTGGTTTTCACAATTCATGTTGATTTGGTATTCGAATATCCCTGAAGAAGTGACTTATTTTATCACTCGAATCGAGGATTACAACCTCTTGTTTTTTGGAATGGTGGTGATGAATTTTGTTCTTCCACTTCTAATTTTAATGAATAGCGATTACAAACGAAACAATTGGTTTATTATCATAGCTGGAATCATCATTTTACTGGGTCACTACCTTGATTTTTACAATATGATTATGCCAGCAACCGTTGGAGATCAATGGTCATTTGGACTTTCAGAGCTGGGCAGTGCCTCACTATTTGCAGGACTGTTTATCTATGTGGTTTTCTCGGCTTTGGCCAAGGCGCCACTCAAGCCTAAAGGGGATCCATTGGTAAAAGAAAGTGAACATTTTGTCTATTAATTTGTGTGAAGGAATAACGATATGACGACATTGTTAATGATTACGATTTTGGTTTTGGTAAGTATTGCTGTTTGGCAGATTACTAAAATCTTCCAAGTGGCACAGCTCAACAAAAAAGTGGACGATAGCCAAGTTGCCAACGAAAAAGACAACGATTGGAATGGTAAACTGATGTTTGCCTTTTTGGTGTTCATCTACTTGATCACCATTTATTCATTTTGGGAGTGGGGAGATGTACTTCTGCCAGAAGCTGCATCTGAACATGGAGTCGATTACGACCGCTTAATGTGGATTTCAATGGCTTTGATCTTTTTTGTTCAGATTGTCACACAAGCACTACTCCACTACTTTTCTTACAAATACAGAGGTAGAAAAGGCTTGAAAGCACTATTTTATGCAGACAATGATCGTTTGGAGTTTATTTGGACAATCATCCCTGTTATCGTTTTGGCAGTACTCATACTTTATGGCCTTTATGCCTGGTCAAACATCATGAACTTTGAGGAAGATGAAGACGCTTTAGTCGTGGAATTGTATGCACAGCAGTTCAATTGGAAAGCCCGCTACGCAGGTGCTGACAATGTACTTGGTGATGCCAATGTTCGTTTTCTACAAGATTACGATGGCCTTAATCTTGTTGGGATCGACTCTTCAGATCCAAATGGTTTAGACGATGTGGTTGTGCAAGAGTTACACTTGCCAGTTGGGCGAAAAGTGATATTTAAAATGCGATCGCAAGACGTTCTTCATTCAGCATACATGCCGCACTTCCGAGCACAGATGAACTGTGTGCCCGGAATGATTACCGAATTTGCTTTTACGCCAACGATCACCACTGAAGAAATGAGACAAAACCCTGACATGGTAGCCAAGGTTCAAAAAATTAACAAAATTAGGTATGACAACAGTCAAGAATTGATCGCCAATGGCGAAGAAGCCCTTGATCCATATCAATTTGATTATTTATTACTTTGCAACAAAATTTGTGGTGCATCACACTACAACATGCAAATGAAAATTATTGTAGAAGAAGAAAAAGATTTTAATTCATGGATGGCACAGCAAATAACCTTTGCTGAAGTCATTCAATAAAAAGAATCACTATGGGAGCAGACGCACATCATCACAAAGAAACATTTATCACAAAATATATCTTTAGTCAAGATCATAAAATGATCTCCAAACAGTACCTCATCACTGGCCTGATTATGGGTATTGTTGGGATTGCTATGTCGTTGTTGTTCCGTTTGCAATTGGCATGGCCAGAACAACCCTTTGGTATTTTTGAATCGACCCTTGGAAAGTGGGCACCTGATGGGGTGATGGATCCCAATGTGTATCTCGCATTGGTCACTATTCATGGTACGATTATGGTTTTTTTCGTTCTCACAGCAGGTTTGAGTGGAACCTTTAGTAACCTTCTTATTCCGCTGCAAATCGGTGCTCGCGATATGGCTTCTGGGTTTTTGAACATGGTTTCTTATTGGTTGTTTTTCCTGTCAAGTGTTGTCATGCTTGCCTCACTATTTGTTGAAGCAGGACCAGCAGCAGCAGGATGGACGATTTATCCACCACTCAGCGCACTGCCACAAGCACAACCCGGCTCTGGACTTGGGATGACCCTTTGGTTGGTGTCGATGGCGATTTTTATTGCCTCTTCACTACTTGGCTCCCTAAACTATATCGTCACAGTGATCAATTTGAGAACTAAGGGAATGAGTATGACCCGTTTGCCTCTCACCATTTGGGCATTTTTTGTTACTGCAATTATAGGGGTGGTTTCATTCCCAGTATTGCTTTCAGCTGCTTTGCTTCTTATTATGGATCGCAGCTTTGGAACCTCTTTTTTCCTGTCCGATATTTTTATACAAGGTGAGGTGCTGCACTATCAAGGTGGGTCTCCAGTACTGTTTGAACACCTCTTCTGGTTTTTAGGACACCCAGAAGTGTATATCGTTTTATTACCAGCACTCGGAATTACTTCTGAGGTACTGGCAACCAACGCTCGTAAACCCATTTTCGGATATCGTGCTATGGTCGCATCGATTTTAGCCATTGCCTTTCTCTCCACAATCGTTTGGGGGCATCATATGTTTATTTCAGGAATGAATCCGTTTTTAGGATCTGTATTTACATTTACAACCTTACTCATTGCAATCCCATCAGCAGTAAAGGCATTTAATTACATCACAACCCTTTGGAAAGGAAATCTGCAACTCAACCCTGCAATGCTATTTTCTATTGGGCTTGTTTCTACCTTTATTACGGGTGGTTTGACAGGTATAATCTTGGGAGACAGTACTCTTGATATCAACGTACATGACACCTATTTCGTTGTTGCGCACTTCCACCTTGTAATGGGAATTTCAGCGCTCTACGGACTTTTTGCTGGGGTGTATCACTGGTTTCCAAAAATGTTTGGACGAATGCTCAATAAACGACTTGGATATATTCACTTCTGGATAACAGCAGTTTGTGCCTATGGCGTTTTCTTCCCCATGCACTTTATTGGCATGGCTGGACTACCACGAAGATATTATACCAACACTGCCTTTCCATATTTTGATGACTTGGCAGACATCAACGTTGTGATCACCATTTTTGCACTCATTGCTGGCGCAGCGCAAATTGTTTTCCTGTACAACTTTATACACAGTATGTTCTACGGAAAGCCAACAGTCCAAAACCCTTGGAAGTCCAATACCCTTGAATGGACAGCACCTATCAAACATTTTCATGGCAATTGGGAAGGAGATATTCCTGAAGTACATCGCTGGGCCTATGACTACTCCAAGCCAGGACACAAAGAAGATTATGTTCCTCAGCATATATCTCTTAAAAAAGGTGAGAAAGAGTTGCAACACTAGCGATAAGTCACTGACAGAATAAAATGAAAGAAACCCTCTAAACAGAGGGTTTTTTATAAGTTATTGGCGTTTATTTTTGGTTATCTTTGAAAAAATGAACGAACATTTAGATCCTCACGGAGAACACTTTACACCAGAAGAACACGACATCGATCGTGCATTGCGACCACTGCGCTTTGATGACTTTATGGGACAACCTCAAGTTCTCGACAATTTGCAAGTCTTTGTTCAGGCCGCTAACCAACGTGAGGATGCCCTAGACCACACCCTTTTACATGGTCCTCCAGGTCTTGGAAAAACAACCCTTGCTCATATTTTGGCAAACGAATTACAAGTGGGGGTAAAGGTAACTTCAGGACCAGTACTCGACAAACCAGGTGACTTGGCAGGACTGCTAACCAACCTCGAACCTAGAGATGTATTGTTCATTGATGAAATCCATCGTTTGAGCCCAATCGTAGAAGAATACCTCTACTCAGCCATGGAAGATTATAAAATCGATATCATGATTGAGTCAGGACCCAATGCTCGAACAGTCGAAATAACCCTCAACCCTTTTACGCTCATTGGTGCAACCACCCGATCTGGACTGCTAACAGCACCTATGCGTGCTCGTTTTGGAATCAATAGTCGACTCAATTATTACAGCACCGAAATTTTATCAACTATTGTGGAGAGGAGTGCAGATATACTGAAAATCACAATTAGCAACGAAGCTGCTGTAGAAATTGCTGGCCGAAGTCGTGGTACCCCTAGAATTGCAAATGCTTTGTTGAGGCGAATTCGTGATTTTGCACAAATCAAGGGTGATGGAAGTATAGATATGAAAATAGCCAAATATGGTCTTGAAGCTCTGCATGTTGATGCTCATGGTTTGGATGAGATGGATAATAAAATTTTAAGCACCATGATGGACAAGTTTAAAGGTGGTCCAGTAGGCATCAATACCCTGGCTACTGCAGTGTCTGAAAGTGCAGAAACCCTTGAAGAAGTTTATGAACCCTTCCTCATTCAAGAGGGGTTTATTGTGCGTACGCCTCGCGGACGTGAAGTTACAGATCTTGCCTATAGTCATTTGGGTCGTACCAAATCGAATCGACAAGGAGATTTGTTTTGAATCATGCAGCCCAACATAGTCAACTCATTAAAAAGCATGCAAAAAGACTTGGGTTTTTGTCATGCGGAATCTCTCATGCAGGATTTTTAGAAGAAGAAGCACCTCGTTTGGAGCAGTGGCTACAGCAAGGTTATCATGGAAGTATGACCTATATGGAACGAAATTTCGACAAGCGATTAGATCCGACAAAACTGGTGCCAGGAGCAAAAAGTGTGGTGTCGTTGCTGTACAACTACTACCCAAAAAATACACAATCAGACCCCACTGCACCCAAGATATCTAAATATGCTTATGGAAAGGACTATCATGTTGTGATCAAGGACAAACTGTTTGAACTCTTGCAAGTACTGCAGCAGGAAATCGGAGAGATACATGGACGTGTTTTTGTCGACTCTGCGCCTGTGCTGGATAAGGCCTGGGCAGCCAAAGCTGGTTTGGGATGGATTGGAAAGCACTCTAACTTGATATCGAAACAAACAGGCTCATTTTTCTTTATTGCAGAGTTGATCATCGACCTTCCACTAGAACAAGACACGCCTGTAACCGATCATTGTGGCTCCTGTACTGCATGTATTGATGCTTGCCCAACAGATGCTATCATAGCACCTTATCAAGTGGATGGAAGCAAATGTATCTCCTATTTCACGATTGAACTTAAAGATGCTATTCCACAGGAGGTCAAGGGGCAGTTTGACAACTGGGCTTTTGGCTGTGATGTATGTCAGGATGTTTGCCCATGGAATCGGTTTTCGACAACTCACAACGAACCACAGTTTGAACCCTCGACCGAACTATTGCAGATGAGCAGTGATGATTGGCATGAAATCACGGAGGTAGTTTTTGATCGTTTGTTTGCACAAAGTGCTGTTCAAAGAACTCAATTTTCAGGTCTAAAACGCAACCTCGAATTTTTGAAATAAGTCTATGCTATTCCTCAATATAATGATAAAATAATCGTTACTTTTGAGAGGAAACTATGATTACACAACTCCGAGGTCGTCTTGTTGAAAAATCTCCTACATCAGTGGTTATTGATTGTCAGGGGGTTGGCTATTTGGTCAACATATCCTTGTTTACCTATGGACAGTTGACAGATGACGAAAACATTGAGCTATACACCCATTTGCAGGTGCGAGAAGATGCACATATACTCTATGGATTTAGTACGGATTTGGAGCGTCAACTGTTTCGATTGCTCATTGGAATTTCGGGGATTGGCGCCAATACTGCTCGTACCATGTTGTCCTCTTTGAGTCCGAGTGAAATTGGTCAGGCCATACAGAGTGATCAGGTAAACGTTATACAATCTGTAAAAGGCATTGGCGCCAAAACCGCTCAACGTGTTGTAATTGAACTTCGCGATAAAGTACAAGCTGTCATCGCAGATGCAGGAATTCCTGCAGTTTCAAGCAATACGAACAGAGAAGAGGCGTTATCTGCTTTGGTAGTCTTAGGTTACCAAACCAAATCATGTGTGAAAATTCTCGACGAACTTCTGTCAATGGATGCTGAAATGAGTGTTGAGCGCCTGATTCGTAATGCGTTGAATAAATTATAGTTTGTATGCAGTTGGTGGTATCAATCCGAAGGATACTTTGGTTTGTTGTATTGATGTTGTCATGGAAAGGTCTTGCTCAAAACGATAGCCTTCAGCTTTCCCCTGCCATTCAAAATCTTGCGCTAAAAAAACTCCCAGCCTCTTTTGAAGAAGAATATTCCTATGACCACAAGCTCGACCTCTATATCTACACTGTCAAAGTTGGAGAAATCAATATCAATGAACCACTAACACTGACCCCAGAAGAGTATCTTGATCGAATGATGCGCAAAAATGCACTAACATATATGAATGACAAACAAGCCTTGCTTTCTGGTGACATAGACGACCCCGACCAGCAAAAGAATTTACTACCTGACTTATATGTTCGATCTGATTTGTTTCGTCGCTTATTTGGTAGTGATGTGATTCAAATTATCCCTAAAGGATCAGTCGGAATCGACTTGGGGGTGCGTTATCAAAAATCGGGGAACCCTGCGCTATCTCCTCGTAATCAGAGTAGTTTTGGATTTGATTTTGATCAGCGAATCAGTGTCGGTTTGGTTGGGAATATTGGAGAGCGTTTTCGCGTCAATGCCAATTACGACACTCAGTCAACCTTTGATTTTCAGAACCTGATCAAACTTGATTTTTTTCCTCCTTCAACAGATGATTTGAGTCAGTCTGTTGGGGGTCGTGCAGGGAATGCAGTGTCATCGGCCAGTGGCGCCATTGGGCGCATCCAAAATGAGGTCGATCGTCTCAGGGGAGGAGTCGATAAAATCAAAAGTTTGAAAGACGGCTACAGTGGCAATGAAGACGGAATTTTACAGAAACTAGAAATAGGAAATGTAAGTATGCCACTCAACAGCTCTTTAATCTCTGGTGCACAAAGCTTATTTGGTGTAAAAGCAGATCTCAAATTTGGAAACACCAACATCTCAGCTGTGATATCGGAGCAACGTTCCCAAACACAACGTATGATGACAGACGCAGATGGCAGTTTGGATGAGTTTTCACTTTTTGCTCTTGACTATGAGGATGATCGTCACTTCTTTTTGGCACAGTATTTCCGTGACCAATATGATACTGCGATTGCAACTTACCCCTATATCAATTCAGCCGTACAAATCACTCGTATTGAGGTGTGGGTCACAAATCGAAATGCGCAAACCGACAATGTTCGCAACCTTGTTGCGTTGCAAGACTTGGGAGAGACAGCCCCTGACAAAACACGTCTAGATGATTTGGCATCTAATTTTTTTACAACATCAAGTGCCACTGGATATCCTGACAACAAGGCCAACGGGCTCAACCCAGAACAGATGGGAAGTGGGATTTTAACAAACGATATTCGAGATATTGCCACAACTCGCAATGGCTTTGGGTCTCTTTCTGATGTCGTGCAAGAGGGCATCGATTATGCTGTACTTGAAAGTGCCAGAAAACTCGAACCAACTGACTATAGCTTTCACCCAAAGTTGGGGTACATCTCACTCAAACAGCGACTCAATAATGACGAAATTTTAGGCGTTGCTTTTCAATATACAGTTGGTGGTCAAACCTATCAAGTTGGGGAGTTTGCAGGCGATGGAGTTCCATCAAGTAGCAGCACTGGCATTGGTCAAAGTCAGCAAGTACTGAACAATAGCTTAGTCGTCAAACTTCTTCGAAGCAATCTGACCAATGTAGAGCAGCCTGTATGGGACTTGATGATGAAAAACATATACAACATTGGTGCCTATCAACTCGAGCAAGATGGCTTTGTGTTTAACCTCTTATTTTCAGACCCTTCCCCCTTAAATTACATTACCCCAGTGGAAGATGATATATGGCCAGCAGGGCTTGGTCAACGTGTATTGCTCAATGTTTTTGGAGTTGATCGATTGAACATCTACAATGACCTCCAGGATGGAGGGGATGGGTTCTTTGATTTTGTTGATGGGGTAACTGTTGATCGAGAAAACGGGCGTATCATTTTCCCAAAAGTTGAACCTTTTGGCGAATTTTTATTTGACACCCTAAAGGCAGATACAAGTGAGGACTATGATGTAGCAGCAACATACAACGCAAATCAAGATAAATATGTCTTTCCAGAGATGTATAAACTCACAAAATCAGAAGCCATTGATTATGCAGCTCAAAACAAATTTCAACTCAAAGGGCGATATAAATCAAGCGGTGGAGGGGCTGGAATTTCGTTGGGAGTATTCAATGTACCACGTGGCTCAGTGCGTGTTACAGCTGCAGGGCGACTGTTGCAAGAGGGCATTGATTACTCTGTAAACTACCAACTCGGTCGTGTTACCATTCTAAACGAAAATTTAAAAAATTCAAATACACCCATTGAGGTTTCGACAGAAAGCAATTCTTTCTTTGGTCAACAAAACAAACGCTTTAGTGGCGTTCATCTTGAGCATAAGTTCAGTGATAATTTTTTGATGGGAGCAACAGTTATGAATCTCAGCGAACGACCACTGACCCAAAAAGCAAACTATGGGCTAGAGCCAGTCAACAACACCATGTTTGGTATGAGTTCTACCTTTTCGACCGAAGTTCCATTTTTGACAAGGATGGCCAATAAGCTGCCCAACATCGACACGGACGTGATGTCAAACATATCATTTAGAGGTGAAATTGCCTACTTACTCTCGCGAACCCCAAAAGGAACAGAGCTCGGAGGAGAGGCAACAACCTATATCGATGACTTTGAAGGTGCGCAAAGCAATATCGACTTGAGAGACGTGCAGTCATGGGCACTGTCGAGTGTACCTGCTGCCAATGTTGATGGATACGATGCCCCAATTGACGATTTGACTGGGGGTCACCATCGAGCAAGGTTGGCTTGGTACACCATTGACCCTGTTTTTTATTCCAATCAGCGTCCTTCCGAAATTTCAAACAATGACCTTTCAGAAGACGAAGTGCGACGTGTTTTTATCAACGAAATTTTTCCACAACAAGACTTGGTGCAAGGCCAAACCTCAGTTCAATACACCATGGACTTGGCATATTATCCAGGTGAAAAGGGGCCATATAATACCAACTCATTTAACAGTTTTATCACTAACACATCAGAAAATTGGGCAGGGATTACACGTGCCCTCAACAGTACAAACTTCGATCAGGCAAATGTTGAGTATATAGAGTTTTGGATGCTTGATACCTTTTCCGAAAACGACGAGTTAGCAGATGAAAATTTGGGTGATTTAATCTTTAACTTGGGTAGTATTTCTGAGGATGTTTTACGTGATGGGCGCAAGCAATATGAAAATGGCCTTCCTGGCTCCGATGGTCTAGCGATGACCTATGATACAGCTTGGGCGAGAACGCCAGCAACCCAATCATTGGTATATGCATTTGATGCGAACGCTGCAAACAGAGAACTACAAGACGTTGGTTATGATGGGCTCTCCGACGAAGAAGAAGGGCTGCTATATTCCTCGAGTATAGGTGGTGAAAGCAGCGACCCAGCAGGGGATAACTATCAGTACTTTTTGCAAGCTAGTGGATCGATTCTCAATCGATATAAACGATATAATGGAACTGACGGAAACTCTATTTTGGAAGTGACTGACAACAACCGAGGATCGTACACAGTGCCAGATGCAGAGGATCTCAACAGAGACAATACGATGAATACAATTGACAGTTATTTTGAGTATCGAATTCCCATTCAAAAAAACATGAGCGTTGGCTCACACCCTTTTATTGCAGATGTGCGACTGAACAACAATGTTGAACTTGCTAATGGAGAAAAAACAACTTCACGATGGTTGCAATTCAAAATTCCTGTTCGACCAGATTATTACGACAACCCTGCTTTTCGTTCCTATTTTGAAGCAATCAACAATATGTCAGATCTTCGTTCGGTGCGTTTTATGCGAATGTGGCTCAAAGGGTTTACAAGACCAGTTGTCTTTCGATTTGGAACATTTGACTTGGTTCGTGGCGACTGGCGGAGGTACAACCAACCCCTCAATACAGCACAGATTACAAGCTCGAATACCTCTGTTGATGTTAGTACTGTCAATGTATTGGAAAATGAAAATCGTATTCCAATCAACTATAAACTGCCACCTGACATTGTTCGTGAACAGCTCAATAATTTCAATAGTGTTATTCGTCAAAACGAGCAGTCTTTATCATTGCGCGTCCAAGACCTCGAACCAAAAGATTTAAAAGGGGTGTACAAAAATATTGATGTCGACATGCGTCAATACAAACGTATCAAAATGTTTATCCATGCAGAATCGCTACCAAATCGAAAGCCACTGCCTGGCGATGGTTCGTTAGATGATTTGGACAAACGCATGGTTGCTTTCATGCGAATAGGTACCGACATGACTGAAAACTACTATCAAATAGAAGTGCCACTTCAACCAACCCCTTATACAGAGGGGGTTGCCAACAACCTCAGCGCCGAAGAAGTTTGGCAGCCTGAATCCAATTCGATTGATTTCCCACTTTCGATATTCACTGGCGCCAAGGGAAAGTCGATACAAAATCGAAGTTTGGTAGGGGCAACCTATTTTGATGAGGATCTGAATCAGATTGATGAGTTTACGCCTATCAGCAGTTTGCCAGGGGATAAAAAATATAAGATTGCAGTACGAGGCAATCCGACTTTAGGGCAAGTGAGAACTTTGATGGTTGGGGTTAAAAACCCATCAGAATCACCAGGCGATTATCTACATGGAGAGGTTTGGTTTAACGAACTTCGTTTGGCAGAAATTGATTCTGAAGGTGGATGGGCATCTGTTGCAGAGCTCGATACCAATATCGCAGATTTTGCAACCATTAACCTAAATGGGAATATCTCAACAGTTGGCTTTGGGAATATCGACCAAATTCCAAACCTTAGAAATCAAGATGACACCAAAGGGTATGGGATGAATAC
>CACNGE010000004.1 GCA_902619855.1 uncultured Bacteroidota bacterium
CATAGTCTCTATAAATGTCCCAAAAGATGACATCTTGACCATCCTTCTTTCGTTTTTTAAATTCCCTGTAGGATGGAACAATTGGATAAAAGAACATAAACAAAAATACGAGCAGCCCAAACAAAAAGGAGTAAAGAAGTTCATTGTCATCACTTCTAGTTTCCTTAACAGATTCAAAGTTCCCGGCTAAAATCTCTATAATTTGATCGGTCGCAAAATTTAGTCCTTTGTAATACTCACTTTTTTTGAAGTTTGGACTAATTGCATTGTCTATGATTCTTTTACTTCTGGCATCGGTTAAAAATTCCTCAACGCCATAACCAGTATTGATAGATAATTTTCTATCATCAACAGCGATTAAAATTAAAATACCATTATCTGATCCTTTTTGGCCAATTCCCCATTTTTGAGCCCATTCAGCTCCCAAAAAAAGAATTTCTTCTCCCTTGGTTGAGTCAATAGATATTATTACAATTTGGGTAGAGGTTGAGTCAGCATACTTTACAAGCTTTTGATTTAAAGAGTTTTCATCAGCGTCATTTAGTATTTTTTTGTACTGATAGACTGCTTTTTGAGTCGTAGGCTGATTTGGGATTTCGTATTGCCCAAAAGAATGGATAGAAACAAATAAAAGGAAAATTAATTTTTTTAGCATCATTTTAAATCCTTTTCGAATGTAACATGATTTTCTAGTTCATTGATGTCATCATGTTGATATGGAAAGTATGTTCTCAGCTGTCTGCCACATTCCATGATTGTCACGGAGATTCCATTAAAAAAATCTTTTTTTTCAAAAGCTCTTTTCAAACTATTTTTCAAAGATTTCCAAAAACGATTTGATAAATTTTTATGTATGCCCTCATCTCCACATATTGCAAATTTTTGATCACCATAGGAAATATAAATTAACACTGCATTTTTAAGCTTTGTGTTTCCCATATTCAAAGAATAAAAAACTTCTAGAGCTCTCGCCTCTGTTTCAATTTCACATTTTTCCTCAAGATGTAACCTTATTTCACCAGATGTTAGCAATTCGGCTTCAGAAATGATTCTAGCTAGATCTTTTATTTGCTTCGCATTTAAAAATGATGCTAAATCCATTAGTCAAAATCAATTTCAGGTGCGTTTTGAGAACCTTCGCCTGATGTAAATCTTTCAAACTCTTCACCAAAACCTAGCCATCGAGCATATATTGCATTTGGAAAGATTTTTATGTGCGTATTATATGTATTTACAGCCTCGTTATATCTATTTCTTTCAACATTAATTCTGTTTTCAGTTCCCTCTAGTTGAGATTGAAATTCGAGAAAATTTTGAGTTGCTTTAAGTTCCGGATATCTCTCGACTGTTACTAAAAGTCTCGATAATGCTCCTGATAAGGCTTGTTGAGCCTGTGTAAATTCATTTATGTTGGAGGAATTGAGATTGTTCAAGTCTATATTTGTCTGGCCTGCACTAGCGCGGGCTTGTACAACTTCGGTCAAAACTTCTTGTTCAAAATCAGCGACCCCTTTGACTGTATTCACAAGTCCTGAAATCACGTCGTTTCGTCTTTGATAAGAGGATTCAACATTTGACAAACTCGTTTTAACTTGCTCAAGCTTGGTTACTGCGCTGTTGTTAAAGCCATATATTGAGGAGATAAATATCAGTACTAGAACTGTTGGAATAATCCAAAAAAGATGTTTTTTATTCATAATAATGTTTTAAACAATCTAAAAATAATTTATAATATAAGCAAGTCTTGTTTTGATATTTCATTAAAATTTAATTATCCTTAATTATTGATGTGTACTTTTTATCATTTACTTAATGATATGGCGATATTTTAGTAAAATAATTCGAAAAAAAATTCCCAATATTGAAGACTTACTATTGGGAATAATATGTGATCGCGATAGGATTCGAACCTATGACCGTCTGCTTAGAAGGCAGATGCTCTATCCAGCTGAGCTACGCGACCGGATAAAATACCCTCGCAAATCAGCAACTTACAAGAGTCTTAGCGGAGAGACTGGGATTCGAACCCAGGCAACACTTTCGCGTTGACAGATTAGCAATCTGCTCCATTACCACTCTGGCACCTCTCCTTAGTCAAAACTAAATCGGTCGCAAAAATACATTATCATCTGAAAATCGACAAAAAATTTGCCTCCTCAATTGCTTCGCTTGTCAAAGTCATCATTTTGACGCTCATTATATTTTGTTATTGCCAACACAATCAATACAATTCCTACTGCCAAATAAAAGAAAAATACCATCTACTTTAGTTTAACAGCTGTTCCGTATGCCAACATTTCAGAAGCACCTTGCGCAACAACAGACGTAGTGAATCGAACATTCACTATTGCATCTGCATCTAGTTTTTTTGCGTCATTGATCATTCGTTGAAGGGCTTGCTCTCTAGCATCTGCTTGAAGCTTGGTGTATTCTTCGATTTCACCTCCTACGATGTTCTTGAGGCTTGCAAAAATATCGCGGCCAATATTTCTACTCCTTACTGTGCTTCCTCTAGCAATTCCTAATGTTTCTGTAATGGTATGATTGGCAACGATTTCAGTACTTGATAATATCATTTTTAGATGTCTTTGGTTAATGTTTTTACAATTTTATTATGGGCATAAAATTCTTTAAAAATCACTTTTAAAGCTGTGTAGGACGGTACAGCAATGATCATTCCCAAGGGACCAAACAAGAGACCCCCTGTAAGAATCACAATAAAAATTTCGAGTGGATGTGACTTGACAGATGCAGAAAAAACAAAGGGCTGCGTCAAAAAATTATCGATCAACTGTCCAATTGAAAATCCAATAAAAACATATATTGTCTTAGGAAGAGTTTCAGTTGCAAAACTGGCATCGAGGTTACTTGTCATGGTTAAAAAAACCATTAAAAAAGACCCAATGATTGGTCCTAAAAATGGAATGATATTTAGCAGTGCACAAACCAGTGATATGGTCACTGCATTTGGTATGCCAAATATCAATAAGACAATAGTGTAGATGACGAATAAAATTGTAATCTGTATGAGCAATCCGATGAAATATCTCGATAATAAATTTTTGATTGAAAGAATTGACTTTTCAACCCTTGAAGTGTTTTTATTAGCTACAAAAACCATGACCATTTTCTCTAGTAAACCACTGTCTTTTAAAAAGAAAAACGATATAAAAATGACTGAAAATACGCCAATTGTAAACCCACTGAGTCCATTTAAGATTGTATTTAAGGTGTCTGGCAGAAAACTGTAATCAAACTCAGCCAAGCTTCGATCGACCCAACTTTGTAAGTCAATCCCATAACCACTGAGATACAAACTGAGTTCATCAATCAGTTGTGTGGCAGTAGCCTCAAAAGCAGTCACATTAAGAAGGGAAAGATTTTTTGCTTGTTCAAAAATCACTGGAAATAACAAACGTACAATCCCAAAAAATGTCATCATCAATATTGCAATTGTTGTGACTGAGGATAATGTGTTACTAAATTTAATTTTCTTTAAAAGCAACGTTAAGGGTCGCCCAATGAGTGAGACGACTGCTGCAATTATAATGTAGAAAACAACCGATTGTATTGAAACAATGACCTCAAATAAGCCTATAAGAAGGACAATGATGAGAAAGGCTTGGACAATTGCTTTGGTCAATTCTTTTGGATTCATAGCCTAAAGATAAGTTTTTTACATATATAATTGTGAAACACTATGACAGGTGATAATCCCTGCAGTTTCGGTACGCAATCGTTTTGTCCCGAGTGTGATGGCAGTGACATTGGCATCAGCTGCAGCTTTGATTTCTTCTGCACTAAAATCACCTTCTGGACCTATAAAAATGGATATCGTTTGATGAGCTAGCACTTGACTTTCTAATGTCATTTTTTTTGTATTTTGACAATGTGCGATAAAGGCTTTGCCTTCCAATTGTTTCAATGCAGTGAAAAAGTCGCAAGAAGGATGAATCACTGGTAGATAAGCACCCAAAGACTGTTTCATGGCAGCAATGGCGATTTTATGCAAGCGTTCTTGCTTCACTACTTTTCGTTCGCTTAGCTGACAAATGATTGGAGTGATGGCATGAACACCAATTTCGGTGGCTTTCTCAACAAACCACTCCATGCGACCATTACTTTTTGTAGGTGCGATGAATAAGTGTAAATGATAAGGATCTGTAGCGATCTTTTCGCATTGATCGACAACAGCTGTACATTGTCTGTCATGGACTGATGTCAATGTTGCCTCGAATCTATACCCAACGCCATTGACAATTGTGATTCCATCTCCGATTTTTTTTCTTAAAACTTTGGATAAGTGCTTGCTTTCAATTTTATCGAAATGAATTTCTTTGTCTTCTTTTGTTAATGTGGAAATATAAAACTGATGCATTACAATGGCATTCTAGATTGCGCTTGACGATCCAATGCGCCAAATGTATTGTTTTGATATTTGAAGTAACCAGCAACTGCAATCATCGCTGCGTTATCAGTTGTGAAGGTCAAAGGTGGGATAAATACATTCCAATCCATTTTTTTTGACAATGCCTGTCGAAGTCCAGTGTTTGCCGAAACACCTCCACCAATGACAATCTCTTTAACCCCTGTTTTAGTGACTGATTTTTCAAGTTTTTCCATCAAAATATTGACAAGCGTGTGTTGTACCGACGCACAAAAATCATCTCTATGATTTTGAATATAATGTTCATCCAGTTGCTGTTGTTTTCTCAGATGATATAAAACACTGGTTTTAAATCCACTAAAACTAAAATTCAGGTCTGAAACTTTTGGTTTTGGAAATGGAATATCTGCTTTTCCATTTTGTGCATATTTATCGATATAAGGCCCAGCAGGATAGGGTAGTCCAATCATTTTACCAACCTTGTCAAAGGCCTCACCCACAGCATCATCCAGTGTCTGCCCAATCACTTCCATTTGGTTTGGACTGCTGACCAAAACCAACTGTGTGTGACCCCCCGATACAGTAAGTCCTAAGAATGGAAATGAGGGATTTGGAATGGATTTTTCAAAGTGGACAAGCAAATGCGCTTGCATATGATTGACTTCGATCAATGGCACATCCAACGAGAGTGCAAATGATTTGGCAAAAGAATTTCCAACCAACAGTGAGCCAATAAGCCCTGGACCTAAAGTGTATGCTACTGCATTTACCTCTTTTTTGTCGATATTTGCTGTACGAAGTGCTTGGTCGACAACTGGAATAATATTTTGCAGGTGGGCACGAGCAGCCAACTCGGGGACAACACCCCCGTATTGTTTGTGAACTTTTTGACTGGATATAATATTTGATTGAATATGCCCGTCAACGAGTACAGCAGCTGCAGTATCGTCGCATGATGATTCTATTCCGAGTATGACAGGCATGATTCTTGTTTAATGCACAAAGTTAACACATTGTTTTGACCCAAAAACACTGGCGTACCGCAAAAAAAATTACAGTCATGAGTATTGGTCTTACCATACTCACACTTATCTTATTTTTTTCTCCAATTGGGCAATCTGCCTTGAACTCATGGTTAAAGAACAAACTCTTCAACGATTTTGGTGTTGAGCTCTCGATTAACACCTTTTTTATGAATCCTGTTGGCATGAGCTCATTTGAAGACTTGCTCATTAAAGATCATAAAAATGATACCTTGATTTTTGTGAATCACCTCGAAATTGAGTCTCGTCACTTTGGTGGTTTGATCAATAATGACATCTATTTGGGCGAAGTTACTGTAGATTCTTTTTTGCTGAATCATGTTAAATATAGAGATGAAAACCTATCCAACTTAGATATTTTTTTAGAAAAATTTAATCCCTCAAGAGGGGCAAAGTTCAGTGTAAGTCAAGTCAAACTCAACGAAAGTAAGCTTCAATTCCTTGACGAAAATGATATCGATTCTACTTATCAAATCATTTCCAATCTCAATGCGAATCTCATCGACATTTCCTCCAAAAGCGCTGATTTTTCAGCAGTAATTGAGGATATGAGTTTGTTTGTTGAGGATTATGGTCTAAACGTCATTCGTTCCAATGCTTCATTTTCTATAGCATCAGGGGCAGCCAAACTTGAAAAATTAAATGTGATCACTCCAAACTCACAACTCATCGCTGATTTTTCTATTCGCTTGCCAGCAGCTGGGTTACAAGATTCATTCAATGATATTCTTATTGATGCGAGTGTACAACAGTCTTCCATCGGAGTTGAGGATATTCGTTCTTTTGTTCCAAACATTTCTAATTCGCATAGCTTTGTTATAGATGAACTTACTTTTTCCGGAACACCCAACAAGTTTTCATTAGACTCTTTTCGACTCTCTCTTCCAGACAGTAATTTTTCAGGATCATTTTCTTTCAACTATTCGGAAAAAACCTCAAATCTAGTCATAGATGAACTGATCATCAATCCAGAAGACATCCTTGCAATTGTGCCGAGCTTAGAGCAGTCACAAGTAGATTTTTTACAACATTTGGGAACCTCAAAAATCACTGGAGAGATGACGCGCCGCTCCTCCAATAACAAGATTGATATCGCGCTATACACCTCATTTGGTCTGTTGGACTTTGATGTTGATTTTCTAAAAAAAGATTCTCAATCACCCTCATTTTACGATGGAAAGGTTCGTGGAAATCAATTTGATATGGGAGGTTTACTAAAGCAAAATACTTTAGGTGTTAGTGACTTTACATTTGTTGTAACAGGGAAGGGCCTTCGACTCAATCAACTTGACACAGAACTCAGTGGTTATTTTTCTTCCTTTTCATTTCAAGAGATCAAACTTGATACTATTTCAGTAAACCTCGATGCAAAAAATGGACAAATAATTGGCTCAGTTGACATCAATGATAGTGAAGCAAAAATACAGGTGGAAGGTGAGTTTAATGCAAATGATTCCCTTCAGAAATTATCAGCATTTGTAGAGGTGAATCAACTCAAACTCAAAAGCATTTTTCCTTCTACTTTCAAAAAGGAAAGATATTTTTCTGGAAATTTTAAAATTGTAAGTCTTGGAAAGCAAGTAAATGAATTTATTGGAGATATCAAGGCAAATGCTATGCAAATCAATATCGATGATCAGAGATATGCTTTTGAAGACTTTACAATTCAGTCGAGAGTCAACAAAGATTTACGCTTTATTAATTTCCAATCTGTTGATTTTATCAATGGATTGATTTATGGCAGATTCGAATTGTTGGATATAGAAAAAATGCTTCGCAACTCTTATTGGAGCTACTTTTCCAATTATCAGTCAATTGAAGTGGATCAATCCTCATTTATGAATTTTAACATCAACCTAAAAGAGAAGTTTTCTGGCGCTTTTCTTGAACAAATTTCAATACCTGATGATTCTTTCTTTCGGGGCAAGCTCAGTGCTGATCCGAATGATACATTTTTTCAGATAGATATACCTAAAATTCGTTTTGAGAGCAACAAATTTTCAGAAGTTCGCTTTACAATGGACAATGGCAATCCTTTTTACAAAACCTACCTTCAAATTGGTCAGGTCAACGGAGAAGACTTTAACTTGGATAAGTTCTGGATGATCAATTCGGTATTTGATGACAAACTGTATTTTAGAGCAGAATTTGAAAACAATTCATTAAGTAGCGAGTTAAATTTTTTTGCTACACTAAATGATAAACAAGAGTTAGAGTTTGGCATCCAGCCTTCAACAATTGCTTTTCAGTCAAAGCAATGGAAGATTAATCACCTTGATACCAGAACGAGCAAATTACTCCTAGCAAAAGATGGTTTTGAGATTGGTTCTACTGTTTTTTCAAATAATGAATCAGCACTTCATTTTTCATTTTATCAACAGGCTTCACAACGATTAAATATACTTTTTGAAAACATAAATCTCTCTGACTTTATTTCACCAAAACCAAAGAGAAATATCAGTGGAATAACCAATGGGACTCTGGACATTACTTTTGATAACGATCAATTTGGAGGAGAGGTAGATGTGAAAATTGACTCTATTATATTCAACAATGTAATGTTAGGAGATGCACTTGTTTCGTTGAGCTCTATGCAAGATCAAGAAGCATATCAATTGTCATTCAACACTATCGATGATGGTTTTTTAACAAGCTCTATAGAGGGTCTGATTTCATCTGAAAATGAGAATAACCTCAACCTGAACGCCACTTTTCAGTCGTTTCCAGCAGCTATTCTTGATCAGTTGATTGGAAATGCTATGACAGATGTTCAGGGACAGATTGACGGCTCTGTCTCCATCAATGGCAAATGGAGTCAGCCAATGTTGCAGGGTGAGTTGTTTTTGGATGGGTTTGAATTTTCTGTTCCTTACTTAAATGTAAAATATGGCCTTGTAGATGGATCAAGCGTAAAGTTAAGTCCAACATCTTTTGCGTTTGAGCCAACGACTTTGATCGATAGACTCAATTCAACCACGGCTTCTTTTGACGGAACAGTTCTTCACCAAAACTTCAAGTTCTTCAACTTGGACATGAATTTTACAAGTCCAAACTTTCTCATTCTCGACACAAACGATAGTTTTGATAACAACTATTATGGGAAGGCGTTTTTCAATGGAAATGCGCGTATTCATGGATCAACCCAATCTCTGACTTTTGACCTTGATGGCAGCTCGGCTGAAGGCACAAACATTGTTATTGCAGTTGACAACAGGGGTAGTATTGAGGATGTTTCATATCTAAAATTTGTTGATAAAAAAGCAATTGAAAATGTTGAAAATCAAACAAGTTCTCCCAGTTTAATAAAGGGATTGACACTTAATTTTGATTTGTCAATTACACAAGATGCCGAGTTAAAGCTTTTGTTTGACAGCGATACGGGAAGTACACTGAGTGGTTCGGGCGTTGGAAGTATTCTGATGGAAATAAACACTGATGGAAATTTTAATGTATTTGGAGATTTTATTGCTTTAAACGGAATCTACCAATTCAAAAATTTTGGCATCTTAGAAAAAGAATTTCGTCTTGAGCCAGGCGGAACAATATTATGGAATGGTAATCCACTCGACGCTCAATTGAATTTACAAGCCATATATGAAGTTCCTGGTGGGGCAAATCCAGCTATTTTGCTGGAAAATCCAGGATTGAATAGAAAGATCCCAACAGATGTAAAAATTAATTTGACAGGTAGCATTATGCAACTTGAAGCACCTAGCTTTTCGATCGATTTTCCAAATACATCTGCAAATGTTCGAAACGACCTTGCCTACAAACTCGATGATGAAGAGCGCAGACAAATTCAAGCCATATCCTTGTTATCGCAAGGCGTTTTTATCAGCGATTTATCACTTTCAGCCATAACAGCACAAGCACTAACGAACAACCTTTTTCAAAAAGCATCAGGTGTTTTTGAATCTTTATTTTCTGGAGATGAGGAGAAGCTTAAACTCGGACTAAATTATTTGCAAGGTGATCGTAACTCCGAATCAATCGCACGTACACGCGATCGACTGGGTTTGACATTGGTGACAAAAGTGTCAGATCGATTGCTGATCAATGGTAAACTCGGTGTTCCATTTGGTGGGGTTGAAGAAACAATCATTGTTGGGGATGTTACAATTGAGTTTTTATTGAGTAAAGATGGTGCACTTCGTGCACGTATCTTCAATAGAGAAAATGAATTTCAATACTTTGGAGATGAGTTAGGATATACTCAAGGCGTTGGTCTATCATATCAGGTAGAATTCGATGATTTTAAATCTTTGATTAAGAAGATTGTAAAAAAGAACGCGATTTGATGAAAAATGTTGATTTTAGATACATTTTTCACCACTTTTATTTTTTGAATCTTCAATTTCTAATAATATCAATGATTTAAGAAATATAGTTTGTAATTTCGCCATTCTGATATGCCTATTAAACCAAAACATATTGCTGTACTGACATCTGGAGGAGATGCTCCGGGAATGAACGCTGCGATACGATCTGTTGTTCGCAGTTGCTCTCACTTCAATCTAGAATGCTCTGGTGTATATCGTGGATACCAAGGTTTGATTGAGTGTGACATTCGCCCATTAAACCCAAGAAGTGTAAACAACATCATCAATAAGGGTGGCACAAAACTTAAATCTGCCAGATCCCTAGATTTTCACGACAAAAAGGGTAGGCAAAAAGCTTATGAAAACCTGAAACAGCACAATATCGATGCTTTGATTGTCATTGGAGGTGATGGTAGCTTTACTGGGGGAATGATTTTTGAACAAGAACATAAGATTCCAGTGATTGGTGTTCCAGGAACAATTGACAATGATATCTATGGCACATCTCATACCATTGGATATGACACAGCTCTGAACACAGTTGTTGATGCGATTGATAAAATTAGAGATACAGCCATTTCACACAATCGATTGTTTTTTGTTGAGGTCATGGGACGAGATGCAGGTCATATTGCTTTAAATGTAGGGATAGGAGCTGGCGCAGAGGAAATCTTAATCCCTGAAGAAAACCTTGGTCTTGACCGCTTATTAGATTCATTGAAGAGGAGTAAAAAATCAGGAAAATCCTCAAGCATCGTCGTCGTTGCAGAGGGTGATAAGATTGGTAAAAATGTGTTTGAACTTGCAGAACACGTGGAACAGAATATGCCTGACTATGAAATTAGAGTTTCTGTATTGGGTCATATTCAGCGGGGTGGCACGCCATCTTGTTTTGATCGGGTTTTGGCAAGTCGCATGGGTCTCAAAGCTGTCGAGTGTCTAATCGATGGCGTGAGTGGTCAAATGATAGGTATTCAAAATGGGGAAATGATTTTAACCCCACTCAACAAAGCCATCAAAGGAAAATCAGAAATCAAACGTGAACTTATCAGAGTTTCAGATATTATGACACTTTAATTTATTTAATCAAAACAAAAAAACAACTATGTCAACACTAAAATTAGGAATTAACGGATTTGGACGAATCGGTAGAATGGTTCTACGTGCATCATTGCAAAATGACAAGGTCGAAGTCGTAGCTATCAATGATCTACTTGATGTCGAACACCTTGCTTACCTATTAAAATACGATTCTGTCCATGGCACTTGCCCAGCTTCAATCGAAATTGAAGGTGGCCACCTTGTAATCGATGGAAAAACTGTTCGAATTACCGCAGAGAGAGATCCACAAAATTTAAAGTGGGACGAGGTTGGAGCAGAAATCGTTGCAGAGTGTACAGGAATTTTTACAACGCTCGAAAAGGCACAACTTCACATTGACGGTGGTGCAAAAAAAGTAGTCATTTCTGCACCATCTGCTGACGCACCAATGTTTGTGATGGGGGTGAATCATACTGATGCTACATCTTCAGACATGATTGTTTCCAATGCTTCTTGTACAACAAACTGCCTTGCTCCATTGGTGAAAGTATTGCATGATAATTTCGGAATTGCAGAAGCCTTGATGACAACAGTTCACGCTGTAACAGCTACGCAAATGACTGTCGATGGGCCTTCACGTAAAGACTATCGAGGGGGTCGCTCATCGTTGCTCAACATCATTCCTGCATCAACTGGGGCTGCCAAAGCTGTAACAAAGGTGATTCCATCACTGGTTGGTAAAATTACTGGAATGGCATTTCGCGTACCTACTGCAGATGTTTCTGTAGTTGACCTAACAGTTAAGCTTGAGAAAAACACAAGCTACGATAAGGTGATGGCTGCTCTTGAAAATGCCTCTAATACTTCTATGAGTGGAATATTAGGGTTTACCAAAGAATTGGTTGTTTCACAAGACTTTATTGGAGATGCAAGAACATCAATTGTTGATGCCAATGCAGGGATTCAACTGAACGAAACATTCTTCAAAATTGTATCTTGGTATGATAATGAAGCAGGTTATTCTAATAAATTGATTGACCTCGCACTACACGTTCAAGCCCTATAATCTAATCTGAATCTATGAAACTTATTATTGATAGTGGGTCAACAAAAACCGATTGGATTGCTATTGATGGTTCAAACAATATTTTGCTAGAGACGCATACCCTTGGCTTAAATCCTCAGGTCCTGACAGAAGCAATCATTGAAGAGCGAATCATAAATAATTACGATTTATATCGCGTTAGAAATGAGGTTGACGTCATTTACTTTTATGGCGCTGGTTGTGGCACAGAGCCACCTCGAAAAATGATGAGCGATGTTTTAAAAAGTATCTTTCAAAATGCATCTATTTCTGTTAAGGAAGACACCTTTGCTGCTGTATATGCAATCACTGATGCGGGGGATCCAAGTATCGTTTGTATTCTTGGCACAGGCTCCAATTGTAGTTTTTTTGATGGCGAGACTGTTCATCAAGAAATCACATCGTTAGGGTATATATTGATGGATGACGCAAGTGGCAATTATTTTGGAAGACAGCTTCTCAGGGATTATTACTTTAACAAAATCCCCCAACCTTTAGCCAAATTATTTGCTGAAGAATTTGATTTGGGAGCAGAGGAAATCAAAACCAACCTTTACAAAAAATCAAATCCAAACACATATCTGGCAACATTTGCCAAGTTTTTGATTGTCAACAAAAATGAGCCATACGCACAAGCGCTAATCAATAAAGGGTTAGGATTGTTTATTGATAATCAAATTTTGCAATTCAATAACGCCAAGGAGTTACCTATTCATTTTATTGGGTCGATCGCTTATTATTTGAATACAGAACTAGAGTCACAGCTCATTTCTCGTGGCTTGAAACTGGGTAGGATTTTGAAAAAACCTATAGAAGGGCTTGTTTCCTATCATCAATCCGAATGCTAAATGATCGCAATCACAGAAATTTCGACTCGAACATTTTTGGGCAACTTTGTGACTTGAACAGTCTCCCTTGCTGGCGCATAATCATCGTTAAAATAGCCTCCATATACTTCGTTTACAAGATCGAAATCTCCCATGTCTGCTAGATAAATGGTTGCTTTTACAACATTGGTAAAGTCCATCCCTGCTGCTTTTAGTACTTCTGATAAGTTTTTCATCACTTGGGCAGTTTCTGCTTGAACGTCCTCATTGACCAGTTCCATCGTTTTTGGATTCAGTGCAATCTGACCACTTGCATAAAGTGTGTTGTCAACCAAAATGGCTTGATTATAAGGCCCAATTGGTGCAGGTGCTTCTGATGTTTCAATCACTTTTTTCATATCTATATATTATAATTTTTTATCTGGTTCTCTTCGCTTTTCATATTTTAAATCACTTAAAAATCCACTCCTTACCCCTATAAAAAAGTACCATGACTGTCGATTTCCGAATGGTGTCCATGCCAAGTTCATGACCCAACTATCCAAGTCTCTTTCAATTCGAATGTTGGTATAGGTAATTCCTTTGTTTTTGAAGTCATAACCAGTTGAAATCCCCACATCCCACTTGGGTGTCAGTCCAACTGACCCAGAGACCATTAGAGAATTGTTTGAAATGTCCCGGTTTTTCTTGGCATTTGAATAGGTCAAACTATGCCTAAGGTTGATACTCCATGGAATTTTTGTGCGATAAAATGTATTTTTCTCTTCCTCTTCTTGATAATCTCCTTGTGTGCTACTTTTTTCTGCTGTAAACCTACGGTCACTGAAATCTTGACTTCCACCAAACAAATCATTATTGTTACTCGAATAATTATTTGAAGAAGACTCGTCTTTTGACTTGGAAGAACTTGAAAATTTGTATCCCCAATTCATATTTGCGCTGGTCATTCGAAATAGACCCCCTCCGTTATGAATGTTTAAAGTGTTGATTCTACTTCCGTTTTCATCGATACCATAAGGGTCAAAAGTCGCTCCCAAATTAACATTTAGCTTATTGTTTAAAAGAGGTATAACTGTCGACATCCTTACTGGACTCCAACGAAGCGAATCGGACTCAAAGTTATAACTGGTAGAAAAATTTAGATTGTTTAAAATTTTAATTTTTTTGGGTTCTGTTGCCAAAGAATCAGGGTCTCTTACTTTTGCTTCAAATGTGTTTCGCAAACCAAAACTCATTGACCTAGATTTATTCACCCCAGGTTGCCCATACAAACTCGTTTCAAAACGTGTGTAATCACGATTATTTCCATCGGCATCGATGATATATTCATCATAGTATTTTTCAAAACTAGGCGACTCGCTGTAACTGACATTTGCATTGATGACATGACGTATAGACTTGATTTTTGCGTCTTCCTTAAAATCAAATATCCCATAAAGAGTTGTACTCACCCCCGCACTATAATTGTATTTGTTGAATCGATCAAACCCTCGAATCGTATCTTGCGCAGCAACACTTTCAAGCTTTGGATCATAGTCATTTTTCTTAATTGTTTCGAATACCCAAGTGTCTTCATAGTTTCCCCCAACAGAAAAGTTAAAGTGTTTCGCAACTTTGAACGATGTGTTGATTGGGATTTGATGCTTAAACCCTGATTTTGCATTATCAAACATTCCAGGTGCCAAAAATTCTTCATCTATCATTTCCAATCTATTCTCCCCTCTAACACTGTATTGAAAATTAATGTTCTGTATGATCCCTTTCTTTGTTCCAGTACGTTTTGCGAAAGGATAAATTCGTTCCATATTCGCTTGAAAAGTTGGCAGTGTCATGTTTATTGTTTGCGTTCTTGTGTTCTGGCTATGAGATGCTGAAAGTGAAAGATTTACAGAGGGATATTTCGGAAAAGTTCGTGCATAGGAAACAGATGATGATAAGGTATTATTCAAAAAATTTCCAGTATTGATTTGATTTAGTGATTCTCTAAAATAGGTACTACTTCCTAGATTTACAGAAGCTGAAAATCGACTGTTTGGATTGGATTTAGAATCCTTGCTATGAGACCATCGAAGGTTGTATATATTGCTTTTGCTATAGCCTGGAAATCCTCTTTCTCCACTAATCAGATTTTCAAAACGAAACGAAAGATTTCCCCTAAATTTATATTTAACATTGTAGTTCGACTCAACACGAAAACCATAGCTGCCATTGGTGTAATAATCACCCAATAATGCCATGTCAAAATAATCGCTTGCAGCAATGTAATAACCTCCATTTTGCATAAAATATCCACGCCTAAAGTTTTCGCCAATGGTTGGAAAAATAACACCACTTTCTCTGTCTTGTGTCATTGGAAAATAGGCAAATGGTAAAAAAACAGGGGTGGGTACATCAGCGATATAAAGCTGATTTCCGCTGGCAATAATTTTCTTTTGTGGTACAAACTTCCCTTTGCGAATGCGAACAAAATAATCAGGATTTTCTACATCTTCGGAGGTTGTAATACGTGCATTTTTGATATAATAGACTGAGTCATTTTCCTTTTTTGTGGTCTCTGCCAAAACATTCATGCCTTGCTGCTGGCTTTTAGAATTCCATATCACAGCCTTTTTATTATTAAAATTAAATTTTAGTGAATCTGGAAAAACCTCATCACTCCCTTGTTTGAAAGATGGATATTGGAAATACTGACCAGTACTATCGACGATTGGCCTTGCAAAAACAACATTGGTATTGTAGTCCAAATCGATTTGCCCTGCCTTTAACTCAATGTTTTGATAATAAAGCTCTGCCTCATCATAGAGAGTCATGGTCTTTTTTGCTCGATTAATCGTAATTGTTCCCAATGCATTTCGTTTGATTTGGTCCAATAGCATTGCTTTATTTTTAGTGATGGTGTCGTTTATTGCAATAGAGTCTTTTTCAGTATTTGGAAGAGACTGATCCTGTCCAAATGCCCAAAAAAAAGACAATAATGTGACTGTCAATGTGGGAAAGAGCTGAAATGAATGAATATGTCTTACTTTTGTCAAAAGCCCCTTTTTGTAGAATTCAAAAATACGACTATTTTTTTGGGAAGGATGCGTCATATTTCTCTAGTTTTTATCTCCTTGATTCTATCGATAACTTGGTTGTATGCACAAAAATCAAAAAGCGATGATACTTTTACTGTTGTAATCGATGCTGGTCATGGTGGGAAAGATTCGGGAAATCGTGGAAATCAGTACTATGAAAAGCATATTGTTTTAAACGTTACACTCAAAATCGGAGCCATTCTGAAAAAAAATTCTGATATCAGTGTCATTTATACAAGAAAAAGTGATGTGTTTATCCCACTAAACAAACGTGCAGATATTGCTAACACTGCAAAAGCAGATTTGTTTGTCTCTATCCATTGTGATGCGCATACCTCCAATGCCTATGGTGCAGGAACTTTTGTGTTGGGTCTTCATGAAAATGATCGAAATTTTAGAATTGCACAGAAAGAAAACTCTGTTATTTTTCTCGAAGAAGACTACGAAAAAAATTATGATGGTTTTGACCCTAACAACCCTGAATCTGTGATAAGCTTGGTGCTGATGCAAGAAACCTATTTGGATCAAAGTATTCAAGCGGCCAACACCATACAGCAGAGTTTTGTTCGAAACTTAAAGCGGAAAAATAGAACAGTTAAGCAAGCAGGGTTTTTGGTTTTGCGAAATACATATATGCCTAGTGTATTGGTTGAACTTGGTTTTTTGACAAATAAAATTGAAGGGGCATATCTCAACTCAGAGATAGGTCAAACAGAAATGAGTGAAGCCATTGCAAAAGCAATTATCGCATATAAAAATCAAATTCAATCCGATTTGCAAGAGGATGTTGTTTTTGAAGATAAAAGTTTAGATTCAGCCGAGGAAGTCACAACATCAGACTATTCTTTTAGAGTGCAAATTTCGGCCAGCAAAACAGCGGTAGAACCAAAATCTTTTAACTTTAAAGGATTGTCTCCCATCAAACGTGTAAAAACTGGGAGTTTGTACAAATATTTTTTGGGCAATGCGAGCAGCTATGAACAAGCAAAAAACCTTCAGAAACGTGCAATAGAAAAAGGATACAATGGTAGTTTTGTTGTTGCCTTCGAAGGGGAGGAAATTGTTCCTCTTAACAAAGCGTTGAAAAGAAATTGAACCCATATTTTGTACCCCAAATTATATGCGTATTTTTATGGCTTAAGAACTGAAGCGTGAATTTGTCGAAAGAAATCAAAACTGCCATTTTTGCCATCGCTGGCTTTGCTTTGTTTTTTGTTGGTTTTAATTACCTAAAATCAAATGATGTGTTTGTGCGTGACAATATCTTTTATGCTGTCTATGACAACGCTGAGGGTCTTGTGCCAGGAACTCCTGTAACCATTCAAGGATTTCAAGTCGGAACAATTGATGAAGTCTCTTTGCTCTCTGACAATGAGCGAATTGTTGTTCGTTTTCGTGTTGAAAAAAAGTATGAATTTTCAAAAAACAGTACTGCAAAAATCTATGAAGCTGGTTTGCTTGGCGGAAAATCATTGGCTGTTGATCCAAGTTTTGATGGCGCTGATCGTGTAAAATCAGGAGACACTTTACAAGGGCTAATTGCCCCCGGTCTCTCTGAACTGGTGAATGATAAATTAACCCCATTACAAGAAAAAATTGAGAGTATGATCACACATGCTGACTCTGTTTTGATTGCTTTAAACACTGTGTTGAGTACTGACACACAGTTACAGTTACAATCTTTTATTGCAAACCTCAACACTTCAATTTCCAATTTTCTTTCAATTAGTGAAACTATCGATAACTCACTTTCAGAGGATGGCGAATTAAACCAAACAATTGACAATCTTGCTGAACTCACAGATGATTTGTCGATTGTATCTTCTACCCTTAAGGAGGCGAATCTAGGAGTTACTTTTGACGATTTAGGCTCTGCAGTGTCAAACTTATCTCAAATCCTCGATCGTATCGAAAGAGGAGAGGGGTCACTTGGGCAACTCGTCACCAGAGACGATTTGCACCAATCACTCGAGCAAACGAATAAGCAGATTCAACTGCTACTTGAAGACATACGTCTCAACCCAAAAAGATATGTGCATTTTTCATTGTTTGGAAAAAAACAAGTCAAATACAAACCATCAGATTTACAAACCGAATAGAAATCGAATATAGTGTACCTGAGTAGTATCATTTTCGCGATCGTTTTCTTTGTTTCTATTGGCGTGTTCACTAGAAACGTTCGACGCATTATTCGCAACATCAAGCTTGGGCAAAAAACAAATCGATCTGATCAAAAATCGAAAAGATGGAAGCATATGGCTCGCGTTGCTTTGGGCCAATCGAAGATGACAGTGCGACCAATTGCAGGGTTTTTACACATCATCGTTTATGTCGGTTTTATTGTGATAAATATCGAGCTGCTTGAAATTATTCTCGATGGATTTTTGGGAACCCATCGCATCTTTTCCCCCTATTTAGGAAGCACATACAATGTGTTAATCGCCACATTTGAGATTTTTGCTTTGTTGGTTGTTATTGCTGTTTCTGTTTTTTGGTTCAGGAGAAACATCATGCGAATACGACGTTTTTTAAAACCAGAAATGAAAGGTTGGCCAAAAAGGGATGCAGATTATATCCTTTACATCGAACTTGTTTTGATGTTTTTATTTTTAACGATGAACGCCTCTGACTATTGGTTGCAACAACACCCTGAGGGTCAATCTTATTATACACAAGCAGGCCATTTTCCCATTAGTGGTTTACTCACACCTCTTTTTGATGGGATGTCATATGCCACTGTAGTGACAATCGAGCGTACGAGTTGGTGGCTTCACATAATAGGAATTTTGGCATTTTTAAATTATCTGTATTACTCCAAACACCTGCATATTATTCTTGCATTTCCCAATACATTTTATGCCAATCTCAATCCTCTAGGTCGATTTTCACATTCAGAGGCAGTTGCCAACGAGGTAAAGTTGATGATGGATCCAGGTACTGATGCCTATGCTTCACCAGCAGTTGAGGGTGAGCCAATCAGTTTTGGTGCTGCAGATGTGAAAGATTTGAATCGCATACAGCTGATGAATGCCTACAGTTGTACAGAATGTGGTAGATGCACAGATGTTTGTCCAGCCAATCAAACTGGAAAAAAATTGTCTCCACGTAAAATTATGATGGACACACGTGATAGATTAGAACAAGTGGGCAAACAACTTGATCAAGGCCTAGAAGTTGATGATAAGACTTTACTTGATCATCATATATCACGAGAAGAATTATGGGCCTGTACAACCTGTAACGCTTGCGTTGAGGCTTGTCCCATCTCAATAGATCCATTGTCAATTATAATGGACATGCGACAATATTTAGTGATGGAACAGTCATCGGCTCCTTCTGAGTTGAATGCAATGATGACAAACATTGAAAACAACGGCGCACCTTGGCCGTTTAATCAACAAGATCGTATTAACTGGATTAATGAATAAAAATTTAACATGGAAAAAAAAGACGTAGATAAGCTACTAAATAAAAAACTAGAAGAAGGAGAACACGTAAGTCCTGTGTTGCCAGAGGGGATTAAAAACTACCTTATTGATATCGATGGGACGATTTGCGATGACATTCCAAATGAAGAGCCAGAAAGAATGGCAACAGCTACGCTCTATCCAGATGCATTGGAAACCCTAAATCGCTGGTATGATGAAGGTCATGTCATATGTTTTTTCACTTCTCGAACAGAAGATCACCGTGCAGTTACAGAGGAGTGGTTGAATCGTAATGGTTTTAAATATCATAGTTTATTGATGGGAAAACCTAGAGGTGGGAATTATCACTGGATCGACAATCACCTGGTGAAGGCTACACGATATAATGGTAAATTTACTGATCTCATAGACAAAGAGGTTACGATTCAAGTTTTTGATGATGGACAATACGACTAAAACTGTGCAAACTATGGCCGAAATGACCCAAAAAGGCGAGACGCCTGAGGTTTTGTTTTGGGTTGGTTGTGCAGGGAGCTTTGATGATCGATCGAAAAAGATCACAAAAGCTTTTGCCGAATTGTTGCAAGAAGCCAAGGTCTCATTTGCAGTTTTGGGACCTGAAGAAAGCTGTACTGGAGACCCTGCCAAGCGTTCTGGTAATGAGTTTTTGTTTCAAATGCAAGCATCTACCAATATAGAAGTGCTCAATGGGTATGAAGTAAAAAAAATCGTTACTGCTTGCCCCCACTGTTTTAATACTTTAAAAAATGAATACCCACAATTGGGTGGACATTATGAAGTCTTACATCACACACAGTTTCTTCATCAGTTGATCGAGGAAGGGCGTTTGAAAGTTGATGCCAAAACCACTTACAAGGGCAAAAAAATTACTTTTCATGACCCATGTTATTTGGGAAGAGCCAACAAAGAGTATGAAGCACCACGAGCGCTCATTGAAAAGCTCAGTGCAGAGTTGGTCGAAATGAAGAGTTGTAAAGAAAAAGGACTGTGTTGTGGGGCAGGTGGTGCGCAAATGTTTAAAGATTCCGAAAAGGGCGATAAAGAGGTCAATATCGAACGTACCGAGCAGGCCTTAGACACAAAACCAGAAATCATTGCAGCAGGCTGTCCCTTTTGCAATACGATGCTTCACGATGGTGTGAAGAACAAAGGAAAAGAAGGGAAAGTTGCAGTGTTGGATGTCGCTCAGTTGTTGGCGCAAACCGAATCGCTCTAATTATGGTCGTTCCCTTTTCTCAGCTTCCCGATCACTCTCGCATTTGGATATATCCCTCAAGCCGCAGGTTTACTGATTCGGAAATGGTGCAACTACAGTCTGACATTGAAGAATTTTTGACCGATTGGACCGCCCATGGTGCATCCCTCTCAGCTGGATATTGTATCCCTCACCAACAATTTATTGTCTTTTCTCTTGATGAAGCCAATCAACAGGCAACTGGATGTTCGATTGACAAATCGATTCATTTTATTCAAGCACTCGAACAATCATTATCAGTGCATTTACTCGATAAAATGAATGTGCATTACATTCAAGATGGAACAATACAGGTTGTTGATCTTAAGGCATTTAAAAAAATGAGTAAGTCTGGTCAAGTACTTCCTAGCACTACAGTTTTTAATCATCTTGTGACCACCAAGGCTGAGTTTGAGGACCACTGGGAAACGAGTGCTGATCAGAGCTGGCACTCTCGTTATTTTTAGCTTTTGTACTTTTATCATATGATTTGTTACAATCAAATATTACTCACGATTTTAATGACGAACCTACTTTTCGCACAACCAAAACAGAACTGGGTTGACAGCACTTATCAGTCGTTGACTTTGGAACAAAAAATAGGGCAATTGTTTATGCCGATGGTTTTCTCACAAGGGGATCAAAATCATTATCAAAAAGCCATTTCTGCTATAGAAAAGTATCATCTCGGCGGAATCATTTTTTCAAAGGGAACAATAGCAGAGCAAGTGCGTTTGACAAACGAATTCCAAAATATAAGTTCAGTTCCACTACTGATTGCAATGGACGCAGAGTGGGGGATGGCGATGCGCATCAGTGATGTATCTCCCTTTCCTTTCCAAATGACCTTGGGAGCCATTCAAAAGGATAGTCTTCTCTATCAGCTTGGTCAGTCGATGGCCAATCGTCAAAGGCGTGTAGGGGTTCATCTCAATTTTGCACCTGTGGTTGATGTGAATACCAACGCCAAAAACCCTGTGATTGGGTTGCGTTCATTTGGTTCAGACCCTAAATTGGTTAGCCAAAAAGGGGGCATGCTTGTTCGAGGGATGCAAGATGGGGGGCTTATGACAAGTATCAAACACTTTCCTGGCCATGGCAACACCTCAACAGATTCGCATCATACCCTGCCTTTGGTAAATCATGATATAAACCATCTAAACAGAATCGAGTTATACCCCTTCAAAACACTTATCGGTGAAGGTGTTTTTTCTGTGATGGTAGGCCATTTGGAGGTGCCTACGCTAGAACAAACCAAAGGATTGCCTTCATCTTTATCCTCTTCAATCATACATGATTTATTGGTAAAGGAATTAGGGTTTGATGGTTTAGTCGTCACTGATGCTTTAAATATGAAAGGTGTTTCAGATTACAGTGGAAACCAATCATCATCACTTGGGTCGTTTTTGGCAGGAGCAGATTTGCTTTTAATTCCAGACGATTTGCCAATTGCTTTTGAGGATATTCGCAATGCTTTTGTGTCGGGGGCAATTACTAATGATCGTTTGGCACATTCAGTCAAAAAAATTCTCGATGCAAAGTTTGATGCAAAACTGCATGAATCAAAATTGGTCCTTGGCGATTCTTTACATCAAGATATTGAGTCTTCTGATGCAGCCAAACTCAACCACCAACTGGCAGAGGCATCTCTAACAGTGATCCAAAACAAAAATCAAATACTTCCCATACAGCAGTTAGAAAATACAAACATTGCTTATGTGAAAATAGGCGCGGCCACAGGTGATTATTTTCTTGACAGAATGAGACATTATACTTCAATCGATGAGTTGAGTCTAACTGAAATACTGGCGAATCACAAAGATTATACACATATAATCGTTGGCTTGCACCAACCAGACCATTCGCCTTTTGTCAAACACAATCTGAGTCAAGAAGTGATTGAAAAGCTTAAAGAACTGTGTGCGAAAACAAAGGTGAATTTGGTGACTTTTGCCAATCCATATAGTCTATTAAAACTCCCATTAGATGTTTGTGAATCTGTTGTGCTTGCGTATCAAAATGGTTCAATATTTCAGTCTAAAGCTGCTCAGTTGGTTTTTGGGGGACTAGGAGCAAATGGAAAGCTTCCAGTCTCGATTGGGTCCTATGCTCAGGGTAGTGGCTTGGATATCAAGCCATTGGAGCGTCTTTCATATGGTCATCCTCGTCAGGTTGGGATGGATGATAAGGTGTTGCAAAACATTGATGAAATGGCAAATCAAGCCATCAATGATAGCATTGCCCCTGGCATGCAAATTTTGATTGCAAAATCAGGAAAGGTGATCTATCACAAGTCGTTTGGTTATATGCGATATGCAAAACTAACACCCATACAGTGGTTTCATCGATATGATTTGGCATCATTGACAAAAATTTTGGCATCTGTTCCTTTGGCAATGAGGGAGCACGAAAGGGATTCTTTGTTTTTGACAACGCCAATATCAAGCTTGTTGGAGGGATATAAAGAATCAAACAAAGCAGAAATGAATTTCCAAGCCTTGTTTTCTCATCATGCAGGAATTCAGCCCTGGCTGCCTTTTTATCATAATACATTACGTGACAACTCAGATATTCCAAGCAAGAAACTTTATCGTAAAAAACAAAAAAAGAGACATAAATTACAAGTGACAGATGATTTGTATCTGCGCACTAAATACCTAGAAGAAATGAAAGAAGAGATTGTTGATAGTCCTTTATTAGACTCAATTTATTACAAATACAGCGATTTGCCTTTTTATATGTTTAAAGAATATATCGAGGATCGTTATGGTCAGAGAATGGATATGCTCGTCGATAAAGAATACTATCAACTAATTGGAGCATCATCTTTAGGCTATCTGCCATTAAACGAAGTTAATGTTGATCAGATCGTACCATCTGAGATCGATGATTATTATCGACATACTGAAATTCAAGGTTATGTGCATGACATGGGAGCGGCAATGCAAAATGGTGTTGGTGGTCATGCTGGGTTGTTTAGCAATGCCAATGATGTTGCCAAGGTAATGCAAATGTTTATACAGGGCGGTTCATATGGTGGACAACAATTTTTCTTGCCCTCTACAATCAGCTATTTTAACAATAGATACTATAAAAGTGAGAACAATAGAAGAGGTATAGGATTTGACAAACAACAGTTTGAAGACCCAGGTCCAACCTGTTTATGTACCTCTGATGAGAGTTTTGGTCACTCTGGTTTTACAGGGACATTTGCTTGGGCAGATCCAGACCATGACTTGGTTTATGTATTTTTATCAAATCGAACTTATCCTACCATGAATAACACAAAATTGATCAACACAAACTTGCGCTCAGAAATACAGCGTGTCATCTACAATGCAATTATTCAATAGCTATGCGAATCGGAATTATATGTTACCCAACATTTGGTGGTAGTGGAGTTGTTGCTACTGAACTCGGAATTGAGTTGTCCAAAAGAGGGCACCACATTCATTTTATGGCATATAAAAAGCCTGTTCGTTTAGACACAGATTTGGAGCGAATACACTTTCATGAAGTTCATGTGCCAAATTACCCCCTGTTTCACTACCAACCCTACGAATTAGCCTTATCCAGTGCTCTTGTTGATATGGTTAGGCTTCATAAAATAGAGCTTCTACATGCGCACTACGCAATACCTCATGCATATGCAGCCTTTATGGCAAAACAGATGCTTTCAGAATTGCAAATCAAAATTCCAATAGTCACAACACTTCATGGGTCTGACATCACACTGGTTGGAAGTCACCCATTTTATAAGCCTGCTGTAACATTCAGTATCAACAACTCTGATGTTGTCACAAGCGTTTCCAAAAGTTTGAAGCATGATACCAAGGATATCTTTACTATTAAAAAGGAAATTGATGTGATTCCCAATTTTATTGATATCCAAAAATATGAGCGTTTGCGAAATACATGCTCGAGAGAACAACTTCTAAATCCAGATGAGCGATTGATTACACATGTCAGTAATTTTAGACCAGTTAAGCGTGTGCAAGATGTCCTATCTGTTTTTGCGAAAGTGAATAAAAAGGTCAAATCACGCTTGATTTTAGTCGGAGATGGCCCTGAAAGGCAATCGGCAGAAGAATATACCAAAGAACTTGGATTGACTGATGCTGTCGATTTTGTGGGTAAGTCCAATGATGTATATAGAATCCTTTGCTCGTCCGACTTGTTCCTTCTCCCATCTCAAAAAGAAAGCTTTGGGCTTGCAGCATTGGAGGCAATGGCTGCACGAACTCCTGTGATTGCTACAAATGAAGGAGGTATTCCTGAGGTTGTGGAAAATAACATTTCGGGATTTTTAACTGCTCATAGAGACGTAGATACAATGGCAGATTATGCAATAGAATTATTGAGCGACGACAATAAGTTAACCCAATTCAAAGATGCTGCTTTTGAAAGAGCTAAGGTATTTGATATTCAAAAAATCATTCCTTCATATATCGACATTTATCAAAAAGCGCTTCAATAGGACTACAAATTCTTCTTGATTTGATCGCTTAACAATATCCCCACCAACGTGCCTACTTTACCTAGACCAAAGACCGCAATTTTGTTCATTTTATTACAATTACTGGTAAAAAGTTATAAAAATACAAATTAGGAAAATACTATTGTTTATAAAATTTTAAGACCTCGTTGCCACTTTGATGACGAATGTTAACCAGATAATAGCCTTTATGTAAATTATCGGTCGAAATAGGGTACACTTTTGATGGGCTTACAGTCGCATTTCCTACATCGTATCGCCTACCATTCAGATCATAAATTTGATAGTAAAAACTGGAAACCTTTTTGGGAACGCCAATTTTGAAAACATCAATTACAGGGTTTGGGAATAAAATCCATCGGTCTGCATCATTGTCTGATCGAAGGAGTTCAAATTTGTCAAACTGTCGCCTAAGTACGGACTCTGATTTGCCATCATTCGTGTTTAGCCATTGATCAATCACTGTAGCATATATCGATCGATAATCAAATTCTGATTCGAGGTTGTCTTCCCATCGCACTCCTTTTGGGATCACAGGGTTTTCACCCAGGATTTCTGTATTGACTCTGTTGCCAAAGATAAATAGAGGTGCAGCTGTACCATGATCTGTTCCTCTCGAGCCATTGGAGACAATTGTTCGTCCAAATTCAGAGAACGTCATACACAATACATCATCACTTCTGCCAACTTCATCTAGGTTTTGAAAGAACTTTAACACATTATCATTGAGCTCCTTTAATAAGTATGCATGCTCACCTTTGGTGTGGTCCGATTGATCGACTTGGGTGTCATGTGTATCAAAACCACCCAGCGTGACCATATAAATTCGAGTGTTTAAACCACCCAAAATCAGACGAGTCATGATATCAAACTGCTCTCCAAAATCACTCTCCTCGTAGGCATGTGCAAGTGAAGACTTTTCATAAGCAGATTTGACTGTGCTCGCATATTCGTTGGACTGAAACTTGACAAGATCGATGTATCTCAATTTTACACCCACATTATTATCAGGGTATACTGCATTTGAGTTGAAAAGAATATCCTCGTGAAAACCATCAGGGTTTGTTGTCAAATAACTTGTAAAAGACTGGTTCCCAGTAAAGAGTATCGACGAACCACCTCCACCCAATTCGATTGATAATGGATCTGGGTAATTCTGGTTTGGGTAGGCTGTTGGCCAGTTTGGATGTTCGGATTCGATAAAGCGACCAATCCATCCCGAGTTTAAAAATTCATCAGAATCTGATGCGCTTTGCCAAATATCCATCGACCGAAAATGAGAAAAATCGGGTTGTTCGTAACCTACATTTTGTATGATTTTAAGACGTTGTTCGTCATAGAGACTTTTGAAACCTGACAGTTCGGGGTGTAGTCCCAAAGAAGCGTTTCCAATATCGATAATGGACTCGTCTGGCAGCATCACATGTGGTCTTGCTTGCTGAAGCTCACTGAGTTGATTGAGTGGAATAACAGTGTTGAGCCCATCATTTCCTCCATCCAATTTGATGAGGACCAATATCCGACCATGTTCGTTTGTGTTTGACAGAAAAGACCCTGATTGCTGCGCCAGTGCGTGATGTAGTATGTTTGGCAACACGATTGGTGCTGCTGCTGCATGACTGAGTTTATGTAAAAATGACCTTCTCTTCATAAACTAGTGTATGTGATAAACTGAAAGTTCAAAAAACTGAAACAATACATTATCAAACCGCCATTGAATCGAGCTTAGATTTTCTTTTGAAGGATCATCCAAAAAGGCATTGATGTACTCCCCCCAGTGCATTTCGTTTATATTGCCAAGCAGCTCATTTTTTAGCATTTCATATGTGGAACTATCGACTGGGGCTCCACAAAGGCGCACGTTAAACTCATTAAAAAAATCTTCAAAATTGGCAGGATTTCGATAGGTACTCAAATAGTTATGCAAGTTGTACTTTAGGTTCACTCCTTCATCTTCGTAGCTGTAAAGCCAAAGCCCCCATCGAAACCAATGAGCAGCTTGTTTTCTCGATTTGATCGTTGATGAGTTGATCCAAAACATATCATAAACCGGCTCTTGGTAAAATGCAGGCCACCCAGAAACATTAGGTGGCGTAAAGAGTTGCATCCCTTGGTCATAGTTGCTCCAATGCAGGTTTTCCCCAAAAAGGTTATAGGCGAGTGTTGTTTGATCGATCTCTTGCTCCAAAAAAGCAGGGTGATTGGGATTAAATTGTTCATAGTGTAGTTCATTGCCATCCCAGTGTGTACGATAACCAGATGTAATTTCGAGTTCTTTCAGCATACCCATATTATAATCGAGTGGAGATTTGATTATGCTGTTTGGTATTGCAGCATCGAAAAAGTGTTCGCTGCCAAGCAGCACACGCAAAACAGCGACGAGAGAGTGATCATTGTCTTTAAATACTTGTGCTAGAGGTGCTATGATTTGGGATTCAATTTCAGGTGTTAGCACAGGATAAACAAAAAATTGATAGAGTCGTCGGCACAAGTATATACCTGACTCTTCGGTGTTGAATAACATATCGACAACCTCTTGCAACTCTTGCTGACCATCATCACCCGACTTCCCACTGATCGTATGATTGTTGTAAAATGAAGAAAATTCTTTATCGCCTGTATCATGGTTATAGTCTTCAAAAAAGACGTGTGGATCTGTACCTTCACTAAAAACCAATTTTTCGTAATCATAAGTCCAGCCCACGAGTGCCCTTGCAATTTCGCGGACATCTTTTTCAGTAAATTTCGCAAAAGGTCTTTTCCCAACAGTAAACAACTCTTGGACTTCACGTGCATAATTTTCATCAGGTGTATCCTTTTGGCTCAAGGCGAGGTTGAGAAAATCTAGCATTGAGGGATCGAGGGTAATATCGTATATAAAATCTTTGTAACTCCTAAAACAGGACTCAAATAGAAGTTTGATATATAAAAATGCAGCCTTATGTCCCAACTCAAAAGAGCGAGTAGGTACCAAATTGTGCAAAAAAACAAAAAGCTTCCAATGGATTGAAGTGTCTTGGTTGTAGATGCGTTGATTGATCCATGAGATCATTGCAGTGTATCGTTCATGTCCAAATTGCTCCAACTCTTCCGAATCATTGTCAGCGTATGCTCGATTGATGAATGGCTGACCCGGAAATACATCATCGGAGGAATATAAGTCTTTATAATCTGAGGCTGATAGCTGATGATAATAATTGTTTACAGGTTCATCAAAGAGCTCGGGTGTCAAAATGAGGTTAAGAGACTGTTGCAAATCTAAGTTTTCTACATCATCCAAATGCCTTTTGCACAAACCCACCATGGTTCTGTTGAGCAAGTGTTTTCGTTGCTCAAACCCAAAACTACCTGAGTAGGGCGCTAGACTATAGTTGACAACAGCTTGTATGCTTGCTTTTTTGACCCTTACAATTTCATCAACATTCAACTTTTTTTGACTGTAAAAGTCAGCAACCAAATCAATGGGTGGATCGCTATTTATTTTTTTCTTTTTATTCATTTTCAATTACTAAATTAATCTTTTTTGTGTAACATGATTATAGTAACTTGCGTCTGTGTTTTATAGATTCTTGTTTTTCTTTTTTTGTTTCTGTTTTGTGCAAGCGCAAGATGTTTTCTCAGGTACTGTTTTTGGGGATGACAAAAGCAACCCACTGCCAGGAGCGAATGTGTATTGGCTTGCAACAAATAAAGGAACTGTTACTGATATCGATGGCAAATTTTCGATGCAAAAACTGCCTTCCGATTCTCAATTGGTGATCTCTTATGTGGGTTTTACATCCGATACCCTCAGCATTCAAAACTCAAAAACATTCATCCATATTTTAAAGCGTAAAGATGGCGCAAACCTAGACGAAGTCGTTGTTTCTGAACGAAAAAAAACAAGTCAACTGTCTTTTCTGTCTGCACAAAGCGTTTTGAATGTCAGTAGCGATGAACTCCTAAAAGCTGCCTGTTGCAACCTTTCTGAAAGTTTTGAAACCAACCCAGCCATTGATGTCAATTTTGATAATGCACTCACAGGCGTTAAGCAAGTGAAAATGATGGGTTTACCCAGCCCTTATTTACTTTTTACAGAAGAAAACATACCCACGATCAGAGGAGCATCTCAGGTGTATGGTTTGAGCTTTATCCCTGGTACATGGATCGAAAGCCTACAAATCACCAAAGGTGCTGGAAGTGTGATAAATGGCTATGAAAGCATGACTGGTCAAATCAATTCTGAACTAAAAAAACCTTTGACAAGTGAGCGATTGTTCCTCAATCTATTTCGTTCTTTTGAGGGGGGAAATGAGTTGAATGTTCATACGAAAGCGAATTTGTCGAACAAATGGTCTGCAAATTTATTCGTGCATTACAATGAACGCACAGAGAGGATAGATAAAAATGATGATAAGTTTTTGGATATGCCTCTTTCCGATCAAGTGAATATCCTCACTCGCTTTCAATACCTAGATGCAGAAAAGGGTTGGGTGTCTTTCTTTAATGTCAGAATGCTTCACGACAATAAGCTTTTTGGGCAAACAAATTTTATTCCAAAAACGCATAAAAACACAACAGCAGTGTGGGGGAGTGAGATGCTGACAAAACGCTATGAAACTTCGCTCAAACTTGGCTATGTTTTCCCTGAATTGCCCTATCAAAGTTTTGGTTTTCAGCTGGCTTTCAGCGACCACGATCAGCAGTCATATTATGGTTTGCGTGCATACGATATTCGCCACAAAAGTATGTTTTCAAATATGGTATTTAGCTCCATTCTAAGCAACACCCTTCATAAATTTAAGACAGGACTACAGTTCGCATATGATCAGTATGATGAAACAGTAGAAGTACAATCAACCAATAGAATTGATCGTTCTGTGGGTGCTTTTTTTGAGTACAGTTATGACAGCCTCGAGCGACTTCGCATGGTGTTGGGCCTTCGCTTTGATCATCACAATCATATTGGAAGTTTTGTTACCCCTCGAGCGCATTTGCGATATGCGTTTACAGACACCTCTAGTTTACGATTTTCGATGGGTAGTGGACGTCGGGTAGCGACTGTATTTGCTGAAAATCAAAAACTGTTTGGCTCTGGTAGAATGATACTTATCCCTGCGCTTCAAAGCCATCATTATGGGTTACTGCCAGAGCGTGCGTGGAACTATGGTGTCAGTTATTTGAAAGGCTTTCAAATCGGTTCGATTCCGCTGAATTTTAATCTAGATATATTTCGAACATCGTTTGTCAACCAGGTGGTTGTCGATTGGGAAACACTAGGGCAAGTATCATTTTATAACCTTGAAGGCGATAGCAATGCAAACAGCTTACAGCTCGGGTTGGATGCACGTTTGTTTAGACTGTTAGATGCTCGTTTTTCCTATAAATTTTATGATGTTCAGGTCGATTATGTCGCTGCTAAAAAGCAAAAGCCTTTACAGCCAAAACAACGATATTTTTTAAATCTTGGGTATGTAGGGGATCAGTGGAGAGCAGATGCAACCTATCACTATACAGGTCCACAGCGCATCCCTGCAACCATCCAACATCCGAGTGGCTTTGAGAGTAATGCTTTTGGATTGATGAATGCACAGATTACCTATATCCTAAAGCCTAATTTTGAAATCTATATGGGTGGTGAAAACCTCACGAATTACAAACAAGCACAACCCATTTTATCTGCTGATCAGCCCTTTTCTTCGTCTTTTGATTCGAGCTTGGTGTACGCTCCTGTTTTTGGAAGGATGATGTATCTGGGGTTGCGATATAATTTATAAATTTGAATAATGAAGAAATCATTATTTATTGTGTTATTTATGAGCTTTTCTTTGCTTTCTTTTGCACAAGAGAGTTCATCAAAAAACGAAAAGAAAAGCATTGAAGTTCTTGGCAACTGTGACATGTGCAAAAAGCGAATTGAAAAAGCTGCTTTTTCAGTGAAAGGGGTAAAATATGCCTCTTGGGATAATTCCTCTGGACAGCTTCGTTTGATTTACAATGGATTAAAAACAGACATAGATACAATCGAAAAGCAAATCGTTGCTGTAGGGCATGACACTAAAAACCACGTTTCCAGCGATAAGGCTTATGATCAGCTGCCTGCTTGTTGTCAGTATGTTCGGAAAGGGCAAGAACCCAAACCTGGTCAAATGACCAAACACTAGCTATTCGACGCAATAGTTATCCCCTTCTTCGAAGCTCGAAAATATTTCTTCATTTACTTCTATGTCATCTACCAATTCTCCGTCAAAATCAGCTTGATTTGTTCCACCACCGCTATCAAATCTGATAACTAGCAAGAATCGATTGTCATCAATAACTTTATCGATTATTTCGCCGCATTTGTCATCAATGTTACAACCAAAAAGGGGACTCATGATAATTAAAAAAATAAACTTCCTCATTATACTTTCATTATTCAAATAGGTTGATTATTAGTGCAACTCGAGACAAGAGATCGTTCTTTTTGTTTTGTGAATATGGGGTTGAATTATACCTGTTTTGTGCGCCAATGGATAAGGCAAATTTGTCTTGTTTAAAATTGATTTTTGGCTCAACAAAAAATCGGATATCGTTTGCATCTTTTGTGTTGACTTGGAAGTAGGTTACACAATTGAAATACAATTTTTCAAGCAGTTTGACACGCAAAAACATATTCATATTGAATCGATATTTATGTGTTTGAAGATCAGGGTATTCTTCATCTTCATAAAACAAACCAGCTGCAAGATCGATGTACTGGCGATCGTTGTTGAACAGCGAATGACGATAGCCACCTCCGACAAGTTGACGATGGTTCATCTGTAACACCTTGATATTTTGTGTCTGAATAAAGCCATAGATCGAGTTTTTATCGCTGACAAAATGGTTTAGGCGAAGCTGTGCACTCCAGTCATTTGCAACAATTTCCCCTTCATCATCTTCGTAGTCATGCCCCACGATGAGTCGCCACAGTTGACGCCCTTGTTTCGTTCCCATTAATATTTGATTAAAAGAAGCAAACGTATTTTCGTTGCCTGATTCCCAGTCTAAAGAGAGATTGATTTGTGTTTTGAGTTTATTAGTGGAGTGATTCAATAACGATTCTGAATTTAAAATCGTTTGTGTATGCGCAATGCCAGAAATGAAGAACGCAAAGAGCAGAAGAAATTTCATAGTTTTTTTCAAAAATAGGTGTTTCTGCTAGAAGATAAAATGCAATTGGCGTAAGAATTGTATCTTTAAAAAAAAACTACTGTTATGAAATATATTTTACTCTTAATCACCCCTTTACTATGTTTTTCCCAAACTGTTTGGAATGGATCACAGATTACTATTTCAAAGCCCAACAATGCAGATTATACGACTGCGGATAACCAAGATCGAATTACAGATGATGTTTGGTTGACTCGCACCAATAGTGGTGGTGCTTTGATCAATTATAATCAAGAAAGCTCATATGTTCCTGGAACGAGCCCAGTAGGTACACTTTGGGCATTGGGAAGTACATCTGACACCAATCTGTCATTTGATGATTTTCAGGGTTTTGATGGCACTTCTGGTGGTCCCCGCTCTGGGTCAAATAGACCTCCAACGAACACTGCTCTTGTATTGAAAATTACAAATGGGACAACTTCTGAGTCTGATGATATTCATATCGACATTATGTTCACTTACTGGGCAAGTTCAAAAAGCGGAGGTTTCACATACACACGATCAACAAATCCCAACTTGAGTATTAAAGGAGTACAATCTAAAGATATATTTGTATATCCCAATCCCACCTCGGGAGTTGTGCAAGCCAATCAAGACATTATCTCGAAAATTCATGTGTATGACCTAACTGGAAAAGAGTTGATGAAAACCAATGCTTCAAGTGTTGATTTAGGTTTTGTCAACAATGGGATGTACCTCATTCGACTGTATCGCAAAGACAATAAAGAATGGGTGACAAGGCGTGTGGTGAAACAGTAATTTTTTAATTACTTCCCAATACAAAAATTAGCAAATATATTCCCCAGGAGTTCATCGGATGAAATCGATCCTGTAAGCATACCCAAATGATGCAGTGCAGTTCGCAAATCAACTGCCAACAAATCACCACTCAAACCACTTGACAAGCCCTCTCGAACAGTCAAAATCGCTGTGAGGGTTTGTTGAAGTTCATTGTGATGACGACTGTTGCTCACAATCGTATCGTAGTTGGTGTGATTCACAAGCTGTACCAGATGTTTTTTCAACTTGTCCAAGCCAGCACCTGTTTTAGCTGAAATAACAATTGAATCTATATTTCCCAGCCATGTGCTCTGGTTGTTGAGTTGGTTTGTATCGTGAAGGTCTGCCTTGTTAAACAACACCAAAGGGCTTTGATGCTGTAGTGCTTTGACTTCTGTTTTGATATTTTCAGTTGTCATTGTTTCAGGATCCACTACATATAGAAGGAATTGCGCGTCTGAAATTTTAGTTTTGGCCTTTTTAACGCCTATGGCTTCGATGGTATCTTCAGTCTCTCGAAGGCCAGCAGTATCGATAAATCTAAACTGTATCCCATCAATCGTGACAGTATCTTCTATGCTATCACGTGTGGTACCTGCAATTTCAGAAACGATGGCTTTTTCCTCTTGCGCAAGTGCGTTGAGCAAAGACGATTTTCCAGAATTTGGCTTTCCTGCAATGGCAACAGGAACGCCTTGTTTCATGGCATTCCCAACAGTAAAAGAATCAACAAGTGATTTGATAGTGTTTTGGGCTTCTTGCAATAGTTTATCCAATGCATTTCGATCTGCAAAATCAACATCCTCTTCGCTAAAATCAAGCTCAAGTTCTACCAACGATGCAAAGTCAATCAGTTGTTGTCTCAGTTGTTCCAACTGATTGCTGATTCCCCCACGAAGTTGCTGTATGGCAACTCTGTGTGCAGCTTCTCCTTCACTGGCAATGAGGTCTGCAACTGCTTCTGCTTGGGTGAGATCCATTTTTCCATTCATAAAAGCGCGAAGGGTAAATTCGCCAGGCGCTGCCATTTGTGCTCCTTCTTTTTGCAGCAATTGGATTAGTTGCTGTTGAATATAGATTGAACCATGGCACGAAATCTCTACAACATCTTCGCCAGTGTATGAATTTGGCCCTTTGAACAAACTTACAAGTACCTCATCAAGCGTGCTATCGTTTTGCACAACATGACCCAGATGAATGGTATGCGATTTTTGCTTTGCAAGGGTTTTGCCATGCAATGATCGAAAAACACGATCAGCGATACTGATGGCTTTATCACCCGACAGACGAACAATGGCAATGGCACTTGTGCCTGGTGCAGTAGCCGATGCGACTATGGTTTTCTCTTCATTTTGCATGTGGCAAAAGTAAAAAACAAAAACTAGCTTATGTCTTTTTTGTAAGTACGACGACGCTTGTGTAGTTCATGCTCATAGTTTTTCCACATGAGCTGAATCGAATTGTTTTCCTCTAGTTCGGGATTTGTTTCAACATCTGTAATGCCTTGTGTGTTAAACATTTTTTGGATGGCGTCAAACAAAATTGCTGTCACACCTTTGTTTTGATAGGCTGGATCGATGCCGATCAAATAAAACGAAGCTCTATTGTTTTTTCGAAGTGCACGCATAATGTGAAAAAATCCAAAGGGGTAGAGCGAGCCATTCACTTTTTTTAGGGCTTCTGAAAAGGAGGGCATGGTGATGGCAAAGGCAATAAGATTGCCAGATTTGTCTGCCACGCACTTGATAAATTTGGGATGGACGTACGAAAAATATTTTTCTTTATAATGCGCAATTTGATAGGGTTGTATAGGTACAAAAGACTGTAGGTTGTTATAGGTTTTGTTTAGTAGGTCAAACATCTTATCGACGTAGGGCACCAACTCTTTTCGAGTCGAAAATTCAAGCGCACTCAGTTCGTATCGTTTTGAAATGAGTTCAGCATATTTCTTGACCTTTTCAGGGGCATCCTCGGCCTTGAATATTTTAATTTGAAACTCGACCCATTCTGCTTGTTTGACAAGTCCCAGATCTTCAAGGTGTTTCTTTTGATAGGGGTAATGATACCATGTGATCATAGTGTTTTTGTATTCATAGCCTTGCACCAAAACCCCTGCTTTGTCCATATTGGAAAAGCCCATTGGCCCTTCTAGATATGTTAACCCATTTTGCTTTCCCCACGAATGAACAGCATCGATGAGTTTACGACTTACATCAAGATCGTCTATGGTATCATACCACCCAAAACGCACCTTAGTTTTGGCTTGTTCTTTGACCTCAATCCAGTTGATCAAAGCAGCAATGCGACCAACAATTTGCTTTCCATTTTTGACGACAAAAAGCTTGGCATCGGCATTTATAAACACAGGATTTTTTGAACGATTAAAGATTGCTTTTTCTTCACTGGTGATGGGCGGCACCCATTGATCACAACCTTTATAAAGTGTAAAGGGAAATGTAAAAAAAGCATGGTATTCTTTTTTTGTCTTGACTTCATGTAGGCTGTACTCCTTCATTACTTATTCTTTTTGGATGCTTTTTTTTGTTTTCGTTCTGCTTTTTTTCTTTCACGTTCACGATCACTATACTCTTTTATTTTTTTAGCATTCATTTTTCGATCGACACGATTTTTTTTGCGTCGTTTTCTCAGTTCTTTTATCTCATGGGGGATACCATTGTCATTGTATCGATCAATGCGGTATGAAACCCCAATGCCTGCTGCGAACATACTTGGAGTGTTTTTGAGCGTTTGACTCAAAAATGCATCCACATGTATGTTTTCATTGAACAGATAAACAGCGCCAACAGTTAATAATACATCAATCGATAACTCGCTATCAAGACTGACTTGCTCTATAAAACCCATCAATCTTTTCTTGATGGGAATCATCAAACTGCTCGACATATAATTTTGTTCATATGGGCATCCCAAATATCTTCTTCCCCAATTTGTTACAAACACAAAATTATTCAAAAAATGGTTTTGTGTAATCAACATGACTTCTCCTGAAATCTGATTTTGTTGCAGTGCGGGGGATAGCAGATTAAAAACAGATGAAAAAGGTTCTCCATAGGGGTAGATGTTGTCTAGGCTTAATTCAGATCCCAAATAAAGCGATACTGCTGGAATCAAATCAACAGCTCGAATACCTCTATTTGCTTTGTAGCTTTTCGTGTCTGGCTTATACCATTCAGCGTTTCGAAATGGATCAAACAGCAGGAGTTTAAACCCAAGGGTATTCTTTTTTGTACCAGCTCTGTTGTAGCTCAACCTTCCTGAGGGGTTATTAAAAGACAGTTGGTCGTTGTGATAATCAACGCGATAAATCAGTTCAAGGTTTTGCAAAATCAAACCTGTTCTGAGATCGAGGGTGAATCCTGCGCCTGTGCTTTTTGCATCTGCCAGTGAAGCAAATCGATCCTGACGATAAGAGGCACCAAACTCGAGCTGATAAACACCTGGTCCAACAGAAAAGGCTCCCTGTGTAAACCCAGGTCGATTACTGTTGATAATGGGTGTGTATTGACTGCTCACAAGTGAGGAAAAGAACAGTAAAAAAAGACATAATGTTGTACATGAAAGATTCATCAAATCAAATATAAAGAAATGCTTTAGCACAAGTAACGCTTAGAATTGTATTTTTGACATTAAAGTCCTTGATTAATGATAAAAAACAGCATTCCTCATTTCCTTTCAGTCATATTTTTAGCCTTGCTATCCTTGGCTTTTTTCTATCCTTTGCTCAGTGGTAAAGTCATCGTACAGTCTGATATTCAGCAATTTCAAGGGATGCAACGACAAGTGTTGGAGCATCGTGCCAACTATGACGAAGAGCCATACTGGGCTGACAATGTATTTGGTGGAATGCCGACCTATCAAATCACCTCTATCTATCCTTATGATTTTATAGGAACACTAGACAAGTTGATTCGTTTTTTACCTCGACCCGCTGATTATCTTTTCGTGTATATGCTCAGTTTTTATCTGTTGCTATTGTATTTCACACCCAAATTTCAAATCGCAATTGCAGGGGCTATTGCTTTTGGGTTTTCGACTTATTTGCTGATTATTTTAGGGGTAGGGCACAACACTAAAGCACTTGCCATTGGTTATATGCCTTTGGTTGTTTTGGGGGTGGCGCATGTGTTTTCCACCAAACGATACCTTGGTTTTTCCATACTCACACTTGCGATGGCCTTGCAAATCCATGCCAATCATTATCAAATGACCTATTACCTCATAATACTTGTGGGTTTAATGTCACTTGGATTTACGATCGAACTTTTACAAAAGCGAAAATATCAATTCCTGATCAAATCATTATTGGCGATGATTTTTGCATCATTATTGGCTCTTAGTTTTAACGCCACGCAACTGCTTGCAACGAGTGAATATGCAAAAGAAAGCACAAGGGGGAACTCACCATTAAAAGAAAATGCGTTGGGTAAGAATACGTCATCTAGTGATGGTTTGTCTTTTGATTATATCACTGAATACAGCTATGGTTTTGTTGAAACGCTAAACCTCATTATCCCACGCTTAACTGGTGGCGGAAGTGGTGATCGCCCTGACCCTTCGGGTGAACTAGCGCAATTTTTACAAACTGTTGATGCTGAAACAGCACATTATGTATTTTCATATGCACGCACATATTGGGGTGACCAGCCCATCGTTGAAGCACCTGCATATATTGGCATCACAGTATTTTTCCTTTCGCTGATTGGCTTCTTTTTGATGCACAAGCGTTGGCGATTCATTCTACTATCCTCAATAGTTGTTTCACTATTGATTTCATGGGGGAAGCACCTTCCTCAACTCACTCAATTTTTGATTGACTATGTACCTTACTATAACAAGTTCAGGGCAGTGAGCTCTGCACAAGTGATCTTAGAGCTTTGTTTTCCAATCGCTGCTATTATGGGTATGATTGGCTTGATGAATGCCTCCAATTCATCTCGTTCAAAAGCCCTCAATCGCAGTCTTTTTATTGTGATGGGCCTCTTGGGATCGGTTTGGATTGCTGCCGTTTCTGTATTTGATTATCAATCTGATTTTGAGATTTTTTCTGCTTATCCAGAAATTTTAAACCCCTTGGTGGAGGATCGAAAAACTATGCTTCTCAATGATTTATTGCGATCAGTGGGCTTCATTGTTGTGATTTATGCTGTTTACCGTTTGGCATTCTTAGACAATAAAAAACAATTTGTCATTCCTATTGTCGCCTTAATAATATTGATCGACCTATGGTCATTTGGACGCAATTATGTCAACAGTGATGACTTTGCGAATAAATCTGTGATGCAGCGTCCATTTCAGGCTACTGCTGCCGACAAAGCGATACAAAAAGACACGACTCGGTATCGAGTATTTGAACCACGACTTGGCATGGCACATGCACGAACTGCTTATTTTCACAACACTATTGGAGGCTATCATGGTGCCAAACCCCATCGTATTCAAGCCTTGTATGACTACCACTTGAGCGAAAAGATTTCGCCCAATGTTGTCAATATGCTCAACATCAAATATACCTTACAAACTGCTGAGGATGGAAGTCTGACTGCTGGTGTAAATCCCAGTGCTTTTGGCAATGCATGGCTCGTTGAGGAAATCATTTCTTGTTCATCTGCCAACGATGAAATTCAGCGCCTTGCCAGTGAGGATCTACAACGTAAAGCACTTACAACAGAGAACATCTCTCAAAACCAGTTTGCATTAGACAGACTTTCTCAAATTTCGTTGGTCATGAATAAAGCAAATGAGTTGAGATATCGTGCGACAGTCTCATCAACTGCATTTGCTGTTTTTTCAGAGATGTATTACCCACATGGTTGGAAGTCGTTTATCAATGGAGAGGAAGTTTCCCATCATCGTGTAAACTATGCACTTCGAGGGCTACTTATTCCTGCTGGCACGCATGAGATTCTTTTTAGATTTGAGCCAGATGTGATTAATCGTGGTTCACGCATTCGATTGGCAGGATATGGTATTTTCAGCTTGATTGTCCTCGTATTTTTTATAACGTTGAAGAGATTCGGATTAAAACAATAATACTTTGGGGTCTTCTCAAACAAAACATATCATCCTCATAAGTTACTACTGGCCACCAGCTGGTGGATCGGGGGTGCAGCGTTGGTGGTTTTTTACCAACGAACTTGCAAAAAAGGGTTGGACAATTGATGTGATTACTGTTCAGCACCCAGCCGGAACTCCTATGGATTCATTTTTTATTGGTCAAGTACACCCCAACATCAACGTATATCCCCTTTCGATTTGGGAACCTGGAAAGCGTTTGTACAGCACGACAAAATCCAAAACTTCAAAGGGATTGTTTTCTAATTTTGTTCGATGGATTCGTGCCAATTTTTTCTTCCCAGATGCACGACAGTTTTTTATTAAGCCAGCAACTCGTTTGGTTAAAAAGCGTTTGGCGGCGCAACCCGCCCAGTGGTTGATTACGACAGGACCACCTCATAGTATGCACATGGTTGGTCGTGCAATTCGAAAATCACACGATGTACAGTGGTTGGCTGATTTTCGTGATCCTTGGACACAATTTTATGTCAATCATGAGTTGCCGATGGTGTCATTTGTTCGAAAAAAGCACAAGCGCATTGAACAGCAAGTGATCTCTACGGCTGATCATGTGTTGACTACAACACCAAGCCTGGCAACGCTCTATTCCGCGATAAATCCCTCAGTGAGTTGCATTTACAATGGCTATGAAAGGATATTTGAGGGTACACTGTCTGAGGAGTTTTCCATCACCTATACAGGTGTTTTAAAACCCAATCAGCATATCGAAACACTTTGGCCTGTCTTCGATCAACTTTCCTCTTGCGATCAAGCGTTTACCAATCATGCGCATTTGCATTTGTATGGCGTTTATGAAAACAAGCCAATTCCCCCGGAAATGGAGAATCAAGTCACTGTTCATGGCTACCATGCAAAAGAGGTAATCGACAATATACTTCCACAGTCTCATCTGCTGTTGTTGTTGGGTAATGATCACCCCCAAAGTCAGTTTGTGATTCATGGAAAGTTGTATGCTTACATGGCTGCTCGACGACCTATTTTGGCGATTGTCAACAAACATGGCGATATGTCCAAAATCATTGAAGACTTTCAGTTAGGAGCTGCTTTTTTATACACAGAAATCGACCAAATAACTGCTTGGATTGCAACTGTATTTGAAGGTTATAAATCAAAAACGAATACACCCCTCCAAAAACCCGATCATCGTTTTTCGCGAAAAAAACAAGCTGAAGAACTACATTTGTACCTCAATAAATCCAACAACTGATGGGAATCGTTGCCAAACAAACCTCTCAAAATATACTCACAATTGGCATTGCCTTTATGTTTGGGGGCATCAATACACTGGTGTTTTACCCTGCTTTTCTTTCTGCTGAGGCTTATGGACTCGTTGTCTTTTTATTGGCAACATCCAATTTGCTCATGCCATTGATTGGCTTTGGGATTCATCAGACCATCATTCGATATTACAGCTCATTTCAGGACAAGGAGATGCAGCAGCGCTTTATGTACTCAGTCATTTGCTTGCCATTGTTGATTGCCTTGCTCATGGGGTCTATTTGTATTGCTTTTTATCACTCGATTGTCAACAGCCTTTCCATACAAAATCCCATCATTGCAGATTATACTTGGGTCATCTTTGTCGTGGCAGTTGCCACTGCTTATTTTGAAGTGTTTTACGCTTGGGCTCGTGTTCAATTGCAATCTGTTCTTGGCAATGTCCTGAAAGAGATTTACCCTCGACTTTTCCTCTTCATTCTTTTGATCGCCTTCTACTTTTTCGAGTTGTCATTTGATCAATTCATCATCACCTTAGTCATTGGTTATTTTATTCGTTTGTTGTTGATGATTCTCTTGGCAAACCATTACTATCCAGTTCGTATTCGTTTGCATTTTCCATCAAATATTCTTTCTATATTAATCTATTCAGCCACTATATTACTGGCTGCATTTGCAGGGAGTTTAATTATCGACATCGATAAGTTTATGATCCCGCAGTTGCAAGAGATACAGCAAACAGCATTTTACGCCATTGCAATTTTCGCTGCTACGCTAGTCGAAGTACCAGCACGTGCGATGCAGCAAATTTTAAATCCCTTGGTAGCAACAGCAATGAATGAAAACAATGCAAAAGAAGTTAACAATCTTTACAAAAAAAGCGCCCTTAACTTGGTTGTGGTTTCGGGTTGGTTTTTCTTATTGGTTAATCTCAATAGCGAAGCTTTGTTCTCCTTATTGCCTGATGTTGGCTATCAAACAGCCACGACTGTAGTGTTATATATTTCCTCAGCAAAACTACTAACAATGATTTTTGGTTGTGGAAGTGCGATTATTGCAAACAGTTCATTTTATCAGATTACACTTGTGTTTTCAATCTTCATGGCATTGGGTGTTACACTGCTCAACGTCATGTGGATCCCTCTTTATGGAATTGATGGTGCCGCACTTGCAACATTGGCTATGATTAGTGTTTCTCTCCTTGTAAAGGTGGCTTATTTATATTATAAAATCAATGCACATCCACTATCGTGGAATATGTGTAAAACCCTGATTGTTGTTGGGATATTGTTTGTTATTTTTGAGTCGTTTGACTTCACAGTATCGCCTGTCCTTCAAATCGTTTTGACATCAGCATTGGTATCAGTTGTTTACTTTGTGATTGCGGTCCAATTGAAGTTGTCTAACGACTTACTTCGCTTGCTACTTCGAGTGATCAAATAACTGTTGGTAGAGACTTGATTTTTGATTCGTATTGATTTCTGAAGGACTTCCTGAAGCCAATAGTTCCCCACCCAATTGCCCACCATTTGGTCCCAAATCGATGATGTGATCAACGTGTTCGATCAGACTAGTGTTGTGTTCAATAACGATAATGCTATGCCCTTGATCGATGAGTTGACGAAAGGATTTCAACAACTTTCCGATATCGTGGAAATGAAGTCCAGTGGTTGGTTCGTCGAAAAGAAACAAAGTGCAATCCTTATGCCTTCCCTTGGTCAGATAACTCGCCAGCTTGATTCGTTGGGCTTCGCCTCCTGAAAGGGTAGATGATGATTGTCCTAGGGCAACATACCCCATCCCAACATTGGCGAGTGATTGGATTTTTTTTACAATTTTGGTTTCGTTGTGTTTTTTGAAGAAAGCGAGAGCTTCGTCAACACTCATCGACAGTATATCAAAGATGTTTTTTTCTGCAAAGCGAACCTCAAGAACCTCTCGTTTAAAGCGTTTGCCTTCACAAGTTTCGCATTTCAATTTAACATCAGACATAAACTGCATTTCGATTGTCACTTCACCTTCTCCCTTGCAGCTTTCACATCGACCAGCATCGACATTAAACGAAAAATGCTTGGCTGAATAGCCTGCCAATTTTGAGGCTTGTTGGGCGGCAAAAAGTTTTCGAATATCATCATAGGCTTTGATATAGGTGATGGGGTTGGAGCGCGACGAGGTACCGATTGGGTTTTGACTGATGTACTCAATAGCAGTGATATCATTTAGATCACCACAAATACCACTGTGTTGACCTGGTTTTTTCAGTAAAGATTTTCTTTTCTCTCAGCAGTGCAGGCCATAGAATTCCTTTAATCAGAGTGCTTTTCCCACTTCCCGAAACCCCTGTTACAGCAGTGATGCATTGCAGCGGAAATCGCACGTCGATGTTTTTTAGATTGTTTTCACGTGCGCCCATCAGCTTGATGTATTTTGATGGTTTGACAGGCTTTGTTTTTTGGGCGACCATCTCATTTCCGTTGAGATAGGATGCAGTGAGGCCATTGGATTGTAGAATATCTTCTAGGGCACCTTGCACAACAATTTCGCCTCCAAAAAGACCTGCCTCAGGCCCCAGGTCAACAATTTCATCTGCTGCACGAATAATATCTTCATCATGCTCAACAACAATCACAGTATTACCTAGGTCACGTAGTTTTTCCAAAATGCGAATCAATCGTTTTGTGTCTTTGGGATGTAGACCAATGCTTGGTTCGTCGAGGATATACATCGACCCAACCAAACTGCTACCCAGTGAGGTTGCCAAATTGATTCGTTGTGACTCCCCTCCAGACAAACTGTTTGACTTTCGATTGAGTGTGAGGTATGACAAGCCAACTTCACAGAGAAAATCCAAGCGGCTAATGATTTCTGTGACCAATCGTTCAGCGATCTGTTGCTCTTGCTTGTTGAGCTTGAGCTGTTGCATAAAGTTCAACAATTCATGTGCTGGCATATCAACCAAATCCCCAATTGATTTTTCATTGATTTTGACATATTGTGTGTCTTTCCGAAGTCGTTTACCCCCACAAGTGGTACAGCTTGTGCGACCTCTATATCGCGACAGCATCACACGATTTTGAATCTTGTAGCTTTTCTTTTCGAGTCGCTGAAAAAACGCATCAATTCCTTTAAAGTGCTTGTTCCCTTGCCACAACACTTTTTTGTGTTCTTCTGTGAGTTCAAAATAGGGTTTATGGATTGGAAAATTAAACAAAAGAGAAGTTTCGATCAGTTTCTTTTTGTAGCGACTGGCACTCGACGAGCGCCAAGGCGCAACTGCATCTTCATAAATAGACAGTGCTGTATTAGGGATCACCAAATCGTGATCAATCCCAATCAAATCGCCATAGCCTTCACAGTCTGGGCATGCACCTAAGGGGTTATTGAAGCTAAACAAATGGGGTGTTGGCTCGATAAACGTCATACCATCTCTTGCAAATTGATTTGAAAAATCTTTAGAAAGGTCATCATCTGGAAAAAAGAGTTGAAGGTTTCCTTTGCCTTCAAAAAAAGCAGTCTCCAACGAATCTGCTAAGCGACTCAATGCATTTTCATCTGTTTTCAAAATCACTCGATCAACAACGAGGTAGCAGGAAGCGGGTGGATTGTCTTTCACTTCATTGATGCGAACAACCTCCTCATCGACTAGAATTCTTGCATAGCCTTGTTTTTCAAATAGATTTAGAACCTGTTTCATCGACCGATTTTCATCGATTGTAACAGGGGATAAAACAATCATTTTTGTTTCTTCCTTATGTGTTTTGATATAATCTAGGATATCGCTCACACTGTCCTTAGAAACAACTTCATTGGAAATTGGGGAGTAGGTTTTGCCAATGCGTGCATAGAACAGCTTTAGGTAATCATAGATTTCAGTGGTGGTGCCAACAGTTGACCTAGGATTTGTGCTATTGACTTTTTGTTCGATTGCAATGGCAGGGGCAAGCCCCTCAATTTTATCCACTTTAGGTTTGTCGAGACGCCCCATAAACTGCCTAGCATAGGATGACAAACTTTCCACATAGCGACGTTGCCCCTCAGCATATAGGGTGTCAAAAGCCAAACTCGACTTTCCAGAGCCTGAAAGTCCTGTAAACACCACCAGTTTACGACTGGGAATATCAATATTTATATCCTTCAGATTGTGCATTTTTGCACCACGAACCCGAATTATTTTCTCTTTTTTCAATTGCAATTTCGTTTCATTCGTCAACTGATTCGAATAATCGATAAAAATACTTATTAATTATTCATTATCGATATAATTTTTGTTATTTGAATAAATTGATATATTTGTGGAAATATTTCAGCCTATACCACATATTTACGTTTTTAATTTTATTATAATCCTCTAAAACGTTATATGTTATGTCCCTTTCAGATTCAACCCTAATTAACCAGTTTACATCTGGAAATTGCCAATCCTTTTCAATTTTAGTCGATCGTTATCAAAAACGAGTGTATGGATTTATTTTTTCAAAAGTCAAAGATGCTGAACTGGCTAACGATGTGTTTCAAGATACTTTTATAAAAGTGATTAAAAACCTTCGCCTTGGAAAATACAAAGACGAAGGTCGCTTTTTATCATGGGTGATGCGTATTGCGCACAACATCATCATGGATCATTTTCGTAAAATTAATCGACTTCCCAAGCACGAGTCAAAACACGAAGATTTAGATGTTTTGGATCGATTGATCGAACAAAGCAACAGCATTGAGGATCTGATTATTGAAACACAAATTCACGCTGACTTATCTATTTTGATTGATGAATTACCCCAAACCCAAAAAGAGGTGTTGCGTATGCGACTGTTTCAGGAAATGAGTTTTAAAGACATTGGAGAACAAACAGGTGTGAGTATCAACACTGCCTTGGGCAGAATGCGTTATGCCATTCTCAACTTGCGAAAATTGATTGAAGAACGAAATTTGATCTTCACACAATAATTTAGCAATAGCAGTCGTTTTCCTGACAAATATTTATATGGAGAAAATCTACACTGCACCCTATATTTTCGATAACCAACCCAAAAAAGAAACGATTGCTTTTGTCAAGGCTTTTGCTGCTTCTTTTTGTGTTGATGAAACCGATGAGGGAATTATTTTCGAGCGCTTTTTGAATTAGAACTACGCTTTTTGTATGCCTTTAGCACACTTGCTCGCCCTATGGTTGAGGTAATGATATCTTTGGACAAGTCCCAACCTCTAGCTGGACAGTACTCACGTCCATACCAAATGATTTGAAGATGGAGGTCATTCCATCGTTCTTTTGGGAACAGTCGTTTGGCGTCTTTTTCGCTTTGCGTTACATTTTTTCCAGTGCTCAACCCCCATCGGTACAAGAGCCGATGAATGTGGGTATCAACAGGGAAAGCAGGTACCCCAAAGGCTTGCGACATCACCACGCTAGCAGTCTTATGGCCAACTGCCGGAAATGACTCCAAAACTTCAAAATCGGCAGGCACAACCCCTTCATATTTCTCAATCAGTATTTCTGATAGCCCATGGATTCCTTTGGCTTTTTGGGGTGATAAACCAACAGGCTTGATGATGTTTCGGATTTCATCAACAGACAACTTGACCATATCATAGGGGTTGTCTGCTTTTGCAAAGAGGTAAGGGGTTGTCAGGTTGACGCGTACATCGGTACTTTGTGCTGACAGAAGCACTGCAATCAGCAAGGTATATGGGTCTTTGTGATCGAGAGGAATAGGACTTTCTGGGTATAATTCATCTAGTGTTTTTATCACAAATACAACCTTCTCTGCTTTGTTCATAATTTGTATTTTTACAAAACTAATCTAAAAATATTGCAATGTTACAAGTTGGTATGAAAGCTCCTGATTTTTCTGTTCAGGACCACGACGGAAATACAGTTTCACTCTCTGATTATGCAGGAAAAAAAGTGGTTATTTTCTTTTATCCAAAGGCCAATACCCCTGGTTGTACTCTCGAAGCATGTGATTTACGAGATCATTATTCGGAGTTGACAAAGGCTGGTTATTCGATCCTTGGTGTGAGTGCTGATAGAGTTACAGTACAGGCAAAATTCGCAATGAAATTCTCATTTCCATATCCTCTTTTGGCAGATGTTGACAAGGAGTTGATCAATGGGTTTGGCGTTTGGGGGCCTAAAAAATTTCGTGGAAAAGAATATGAAGGCATCCTTCGAACAACCTTTATTTTGGATGAGCAAGGCGCGATTGAACGTGTGATTGACAAAGTCAAAACAAAAGAACACGCTGCTCAGATATTAGAGGGTTAGCGCAGAGTTTTGAAGGCTATTCTTGGTAGCCAAACAGTTGTTTCTCAATTATGAGTTCTGTGGCTTTTTTTGGCAACATTGTTTCCCAGCCTTGTTTTCCTTCGTTGATAAGTGAAAGCACTTCTCTCGAATAGATGTTGAGATAGTCTTTATTGTAATCCGTGATATCAACTACTTTCTTGTTGTAGGCAAAGAATTTATAGAGTTCTTTCACTTGCGCAGACACACGCAAATTGGTACTGTTAACGATCTTACCTGTTTTTTCATCAATCATGGGGTAGAGGTAAACCAACATGTTTTTAAAAAACAATTTTCCAAAGGCTTCCAATATCCCTCCACTGAGATTTCGATAGTATTTTTCATCAAAAATCTCAATCAGATTACTCACGCCCATACTCAATCTTATTTTTTTGGTGGTGTAATTTGAAAAATACTCCACGAGGCGATAGTACTCTTTAAAATTGGAAATCATCACTGTTTGCCCCATCGCGCAAAGCAGTTTGGCGCGATCCATAAAGTCTTGTTCGTCGATAAAGCCAGTGCTATTTGCCATCAAATTGGAGAGGGTAATTTCGAAGATATTCATCGTATTTTTCTCGTTTACATCTTTGTCTTTGTAGAACATCCCTGAGGAGCTTGTAAACATATCCATATTGACATTTGTCACAGGGCGAAAGCTACCTCTAATGGCGAGGATATTCTTTTTGTAAAGCACTCGAGCTGGGAGTAGATTGTTTCCATCAGGGCCAAACATGACTGCTTCAGTCATGCCATTTTTGACCAGTTCTAGACTCAGGATTCGATTATCGATATCCTTAAACAGTGGGCCTGTGAAATTTATGGTATCGATTTCGATGGCAGTTTTGTCGATGTGATCGAAAAGATAACGCAGCATTTTGCGTGGGCGATCGTGCTGATAGAATGCGCCATAGATAAGATTAACACCAACAACCCCAACTGACTCTTGCTGAGAACGCGCATCGATTTCGTGAAAGCGTAAGTGGGTGCTGATCATGGAGTATGGGCCATTGGGTTCTGTTTGGAACTTGATCCCCATCCAGCCATGGCCTTTAAACTTTTTGGCAAAATCGATTGTTGTTACTGTATTGGCATAGGTAAAAAATATCTTCTTTGATCGATCTTCCTTGGAAATTCTTTTTTCGAGGTGTTTGATTTCCAGGTCTAGCATTTTATTAAGTCGCTCTTCTGAAACATAGCTTTTTCCTTTGCCATAAATGGCATCGCTAAAGTTTTTGTCATAGGCACTCATTGTTTTGGCAATGGTACCTGATGCTCCACCACAGCGAAAGAAATGACGAACCACTTCTTGTCCAGCACCAATCTCTGCAAAAGTACCGTAGATATTTTCATTTAGGTTGATGCGTAATGCCTTTGCCTCGAGAGAGGGCGTGTTTTCGAAAGGTTGATCGCCGCGTAGCGAAACAGGCATAAATAGTGGTTTTTACAAAGGTAAAAAAGTAAGTTTGAATTGATATCTTTACATAAAACTTTTTTTGAAGATTACTTTCCTCGGCACTGGCACTTCACAAGGTATCCCTATCATTGGTAGTGACCACCCTGTTTGCCACAGTGATGATCTTCGTGACAAACGCCTTCGCACTTCTGCTCTGGTCCAATGGGACAACTATTCGATTGTGATTGACTCTGGGCCTGATTTTCGACAGCAAATGCTGCACAACAGCATCAATCGACTTGATGCCATACTGTTTACACACGAGCATGCTGATCACACTGCTGGCCTCGACGATATACGACCTTTTTTCTTTAGGCAAGGCGACATCCCCATTTATGCTTTGGATCGAGTGATTGACAACCTTACCCAACGATTTGGGTATATTTTGAACAGTGCTGACAAATATCCCGGTGCACCTACTGTACAGGTTCATTCAATTGATCCAACAACCACATTTGAGCTCTGCCAACAAAGTATTGTCCCTGTGGTGGGGAAGCATCATCACTTGACTGTTTTGGGGTATCGTTTGGGGTCTTTTGCGTATTTGACGGATATTAAAACTATTGCTGATGACGAGCGCCAAAAACTCGATGGACTTGATGTATTGGTGCTCAACGCCTTGCGAGAAGAACCACATCACTCGCATCTCAACTTGGCAGAGGCCATTGACTTGGCGCAGCAAATCGGTGCCAAAAACACCTATTTCACACACATCAGTCATCACTTAGGATTTCATGCAGAAGTGCAGCAAAAACTTCCGAAAAGCGTACATTTGGCATACGATAATCTCTCAATCACCATCTGATGCGAAATAAAATCATCCAATACCTTCTGATATTTATTTCATTGATTGCCTTGTATTTATTTGTTAGTGATTTGAACAAGACAGAGGCCTTTGTAGCCAGTCAAGAAAGGATGACAAATCGTATGGAAAAACTTAAGGATTCTATTGCGCAGCTCGTCACAGATCAGACCGAACATGCTTATTTTTCGTTGGCACTTAATCGAGATGCACAATTATCGTATCCAAATCTAAGTCCCGATGATTTGCGATTTCTACTAGAGGCCTATTTGCTCGAACAAAACGATGCACCCAATGGCAACCCTTTACTTTCCTCTATTGGAAAGGGTTGGATCGTCAATAAAATCAGCATCGTAAACCATAAGTGGTTATTGGCAGATTTTACCAATGGAAGTCAGTGGGGTGATGCCCTTTTTCAATATCAAGTCAACAACAACAAACAAGCACGTTTGCGATTGCTCAATCATGTGATGTATCCTTAGCGATTTATTGATGGCAATAAATCGCCTCACGATTTCGTATATATTTGTAGTCATTAAACCCCAATTTTATGAACAACCCTACTTCTACTGTTAGCATTTTCTTTTCTAATCTTTTTTTTGGATGTTTTGAAAATATAATCGATCGATATGAAATTCAGATTTCCGCCGAATCGCAGGGTTCTGCTAGCATATTGCCTGAAATATATGGACCACTGTACCCTGTTTGGTAGTCTTGCGATTCAAACCTCGTCGGTAGAAGGGTCTTTATTATTGAGGACTGTAATGTTTGCTTATACATTAGATGGGGATATTTTGACTGAAATTGGTTGTGATTTTCCAGATACAAGTGAGTTTAGAAGAATTTTATTGACTGATCAAGAACTAGGCAAAGAAGTCTTTACCATGGTGGTCGAACTGTATGACCAATCGGGAATTGATTATGGTACTATAGATAGCTTTAACATCTGCGCCTATGATCTAGTCGCTTAGAGGTTTCAAAAACAACCAAACCCCTGTTGTCGTATTACAACAATCCTGTTGGCAATCGCTTGGCCGTTTAAAGACCTTATCACATACAGTCATTCTCGGTCTTTGACATCTGTGGGCGTGAAGTACTGTCGCAAACACCCAACAAAAAACAACTCATTGTCGATACCTACAGTCTTGCGCCAGCTGTGTATTTGCTGTGTGTACAAACAGCCAATGGCACCCAAACAGTGCAGTTGGTAAAGGAATAACAGTGACATTCCTATTAGATTTAGGGCTACGAAATGCGTTGCCGAGCAATCAGAAGCGCATTTTGCCACGCCAAAAGTTGGTAAAAACCATCTTCGCTAACAGTATGTCCCACTGGAAAGTGATCAAACTGTATGTCAAACCCTTTTTGTTTGAGTTGCATTGCTGATTGCTGTCCCCAGTCAAAAGGCACAACCTCATCGAGAGTGCCATGCGAAGCGTAAAGCGCAGGCGCTTCTTCTGGTTTGGGGAGTTTTGAGATATTCTCATTCAGATAACCACTCAAAGCAATCACACTGGCAAAACGCTGGGGATAGCTTAGCCCAAGTGCATAGCTTAAAATAGCACCTTGACTAAACCCCAACAGATGCACTTTTGATAGGTCATAGGAATGTGTTTGTTGCAGTTCGTCCAAAAACTGCAGCACCAACTCACGAGAGGCAATGGCTTCTTCATCGTCAGACCATTTACCCTGTTCAGCGTCAAAATGGATGCTATACCATGCAAATCCCATCATCGGCAAGGCATGTGGTGCACGCAACGAAACAACCAACAAACTGGGATGTAGATGATCAGCAAAATAAAACAAGTCGTTTTCATTACTGCCATAGCCATGCAATAACAACAGCAAAGGTGGTTTGTCTTGCGTACTGTTTTTGGGTTGGCGAACGATATAGTCAAGTACAGCCAATCAAAGTTGATTTTGAAAGTGGAGGTTGTTATGGATCACCCCTAAGACAGTTCCCTTCATTTCTTTACCCAAATAGGCACTGTTTTTCACACTCGATTGGATCGATTCCTTAGTAACCGTTGATGTTCCGTCAGGGCTAAAGAGGGTCATATCTGCTTGTTCGCCAACAGCAATTGATGCCTTTGCGATGCCAAATCGCTCTTTTCCTTGGTTGAGCATCAGGGCAGCGTCTTCTGCGCCAAACAATTGACATAAGCTACCAAAAGCAGTTTCAAGTCCTAGACTTCCATAGGCAGCATTTTCGAACTCTACTTTTTTATGCTCAATATTCATGGGTTGGTGATCGGAGGTCACCATATCGATCGTGCCATCTTTTAGACCTTTTAGGAGTGCTTTTTGGTCTTTGCTCTCTCTTAATGGCGGCATTAGCTTAAAGCGTGTGTCAAAGCCACCGAGCTCATCATCTGTCATTATAAGATTGTGAATGGCAACACTGCAACTCACATCGATTTTCTCTTTTTTGGCTTGCCGAATCAACGCCACACCCTCTGCAGTCGAAAGAGTTGGGATATGCAAGCGACCACCAGTATAGCTTACAATCGCCAAGTCTCTTTTGATGCGAATTTCTTCAGCGAGGTTGGGAATCCCTGTCAATCCAAGCGAAGTGCTCATATTTCCTTCGTGCATCACCCCATGCGCAGCCAGTTGAGGATCTAAGGGAAAGGACTCCACCAAAGCTACAAATCCACGTGCATATTGCAAGGCAAGAAGGAGCAAGTGTGGGTTGTCAATTGATTTCTTATGATTGCTAAAGCTTACAGCACCAGCAGCTGATAAGTCGTGCAATTCAGCGAGTTGTTGTGCGTTGTCTTGCACTGTGATATGTGCTTTGGGATGTAGGCTTGTGGGGGTGTCGGCAGCACTTCTCAGCAAAAAAGATATATCTGCCTTGGAGATGGGAAGGGGGTTGCTATTGGTATTGTAGCCAATGTGCGTAAAGCCAGAGGCAGCAGCGACTTGTAGTCCATGGGATAAGGTTTCTCGTTCCTCATAACCAGGTTCACCAAAGGAGACACTGCTGTCAAACCACCCAGGCGAAACACAGAGGTTTTGATGTGAGATGATTGTTGCTTTGGGAGTACTGATATCCTTACCGATATTGTCAATGATACCTTTGCGAATGAGAATATCGAGGGTATTGCCGTGAAAGCTGCTTGTAGGATCGATAATTTTTGCGGACTTCAGAAGTATATTCATCCAAAAATTTCGATAAAGGATTAAAATTGTTGCAAAGATAGAAAACCTAAACGAAAGAGGCTAAAACTTTTCAAAAACTCCCAATCCAAAGAGAGCAAAATCATATTTAACAGGGTCTTTTGGATCAAGAATTCGCAATTGTTCATCGAGTTCTCTCACTGCTTTTTGATCGTTTTGTTTGATCTTGAGCAACCCCAATTTCCGAGCGATATTCCCTGTGTGTATGTCCAAAGGGCACGATAATTTTGAGCTTGGGATGTCGGTCCATAAACCAAAATCAACACCGTTGTTGTCTTGTCTTACCATCCATCGTAAAAACATATGAATTCTTTTGGCAGCAGAACCCTTGGCTGGGTTGGCGATGTGCTTTGTGGTTCGTTTGGGGTGATTGATTTCAAAAAAAAGACTTCTGAACCGCCCGATGGCATCATCCATAAATGCTTCGTTTGCTTTTGGGCGCAGGGCTTCATGCAGCCCGCCATGGTGTTTGTATAGATGCTGTAAGGCCTGTAAACAATAGCGCAAGTCGATGATATTAAAGGTGCGATGCACAAAGTGATCGATGGCATCCCAATCGGCAGCAGTCGAATTGAGGATATAATCATGGGGTTGATTGCCGAGAATATCCATAATGATGGACGCGCTCTTTATGATGCTTGCTCGGTTGCCCCAAGCAATTATGGCAGAAAGAAATCCAGAAATTTCGATGTCTTCTTTGTTGTTAAACTGTTTGGGAATCTGTATGGGGTCGGAAGCAATAAAATCAGGATGGTTGTACTGTTGGGACTTCTCATTGAGAAAGTCGCGCAACGCATCAGTGCTCAATTCCATTGCCCATCGACGAGTTGCAGACTACGATCACCAAGCCCTGCAAGTTCTTTGTTATGCGTGACCAATACGATCGTTTGGTCGAAGTTGTCGCGAAGAGATAAAAATAACTCATGGAGCTGTGCTGCAGTTTTGCTGTCCAGATTTCCACTAGGTTCGTCAGCCAAGAGAAGTTTTGGCTTATTGATGAGTGCTCTGGCAACAGCGACACGCTGCTGTTCGCCACCAGATAACATGGCAGGTTTGTGATCTGCTCGATTGCTCAAACCCAAAAAAGAAAGCAATTCTATTCCTTCTTTTTGTGCTTTTTTCATCGGTGTTTTGGCAATCATGGCAGGGATACAAATATTTTCAATGGCACTGAATTCTGGCAGTAGTTGATGCGATTGAAACACAAAGCCAAGCTGCTTGTTTCGAAACCTTGCTAGGGATTTTCCTTTGAGCGCAAACAGGTCAACTCCATCGATTTGCAATGCTGTATTTGGCTGATGATCAGCGGTATCGAGTGTTCCCAAGATGTTGAGAAGGGTTGTTTTTCCTGCCCCCGAGGGACCAGTAATTGCTACAATTTCTTTCGCTTTGACTGCAAGGTCAACATTGTTGAGCACTTGTAAATTGCCGTATTTTTTGGATAGTTTTTTGGCTTGAATCATCTGTTAAAATTACAAATTTGTTCTTTTAAATACATTGTTGTTACCGAAAAATCATTTTTTTTGTTTAAGTTTGTTGGAATATTGTTAAACAAAATGATAGAAAAGGCAACCTTGGCAAGTGGATGCTTTTGGTGTACAGAGACCATTTTCAGCCGTGTGCGTGGTGTGGTTTCGGTCATGCCTGGCTATTCAGGTGGAACCATTAAAAACCCTACTTATCGAGAGGTTTGCAACGGGTCTACAGGTCATGCCGAGTGTGTTCAAATCGAGTATGATAATACACAGATTGACTTTCAAACTCTGTTAGAAGTTTTTTTCGACACCCATGATCCCACCACGCTAAACAAACAAGGCGCTGATGTAGGTACGCAGTATCGCTCTTCAATTTTCTATCATAATGAACAACAGTTGGCTACTGCACAAGACATAATAGCATCAAAAGTAAATGCTTTTGATGATCCAATTGTGACTGAGCTTACTCCCTTTAACGTTTTTTATAAAGCGGAGGTAGAACACCATGATTATTACAATCTCAATATATCACAACCCTATTGTCGTGCGGTCATATCACCAAAGGTGAAAAAATTATTATCATCACATACTCAATTGCTTAAAGAAGAATTATGACACTTGAATCTATCGACACTTACGACATTAGTATTACCAACGCGATTAAATCGCATTATAAAGATATTATTCACAACATTGGCGAAAACCAAAATCGAGAGGGCTTACTCGATACCCCAAAACGTGCAGCCAAAGCGATACAGTTCCTGACCCAGGGATATGATATGGATCCTGCCGAAATCCTTCGTGGAGCTATGTTTGCCGAGTCCTACAATGAAATGGTACTGGTCAAAGACATTGAACTCTACAGTTTGTGTGAGCATCATATGTTACCCTTTTTCGGAAAAGCGCATGTCGCTTATATACCCAATGGGCATATTGTCGGGTTGAGTAAAATTCCTCGTGTGGTAGATGTGTTTTCACGACGACTTCAGGTGCAAGAACGGCTAACAGAACAAATTCTCGATTGTATCAATACCACCCTAGATCCAAAAGGCGTTGCGGTTGTAATCGAAGCCTCGCATATGTGCATGATGATGCGTGGTGTACAAAAACAAAACTCCTTAACCACAACTTCTGGCTTTCGTGGTACGTTTGAGAAAATGGAAACACGAAATGAGTTTTTAAAGCTTATTGACTCAAAGCTATCCTAGGTTTAATACTTTATTTTAATTTGTAATAATATATTTCTGCCAATTTCATCTGAGTAAAATCTAAGTCTATTCAAATAATTTCTGTAAGATTTGTTCATCAAATTATCAATTGATAGTCCCAAGTAAAAATTGCTTGATACAAAATTATATGGGCCCCAGTTAAAATTTAGATTTAAAATATTGTATCCATCGGGTGGGGTACTTATGTCAACAATTTTTTCAACTTTTTCTCCGTTTTCTATTACTGATGTTATAGAGTTATTATTAGGAAACAAATTTTGTTTATTTACAAACTTACTTCCAATTATTGCATTAAATTTTTTGAATTTGTCTGATGAAAATTGTATTTCATTATTAACTACCAACGGAGGTATATTTACTAGATGTTTTTTTGAATTATAATCTTTAGCTTCAACCCAGCTAGTACTATTTTTGAATTTGATATAGTCATTAATTTGGTAAACAAAATCTAAATCTATCCCTTTGAAAATTGAGTTTATAGGGGAGTACTCCCAAACTGGAAATGCTCCTCTAATTGTTTGTTCAAATCCAGCTGGTTGTGCTAAAATGTAATCTTTGCTGTATGATAAATATGGATTAATTCTATAATTCAATTTTACATTCTTTTTTTCAAAATCAAGTAAGACTTTATGAGTTCTTTCCTTTTTCAAAAATGGATCTCCATACTCGATAGAAGCTAATGAATGATGAAGACCTCCACTAAACATCTCAGCAATATTTGGTGCCCTTTCAGTATAATTATGATGAATGCTCAATGAATATTTATCTCTAAATTTTTTGACTAATCCAACATTTGAGGAAAAAGCGTTAAAAACTACTTTTTTTCTAATTAATTTTTGACTTAAAACTTCTTTTATCACATATTCTCCCAGTAAGTCTTCGTAATTTTCATTTTCCCATCTTGAATTCCTGTAAAACTTGTAAACATCATTACTACTATATTGGTATCTTAATCCAAAGCTAAAATTCAGTCCCTTTCTCAGGTTAGAATTATAAACAAAATAACCTCCTAGTTTTGTGTTCAAGTAGTCTGGAATTAACCTTTTCACCCCAGTTCCTGGAGTTGAATAATTATCTTGAACTTCAAAAAATATTCCGTTAACAAATTCACCAGAAAAATTTGACCAGGTATAGTTTGAATTTACATTGTGAGTAGATAAATTTAAATCTAAAGCTGGAATATTTTTAAAATCTCCAATCCTCAAATCGTACTCCTTTCTGTTGTTAAATTGAAAACTATATTTAAAACTTAGTTCTTTATCAATATTAAAAAAATGATTGTAATCTAGACTCGCAGTGTAATGTGTATTGTCTTGATTGGGATAATTAATATCATAACTGAAATCATTAATAACACCCGGTGAATCTGATTCAATTACTCTTAACAAGTCTTTTATATTTCCAATATGTGAACTTTTTAATATTCCAATTTCTGTATTGAAATAACTTAAAAATAATTTTATATTTCCTTTAGTAAAGTTTTTTCCACCAGTAATTGAAATATTTTTTTCATTACTTGCCGTATTTGATAATAAATAATTTGGAGAGCTTAAATCACCACTTTTTTTAATAGTAATTTGTGACTTAATATATTTTCCATTTTGACTCGAATTTGTTATTGAACTTATTATACTTCCTCCACGACCGTTACTCAAGGTATTTATAATTGTTTTCCCGTAAAGAGTATCAATTGTTTTTGGTGCTTTAGAATCAATAATTATAATTCCACCAGGGGTACTACCTGAGTACTTAAGTACACTAGCCCCTTTAATAACTCGAATTCTATCAAAAGCATTTAAATCTATGTTTGGCGCATGATCTTGACCCCACTGTTGGTTTTCTAGCATAACCCCATCATAAATTATTCCTACTCTGCTACCAAACATTCCATGTATTACTGGTTTTGAAACTTTGTTTCCAGTTGAGAGGGTATTAACTCCACTAATTTTCTCTAGCACTACTGCTAATCCGCTGTCACTATAGCGTTCTTTTTCAAGCTCTGAAAGTGAAAAAGGTTGGGAACTAGTTGACAGATCATTTAATTTATTGTCAACTAAAATTATCTCACTTAGTTCTTCAACTTTATGATCTAAATAAAAATTTTCAAACAAAGATTTTTTTAAATCTATTTCTGTAAAAAAATCAGGACAATTTATGTGTGAAATTTTAATTTTAATTAAACTATTGGGGCATAGCCCCTCAAGTTTAAAATATCCGCTTGCAGTTGATGTCACAATCTTGCTAGAACCAATAACTTCAACTACAGCTGATTCTAAGGGAATATTTTGCTCTAAGCTTATGATATTACCTTCGAATGAAGTATTGCAGACTTGACCATAATTAGAGCCCACAGACATTAAAAGTAGAAATGCTGTGGGCACTAAAATATTTAAATTGTAACTCAAATGTTGATTTTCAAAATTTTACTCAACGTGAGCTTCAAATTCAATTTCTACATCTGTAGCACCTCCAAAATCATCACGTGTGTTTCCGGTTTTTGAAGTTGGTTGATGTAGAAGATATGCTTCTACTTCAACTTCAGTTGCAGTAGTGGTTGTCCACTTGGTAACAAGATTGAGAGGATTTGAGTTTGAATCAAAAGTATCTCCGGATGTTGAATCATATGAAATTCCATTTCCTACAAGTTCATAGAAAACATGGTGATCGTCCGCTTCTTCTATAACCTCCTCAGTCATATCGATAATATTATTTGGATCTGATTCATTTAAAAATGAAATTTCAAATTTATATTCTGAATTACTTTTTAGTTCAATTACAGTATGATCTCCATGATCATCATCATCTTGAGTTTGACGTAAAACGCTATGATCGTGATCATGGTCATGTTCTTCAACTTCAAAATTGTAGGTTTCCGAGCTATCATCCGAGAGATCAGTTACGACAATTACAGTTTTGGTGAAAACTTCCATTTCATTTTCTGCCTCTGGCGTATCATCCTTATCACAAGAAATGAATAATAAAATTGTTGAAAGCAATGTTGCTTTAAAATAAATATTTTTTGGCATTTTAAATTTTTTAAATTTTATGTAGGTTTTAGGATTTTAAGTCTAGGGCAAAAAGATGTGGTAAAAAATATTAATTCAAAGGAGGTCCCCTGTTGTAGGAATTAAGCAGATATTTATTTTTGTTTAAAACTTCAATTTCAAATATTTCTGAATTGAATAAAAAAACTAAAGATTTATAATTTTTAACAGAAAAACTGTAAGTTTTTATTACTATGAAATTATCTAAACAACAATTTTCTTTGTACTCGTGAAAGTGTACAGAGGACTTATCGCACTTCTGATGCTCATGATGTGATAGCTCATGTGCATAGACTGCTAATGATGGCAGAAATATACTGAGTGATAAAATCAACCTTAGAATCATCAAAAGATTATTTTTTTTTGTCTAGCTTGTGTATTGGTATCCCCATACGAGACAACATTTTCTTTTCAAATTTCCAAAAAAATTGGAACTCTCCAAATAAAAACCCACAAATAACCAAAATGACCTGATAAATTGGAAAAATTAAAAGGATGCGTATAGGCCAATAAATCCAAAGATTAGTGTCTTCGGGAGTGAGTCCAAACCAATGGGTCAGGGGCTCTGCAAGAAAGGCTGATAGACTTCCTGTGATACCAAAAACAACAAAAATGATAATCAAATGGAAGTTGGAACGAATCCCCCAACGCTGTTTTAATTTTTTCATGAGGTTACCCTAATATCGCATGAATCTGCTGTGCGAGTTCTGTACCAATTCGATCTTGTGCCTCTTTTGTCGCTGCTCCAATGTGCGGCGTCAGCGATACTTTGTGATGCATCAGTACTTTCATTGCAGGTTTTGGTTCGTTGACAAAAGTGTCCAAACCAGCAAAACTCAATTGGCCATTGTCAAGCGCATCCAAAAGTGCTTCTTCATCGATCACACCACCTCGAGCAGCATTAATCAGTCCAGCGCCTTTTTTCATCATTGCGAATTCCTTTTTGCCAATCACTGGTTTATCCTGGGCAGGAACGTGTAGGCTGATGAAGTCAGCATCTTTTATAACGGTTTCAAAACTAGCCATCGGTATGCTATAATCGACTGTTACATCGTTACCCAAGTCTACTTTTAACGCTGCTTTTTCCATAAATGGGTCATGAGCAATCACATTCATACCAACGCCAAGTGCAATTTTTGAAGTTTCCTGTCCAATACGCCCAAAACCAATGATTCCCATGGTTTTTCCTCGCAATTCAGAGCCACCAGCATAGTTTTTCTTTAGGACTTTAAACTTGGTATCTCCCTCCAAAGGCATCTGACGATTGGCATCAAACAAGTATCGTACACCACCATAGAGATGCGCAAACACCAATTCAGCAACGGATGATGATGAGGCTGCAGGGGTGTTGATCACATGCAATCCCTTGTCACGTGCATAGTCAACATCGATGTTGTCCATACCAACACCACCCCGCCCGATGATTTTTAAACTCGAGCATGCATCGATAAGGTCTTTGCGAACAGTCGTTGCGCTGCGAACCAACAACACATCTATCTGATTCTCATTGATGTGATTGATCAGTTGCTCTTGCGCCACATTTGTTGTGCTTACTTCATAACCATTTGATTCTAAAGCTTCTACACCTGAAGGTGAAATGCCATCGTTGGCTAATATTTTTGCCATTGTTTTTTATTTATGCTGTTCGTTCTAATTCTTTCATTACATCAATCAAGGTCTGTACAGAGGCAATTGGCAGGGCGTTGTACATCGACGCACGATAACCTCCAACAGATCGATGGCCATTGATGCCATTGATCAGCGCATCTGCACACATACTGTCAAAACGTTCTTTTAGTTCTGCCTTTTCGAGAGTAAAGGTTGCATTCATCGTGCTGCGATCTTCCTGCGCTGCAAAGCCTTTGAATAGTGGATTTCGATCGATTTCACCATACATCAAGTTTGCTTTGGCATTATTTTTAACCTCAATCGCTTTGATTCCTCCAAGATTTTTTAACCACTCCAAGGTCAGCATCGAAGTGTATACTGCAAACACAGGCGGGGTGTTGAACATACTCCCTTTGGAACTGTGAATTGCATAGTCAAGTATCGAGGGAATGCTGTGTGTGACTTTTCCCAAAACATCTTCTCTCACAATAACAAGTGTTGTCCCAGCTGGACCCATATTTTTTTGTGCGCCAGCATAGAGTATGCCAAATTTTGAGAAGTCAAGCTCTCTTGAAAAAATATCAGAACTTGAATCACTGACCAAAACAGTGTCGGTGTCAGGAATATTTTTTATTTGTGTTCCAAAAATGGTATTGTTGGTGGTGATGTGAAGATAGTCTGCATCTGTTGGAACACTATATTCTTTGGGGATATAGTTAAAATTCGCATCAGCAGATGAGGCAACTTCAATAACCTCTCCCAAAATCTTTGCTTCTTTGATAGCTTTGGTTGACCATGTACCAGTGTTGAGATAGGCACCTTTGTTTTCCAATAAGTTATAGGCAGTTGCGATAAACTGAGAGCTCGCACCACCCTGTAAAAAGAGTGCTTTGTACCCTTTACCACTGAGTCCTAGCAGTTCCAATGCCAAGGCGCAGGCATTTTCCATGATGTCGATAAAGGCAGCACTGCGATGAGAGATTTCGATTAAAGACAATCCAGAACCATCGAGTTCTTCGACTGCTCGGGCAGCTTGCTGCATCACTTCATCAGGTAAGATGCATGGCCCTGCACTAAAGTTATGTTTTTTCATAGCTCAAATTCTGTGCAAAGAAACAAAATCAGTTGAGCTTCTTTTAATGATATGGTTAATTTTTTTTCAACTTTTTAACAACACTTCCATTGTATCGATATTATCTGCATAATCGTTGAGTTGTGGACACTGCGCTTTGCCAGGCAAAACAGTGTTGTTTCCTGAAATGGAAACAACGCACTGGATGTCCTCACGATTTGTTGAAATCAGCTGGTCAACCTCCGATCGTTCCTTATAATAACTGTAGTATAAGCAAGCAATTGGAGATGAAATTCGCTCATCCTCTTTTAAGATGACAAAGCCATTATCGAGGATCGCCTCTTGATTCATCAAAAAAATAGCCTTGTTGTAATCATAGTTGTTGGCATATCCATTGTGGTGAATCATGTCTTTATGCCAAAATAAAGCACCAAATAAGATGTCAAAATCATAGTTCTCAGGTATCCATAGTTTGGAAACACTTCGACATCCCAACCCAAAATAAAGACAAATATCATCTGCAAGTCCAGCAAGTTGCTCCTCAGTTTCTTCACCTGTGAGTACAGCCACACTGTTTCTGTTTTTACGAATGATATGGGGGATATCTTTAAAATAATATGAGAAATAACGACTACTATTGTTGCTACCTGTAGCGATCACCTTATCTACTTGCCCAAGCCGATCGTTGACAAACTGAACACGCTCATTGATCTCAGCAAAGCTTTGTTGTAAAATGCGAACAAGTGCCGGGATCAACACCTTGTCTTTGGAGGACAGTTTGACAACTGCCTTATGACCAGTCAACAGCACACAAATCAAGTCGTGCAAACCGACCAGTGGAAGATTGCCAGCGAGAACAAGCCCAACAACATCATCACTCCATTTTGCTTCTTGATAGTCCGAAATCCAATTGGTGATTACATCTCTCTGCAACAGAGCTGCCCAGTTAACGACAGCAGTATTAATGTTGTCTTTTGTAAACCAAGGGTTTTGGACTTGCGCTGCCTGTGTTGCCTCATCCAAAATTGCATCGACCTCGGGGTTTGCAGCTTCATGGTTTGCATACTTGTTTAGCTGTTGACCCAAGTGATCAAAAGCGTCGATGAGGGATTTAATTTTGTCTGCAGATTTGTTGGAGTTCTTCATAGCACTTACTTTTGCAAAACTAAACAATTTAGGATGGCCATTATCATTACCGACGAATGTATCAATTGTGGCGCTTGTGAGCCAGAATGCCCAAATACTGCCATTTATGAAGGTGCTTTTGACTGGACCTATGCCGATGGTACAAGCCTAGCAGGTGATTTGGTGCTGCCCAATGGAAAAGCAGTAAATGCAGACGAACCACAAGAGCCTGTCTCTGACGAGGTTTACTTTATTGTGCCTGACAAATGCACAGAGTGTAAAGGTTTTCATGACGAACCCCAATGTGCTGCTGTTTGCCCAGTCGATTGTTGTGTTCCTGACGATAACCACGTAGAATCTGAGGAAACTTTACTCGGAAAGCAGCGCTTTATGCACCCAGAAGAATAGCCGATGAAAGCAGGAATCGTTGGTCTTCCCAATGTGGGTAAATCCACTTTATTCAACTGTTTGTCGAATGCCAAAGCACAAAGTGCCAACTTTCCATTTTGTACAATAGAGCCCAATATTGGCATCGTCAATGTACCTGATCCTCGTTTGGAGCGTTTAGAGTCACTTGTGCAACCCGAGAAAGTTGTTCCAGCGACTGTTGAAATTGTCGATATCGCTGGGCTTGTTCGAGGTGCGAGTAAAGGCGAAGGTTTGGGGAATCAGTTTTTGAGTAATATTCGTGAAACGGATGCAATTTTGCATGTACTTCGTTGTTTTGACAACGATAATATTGTACACGTCGATGGGTCTGTTGATCCTTTGCGCGATAAAGAAACAATTGATCTTGAGCTTCAACTAAAAGATTTGGAAACAGTCGAAAAACGATTGGAAAAAGTTGGACGTGCTGCTCGCACAGGCAATAAAGAGGCCATCAAAGAGCAAGAGGTGCTACAGCAAGTACAAGAGGGCTTGTCTGCAGCCACTTCAGTACGTGCACTATCGATCGCTGACGATGATCGTTTGGCCTATGTCATGACCATGCAATTGCTCACTGATAAGCCAGTGTTATATGTCTGTAATGTTGATGAATCATCTGCTGTCAGTGGAAATGATTATGTCGAACAGGTTCGAAAAATTGCTGCTGCAGAACAAGCAGATGTTCTCGTGCTTGCTGTTTCAACAGAAGCCGATATCAATGAGCTAGATAATTATGAGGAACGTCAATTGTTTTTGGATGACCTAGGGCTTACAGAACCTGGTGCTGCCAAGCTTATTAGAGCTGCTTATGCGATACTCAATCTACACACTTATTTCACTGCTGGACCTAAAGAGGTCAGAGCATGGACAGTTCTTCAAGGTGCAACAGCACCCCAAGCAGCAGGTGTGATTCACACCGATTTTGAAAAGGGCTTTATAAGGGCTGAAGTCATTTCTTATACTGATTATGACAACTACGAATCTGAGGTCAAGGTTAAAGAAGCAGGGAAAATGAGAGTGGAAGGGAAGGACTATATTGTGCAAGATGGCGATGTCATGCACTTTCGATTTAATATTTGATTGTTGCTATACTTTTTTATACACCTCTTCAAAAGGAATCCGAAATCGCTTACCATAGACCCCTTTAGGATCTCGTATCCCACAGCCAATCACCATATTGATTTCTGCTTTGCAACCAATCCCCAATGCACGTTTGACACGTAAACTGTCATGCCCTTCCATTGGGCAAGTGTCATATCCAATTGCAGCCATGGCATTCATAAAGTTTTGCGCAGCTAGACCAGCACTCTTTTGCGCTACAACTCTTAAATCACTTCTTCGATTTTGTCGATACATGGGTCGGAACAACCCAACGATCTGCGCGAAAAGATAAACAACCCATCCCTTCAATCCAAAAAAAGTGCTGTACAATGTTGGTACTAACTTGCTGTAATAGTTCAGCACCATTTTTTTTTGAGAAGGATGAAAAGCATTGGACGCTTGAAATGCATTGGACAAATAGGTATAATTGGCTTTTGCACGACTGCGCCAGAGGTCACGTCGCGCGACAACCACAACCAGTTGATTGGCTGTTCTGGCAGCACCTTGGTTAAAACAAGCCTTGACAATCTCCTTACATTTTTGCTTGTCTGTCACATGATAAAACTCCCAAAGTTGTAAGTTACTACTCGTGGGAGCGAGAGTAGCCTGATAGATGCAATCCTTCACTTTTTCATCTTCAAGTGCTTCGTCGGTATATGCACGAACAGATCGCCGATATGCAATTGCCTCTCGTACAGTTTTTTCTTTTATCCCAGCCAATTCACTAATTTTTTTAAGAAACCTATCTTATTTTTATATGGAGCGTACCTATAGGAGGGATCTAACCTACTACTTCGTTTGATGTAAGGCTTGTTGTGTGTGAATGCATAAAAACTATGTTTTCCATGATAGGCTCCGGTTCCACTTTTTCCAATACCCCCAAATGGAAGGTTTCGATTGGTGAACTGCAAAAGCGTATCATTGATGATTCCCCCTCCATATGAATAACTACGCATGATGTTTTTGGACCAACTTTTTCGTTCTGAGAATACATAAAGCGATAAAGGCTTTTCATATTGCTCAATAATGGCTGTAAGATCCGTGTCATTCTCATAGGAGAGTATGGGTAGGATGGGACCAAAAATCTCTTCTTTCATTAGGGGATTGTTGGTATCAGTAAGCTCAATTAGTGTTGGTTGTATGTAGCGCTTTTTGGGATTCGTGTATCCACCATAATTTATGTTTTGACTTTGTAGGAGGCTTGTCAAACGCTCAAAATGACTATCATTTATAATACATCCATAATCTTCTGAATGAGATTGATCTGCGCCATAACTCTCTTGAATCGCTTCGATCATCGCCTTCACTAATGCATCTTTTATAGAAGTATGAGCAAGTATATAGTCAGGCGCAATACAGGTCTGCCCACAGTTCAAAAATTTACCAAAAACGATACGCCTTGCAGCAACTTTGATTTTTGCAGAGTTGTCAACAATGCAAGGATTTTTACCTCCAAGTTCAAGCAAGGTCGGGGTGAGATGTTTAGCTGCCGCTGCAGCCACAATTTTGGCAACTTGAACACCACCAGTGTACATGATAAAATCCCATCTTTCTGCAAGAAGAGATTTACCCACTTCAGGACCACCCTGAACTACTGTTACCCACTCAGGTGGGAAAGCCAATTTGATGATGTTTTCAACACAATCAGCAGTATGAGGTGCCAATTCGGAGGGTTTAACAACAACGGTATTGCCAGCAGCAATTGCGCCGATTAATGGGGTAAATACAAGTTGAAATGGATAATTCCAAGGACTAATATGCAACATCACGCCATAGGGTTCGGGTATAATGTAGTCTTTTGAGGGCCAATTCAGTAGAGAACTTTTGACGCGCTTGGGCTGTGCCAGTTGTGTGAGGTGACGAAGGAAATAATCGATTTCTGTAAGAACTAGCCCAACCTCTGACAGAAAGGTTTCACTGATTGATTTTCCCAAATCTATGAATAATGCTTGGTTGATTGCAGCTTCCTCAGATTTGATGACCTCTTTGAGTTTTTTCAACAATTGTGTGCGAGATTTTATCGATCGTGTCTCTCCCTTGTCAAAAAACAATCGTTGCGATTGAATCACTGAATATTTTGAGTCTATATTTTCAACTTTCATAGACTACAATGTTACAAAAATTAACATGGTCTTATATTTTAAGAAAAATAAAAAGTTTTTATTTGTGAAATCTTGAATTTACTGCATCTTTGAAGTTTGAAAATAAAACAATTGTTAGGCATCGTTAATAATTTAAATTAACATATTGATAATCAATAATTTAAAACTATAATTTTGAATTTAGACATCAGAGGTGTTTTTTTTACATCATTATTCCCGACTTATCATTAAATAGTTTTGATCTGAATTCTTTTGCAAAAGGTGAACAAATACAGTAAAACAGTAACGCAAGACCCAACCCAACCAGCTGCTCAAGCAATGCTCCACGCCATTGGTTTGACAGATGATGATTTGCAAAAACCCTTGGTTGGTATTGCCTCAACTGGCTACGAGGGCAACCCTTGCAATATGCATTTGAATGACTTGTCTTTGCATGTTAAAGAAGGTGCAGCACAAGCTGATCTTGTTGGTCTAATCTTCAATACAATTGGGGTAAGTGATGGGATTTCGATGGGTACGCCTGGTATGCGCTTTTCCCTTCCCTCGAGAGATTTAATTGCTGATTCTATGGAAACAGTGATGGGAGCAATGTCATATGATGCGATGGTTACTGTTGTGGGTTGTGACAAAAATATTCCAGGTGCCCTTATGGCTATGTTACGCCTCAATCGACCATCTGTTTTGCTGTATGGTGGCACGATTGCAGCTGGCTGTCTCAACGACCAAAAACTCGACATCGTTTCTGCTTTTGAGGCTTGGGGTCAAAAAGTGGCAGGATCTATCGGCGAAAAAGAATTTAAAGCAGTGGTTCAAAATGCTTGTCCAGGTGCTGGTGCTTGTGGGGGTATGTACACTGCCAATACCATGGCTTCGTCAATCGAGGCCTTAGGGATGTCGTTGCCATACTGTTCGTCAAATCCAGCAGTTGGGGAAGCCAAAGAAAAAGATGCACTAAATGCAGGTAAAGCACTTCAACTTCTATTGCAAAAAGATATTAAACCCAAAGACATTGTAACCAAAAAATCTCTTGAGAATGCGCTTCGCCTTATTACAGTTCTTGGAGGTTCAACCAATGCAGTATTGCACTATCTCGCCATTGCAAAAACAGCAAATATCGATTTGACAATCGATGACTTTCAACGCATCAGCGATTGCACACCATTTTTGGCAGATTTAAAGCCCAGTGGAAAGTTTTTGATGGAAGATGTGCATCGTGTTGGGGGTGTTCCAGCTGTGATGAAATACATGCTTGAACAAGGAATGTTGCATGGCGATTGCCTAACAGTAACAGGAAAAACAATTGCTGAAAATCTTGAAATACTACAACCCCTTAAGGTTGATCAAAAAGTAATTCGACCAGTATCAAACCCAATCAAATCCACTGGCCACATCAGAATCCTTAAAGGCAACCTTGCAGAAGAGGGTTCTGTTGCAAAAATTACAGGAAAGGAAGGCCTTGTTTTTAGTGGACCTGCACGAGTGTTTGAAGGAGAGTTTGATGCCAATGATGGCATTCGCTCTGGCCAAGTTCAAAAAGGGGAAGTTGTCGTTATACGTTATGAAGGACCCAAAGGAGGCCCTGGCATGCCTGAGATGCTCAAGCCAACAGCTGCGATTATGGGCGCTGGGTTGGGCAATGATGTTGCACTGATCACTGATGGTAGGTTCTCGGGTGGTACACATGGATTTGTAGTCGGACACATCACCCCCGAAGCACAAATTGGAGGTGCCCTTGCACTTGTCCATGATGGCGATATGATTACCATTAACGCAGAAGATAATACAATTGTCCTCGGCGTTGATGATAAAGAATTAGAACGACGAAAAGCGAAATGGAAATCACCTAAACTCAAAGTATCAAGTGGTGTTCTTTACAAATATGCAAAAGCAGTTTCATCTGCCTCTGATGGCTGTGTAACAGACGAAAATTTATGAGCACCAAACCAACATTAGACGACCCAAAAGGTCCAATCACAGGAGCAGAAGCAATTGTTCGCAGTATTGCTGCTGAGGGTGCTGATTTGATTTATGGATATCCAGGTGGTGCGATTATGCCTGTCTATGATGAGCTTTATAAATTTCAAGATCATATCAATCATATCTTAGTTCGCCATGAGCAAGGAGCTGCGCACGCTGCGCAAGGTTTTGCCAGGGTTTCAGGTAAAGTTGGTGTTTGCATCGCTACATCGGGTCCAGGCGCAACCAACTTGGTTACCGGCATTGCCGATGCGATGATCGACTCTACACCTATTGTTTGTATCACTGGTCAGGTGCCTTCACATCTATTGGGTTCAGATGCTTTTCAAGAAACAGACATAATTGGTATCTCAACCCCAGTGACCAAATGGAGCTATCAAATTACTAGGGTAGAAGAAATACCAGAAATCATTGCAAAGGCATTTTATATTTCTCGATCAGGTCGCCCAGGACCAGTGTTGATTGATATCACCAAAGACGCACAGTTTGCAAGTGCTGATTTTTCCTATCAACCTTGCACTCGCATACGAAGCTACAAGCCAGTTCCTCAAACAGCTGAGACTGATTTGGTGCAGGCAGCCGAGCTGATCAATCAAGCCAAAAACCCCATGATTGTTTGGGGGCAGGGTGTGATTTTGGGTGAGGCAGAAGAAGAGTTTCGCGCATTTGTAGAAAAAACAGGTGTCCCCTCAGCATGGACAATCTTAGGGGTGTCTGCCATAGAAACTGCCCATCCACTGAACGTAGGTATGGTTGGGATGCATGGGAATTATGGACCAAATCTACTCACTAATGAATGTGATGTATTGATCGCAATAGGCATGCGCTTTGATGATCGTGTTACAGGAGATTTGTCAACCTATGCTAAACAAGCCAAAATTATTCATTTTGAAATTGACCCTGCAGAAGTCAATAAAAATGTTGAGGTCGATGTTGCTGTTATGGGGGATGTCAAGCATACTCTCGCTACAATCATGCCTCACATAGAAACAAAAACATATCCCGAGTGGCTCGGGCGATTCAAAGAGCTCGATTCAATTGAATTTGACAAGGTCATTGATGCCGAAATAAATCCCACCAAATCAGGCTTGACAATGGGTGAGGTGATCAAAACGATCAATGCCAATAGCAAAGGGGATGCAGTGATTGTAACAGATGTCGGTCAGCATCAGATGATTGCCTGTCGCTATGCAAAGTTTGTACAGTCTAAAAGCAATATCACTTCAGGTGGCTTGGGAACAATGGGATTTGCATTACCAGCTGCACTAGGTGCCAAAATGGGTGCCCCAGAACGAGAGGTTGTTGCAGTGATTGGTGATGGCGGATTTCAAATGAATATCCAAGAGTTGGGTACAATTTTCCAAACACAAGCTGCTGTCAAAATTGTGATTCTCAACAATGACTTTTTGGGTATGGTTCGTCAATGGCAACAATTGTTTTTTGACAAACGATATGCCTCAACAGAGATGGTGAATCCCGATTTTGTAAGAATTGCAGAGGGTTATTTTATCGATGCAAAACGAGTTACTGAACGTGAGGAAATGACTGCAGCAGTTGCCGAAATGATGAAATCTGACAGACCTTATTTATTAGAGGTTTGTGTGGAAAAAGAAAACAATGTATTTCCGATGATCCCATCTGGGGCATCGGTTTCTGATATCAGACTTGAATAACAATGGAAAAAAAAACCTATACCATATCGATATATTCTGAAAACAATGTTGGGTTGCTTTCAAGGGTCTCTGCCATCTTCTTAAAACGACATATCAACATCGATAGTCTAAATACATCAATGTCAGAAATTGAAGATATTTTTCGCTTTGTGATTGTCGCGAAGCTCACAGAAGAACAAGTGATGAAAATTGTGAAGCAAATCGAAAAGCAAATTGAAGTGATCAAAGCGTTTTATCATACAGATGAAGAAACCATTTTTCAAGAATCTGCTTTATATAAAGTCAAATCGAATTCATTGTTTGAGCAACGTCAAATTCAAAATGTAATCAAAAAAAGTCATGCGAATATCGTTACTGTTAACCCAGAGTTTTTTGTCATCGAAAAAACAGGATTTCGAGAAGAAACAGAACAGTTGTACAATGATCTTGCACCATATGGGTTGTTGCAGTTTGTTCGTTCTGGTCGAATTTCTGTAACGAAATCTCCAATGCAAATCACCCATATTTTAAAAGAATTCTCTAAATAAATTTATCATGTCTAATTACTTTAACACCCTTTCTTTACATGAAAAACTCGATCAACTGGGACGTTGTCGATTCATGGATTCATCTGAATTTTCCAATGGCATTGCTGCCTTGGAAGGCAAAAACATCGTAATTGTTGGTTGTGGCGCACAAGGTCTAAATCAAGGGCTGAACATGCGTGATTCGGGGCTTGAAATTTCCTATGCACTTCGTGCCGGAGCAATTGAGCAAAAACGCACCTCATACAACAATGCTATTTCAAATGATTTTCCTGTTGGCACCTATGAAGATATGATTCCAAATGCCGATTTGGTCATCAATCTCACTCCTGACAAAAACCACACTTCTGTTGTCAAAGCAGTGATGCCATTGATGAAAAAGGGAGCGACTTTGTCTTACTCACATGGGTTTAATATTGTTGAAGAGGGCGTAAAAATTCGTGAGGATCTCACAGTGATCATGGTTGCACCCAAAAGCCCTGGCTCAGAAGTTAGAGAGGAATATAAACGTGGCTTTGGCGTGCCGACGCTTATTGCTGTTCATGTGGATAATGACCCAAATGGATATGGGTTGGAGCAAGCAAAAGCCTATTGTGTCGGAACAGGTGGCCATCGTGCTGGGGTATTGGAATCCTCATTTGTGGCAGAGGTGAAGTCTGACTTGATGGGCGAGCAAACCATCTTGTGTGGAGTGCTCCAAACAGGTTCGATATTGTGCTTTGACAAAATGGTTGAACAAGGAATTGATCCAAGCTATGCTTCAAAATTCATTCAGTTTGGTTGGGAGACAATCACTGAAGCACTAAAGCATGGTGGTGTTACCAATATGATGGATCGTTTGAGTAATCCAGCTAAGATTAAAGCCTTTGAGCTTTCGGAAGAATTGAAAGAAATCATGACACCTTTGTTTCAAAATCATATGGACGATATCATGTCTGGTCATTTTTCTGAAACCATGATGGAAGACTGGGCAAATGATGATAAAAATCTATTGACTTGGCGTGCAGCAACTGCTGAAACAGCCTTTGAAAAAACAGCTATTGCTGACAAAAAAATAAGCGAGCAAGAGTACTTTGACCATGGCGTATTGATGGTTGCTTTTGTTCGTGCGGGAGTCGAATTGGCATTTGATACGATGGTTGCTTCTGGTATCAAAGATGCATCAGCATACTATGAGTCTCTTCACGAAACTCCATTAATTGCCAACACAATTGCGCGTAAAAAACTATTTGAAATGAATCGTGTGATTTCAGATACTGCTGAGTATGGTTGTTATTTGTTCGATCATGCTTGTAAACCATTGCTAACTGATTTTATGAAGAAAATCAATACTGATGTCATTGGATCTTCGTATAAATCTCACGAAACAGGTGTTGACAACCAAAAATTGATTGAAATTAATGAAATCATTCGAAATCACCCTGTTGAAGTGATTGGAAAAGAACTTCGTGGTTCGATGACTGCAATGAAGAAACTGGTATAAATATTGGCTGAGCTATTTGACATAAAGGACATTCAAAAAGCAAAAGATATCGTTCGTGATGTCGCTTTGATTACTCCTCTACAACGCAATGAAAGGTTGAGTGAGCAGTATGATGCGAATGTGTATTTCAAAAGAGAAGATCTTCAGTCCATACGATCGTTTAAACTTCGAGGTGCTTATCACAAAATCTATAAACTTTCTGATGCAGAAAGAAAATTGGGGATCGTTTGCGCGAGTGCTGGCAATCATGCCCAAGGTGTTGCACTTGCGTGTAATAAACTTGGAATTCAAGGAACAATTTTTATGCCTGTTCCCACACCAAAACAGAAGCTCAATCAAGTTCGTATGTTTGGGGGTGAGAACATTGAAACAAGACTTGTTGGCGATACATTTGATGATGCCTATGCTGCTGCACAGTCATTTAAAGATCAATCTAAGAGTATTTTTATTCACCCTTTTGAAGATAAAGATGTAGTCATAGGTCAAGCAACACTTGCACTAGAGCTATTAGAGCAAGCACAAGACCCCATTGATTATATACTCGTTCCCATAGGTGGAGGTGGTCTTATTTCCGGGGTTTTACACGTTTTTAAAACCCTTTCGCCCAATACAAAAGTGATTGGAATAGAACCTGAAGGGGCACCAGCCATGCAGCAATCCTTAGAAAGGGGAAAAAACACTGAACTGAATAGCATTGATCCCTTTGTTGATGGCGCTGCAGTACGTAAAGTAGGAGACGATGCCTATGATCTGTGTGACAACTATTTGGATAATCTAGTCCTTGTTTCAGAGGGTAAAATATGCCAATCCATACTCAAATTATACAACAGAGAAGCGATTGTTGTAGAGCCTGCTGGTGCGATGTCAACAGCTTCTTTAAAAATGATTGGTGAAGAAATTAATGGCAAGAATGTGGTCTGTTTGATATGTGGTGGTAATAATGACATCACTCGAATGGCAGAAATCAAAGAACGTGCATTGTTGGAAGCGAAATTGCTTCACTACTTCATTGTTCGCTTTCCACAGCGTGCTGGTGCACTTAAAGAGTTTGTTGCCGATGTACTTGGTCCAAAAGACGACATAACGTTCTTTGAGTACTCCAAAAAAAACAACCGATCGAGTGGTCCAGCTGTCGTTGGGATAGAACTGAAAAACCCAGATGATTTTGATCCTTTGGTAAAACGAATGAAATCAAAAGGTTTTTATGGAGATTATATCAACAATAAACCAGATTTGTTTCAATTTTTAATATAATTGTAAAAAAATTTGCATGAAATCTACGTATTCCTCAATACCTAAAGAATACGCTATAGATCAAACTATAGCACACACAAACTATTTGATCGATGGTCAAATTGGAACTTGGGATGGAAACTTTGCTGAGGTGTATTCCTCTATACAAACAGAAAATGAAAAGTGTGAGTATGGACCAACGCTGTTGGGTACTGTTCCCAACATGGATGAAAAAGCTGCCTTAGATGCCTTGCATGCTGCTGACAAAGCGTACAACAAAGGACAAGGTCAGTGGCCAACCATGAAAGTTTCTGAGCGAGTTGCGTGCATGCAAAAGTTTGTTGACTTGATGAAGCTCAAAAGAGAAGTAGTAGTTAAGTTGATCATGTGGGAAATTGGAAAAAACCTCAATGATTCTCAAAAAGAATTTGACAGAACAGTCGATTATATCAATGATACTATCGCTGCCTACAAGGACATCGATCGAGCAAGCGCTAAATTCCACCAAGAAGGTGGGGTTCATGCACACATTCGTAGAGGACCCATAGGGATTGTACTTTGTTTGGGTCCCTACAACTATCCACTGAATGAGACATTTTGCTTATTGGTCCCAGCAATTATGATGGGGAACACAGCTATTTTTAAGCCCGCAAAGCATGGCGTACTACTGATTGCTCCTTTACTTGAAGCATTTCATAAGAGTTTTCCACCAGGAGTTGTGAACATTGTATTTGGAAGAGGTCGAACCATTGCTTCACCCATCATGAAGTCAGGATTGGTTGATGTTTTGGCACTTATAGGGCATAGCAGTTCTGCGATTTCACTGCAAGACCTACACCCAAAGAAAAGCAGACTTCGTTTGGTGTTGGGTCTAGAGGCCAAAAATCCTGGGATTATCTTACCTGATGCTGATTTGGATCAAACTGTAAATGAATGTATTAGTGGCACATTGTCGTTTAATGGACAGCGATGTACTGCACTCAAGGTGTTATATGTCCATGAAGATATACGTGAACAATTTTTAGAAAAATTTTCTAAAGCAGTAGATGAATTGCAAGTTGGATTGCCATGGGAGAATTCTCTTTTGACTCCCTTGCCCGAACCCACCAAGCCTGCATACATCAAAGATTTGATTGATGATGCAGTTGAAAAAGGTGCATCGATCATCAATGCTAGAGGTGGTGAAATGACTGCTAACTATTGCTTTCCTGCAGTATTATACCCTGTTACACAAGACATGAAGGTATATGAAGAAGAGCAATTTGGTCCTGTTATTCCAGTATTGTCGTTTACTGATATTCAGCAGCCATTGGATGATATGTCTTCATCCTCATATGGTCAGCAAGTAAGTCTTTTTGGTAAAGACGTCAATCAGTTGGCACCACTCATCGACACCCTTGCCAACCTTGTATGTCGTGTGAATTTGAATAGCTCTTGCCAGCGAGGTCCTGATGTTTACCCTTTCACAGGGCGAAAGGACTCGGCAGTGAGTACATTGAGTGTTCACGATGCGCTGCGTTCCTTCTCGATTCGAACTTTCCTCGCTTCGAAAGTGAATGATACCAACAACGTGATTTTAGAGCGCTTAATGGCATCTAAAAAATCTAAGTTTATCAGTACCGATTATATATTGTAGAATTTAATTGTTGAGCATAACCGGCATCACCAACATCGTAATATGCTCATTCTCGTCAGTTCCGTCAATAGGGGTGAGTAAACCTGCTCGGTTGGGCAATGACATCTCAAACTGCACCTCTTTACAGGTCATATTGTTCAGCATTTCGATTAAAAAACGAGCATTAAAGCCAATTTCCATATCACTCCCTTGAAACGAGCAACTAATACGCTCATCAGCACGGTTGCTATAGTCGATATCCTCAGCAGAAATATTGAGTTCTGCACCTGCCAATTTTAGTCGAACCTGATGCGTTGTTTTGTTTGAAAATATACTCACACGCTTCATGGTTGTTAAAAACAAATTCCGATCAATGGTCAGTACATTTGGATTGTCTATGGGGATTACAGCTTCGTAATTAGGGTATTTTCCATCAATCAGACGACAAGTCAATTCGATATCTTCAAAGGTAAAGTGGGCATTACTATTGTTGTATTCTAGTTGCACCTCAACTTCTGTTCCAGTCAAAATGGACTTCAATAAAGTCAATGGTTTTTTGGGCATGATAAACTCTGCCGTTTCGTCGCTGGTGATGTCTGTTCGAATATAACGTACCAGTTTGTGGGCATCTGTAGCAACAAAAGTTAAACCAGTTGATGAAAACTGAAAAAACACCCCACTCATCACAGGTCGAAGATCGTCATTACCAGAGGCAAATAAAGTACTGTTGATCGCTGTACCAAGCACATTTCCAAGAATACTTATTTGACTTGCATCACTCAAACTGGCAGCTTTTGGAAACTCTTCAGCAGTTGCATATGCCACTGCATATTTCCCTGAACTCGAGCTGATTTCCAATGTGTTCTGATCGGTCATGGTAAACGTCAATGGCTGCTCTGGAAAAGTTTTGATGGTTTCAAGTAACAAGCGAGCTGGTACTGCGATGCTGCCACTGTCATCAGATTCAACTTCGATGACAGCAGACATAGTTGTTTCCAAATCAGTTGCAGTGACGCGAAGTTTGTTTT